>JAFGFF010000078.1 GCA_016931075.1 Pirellulales bacterium | reverse complement strand
GCCCGTCTCGATGTCCGAACCGTAGCTTTCCAGCAGGGCCAGGGTCCATTCGTAGTAATAGGTCGACGGGTTGGCGATCCGCGAGTAGCACCAGGTCGGGATCATGTAGGCCAGCGCGGCGGCCATTTCGTCCGAATCTCGGTAGGCCTGCGACGAGCTCATGAAGATGGGCTCGATGATGGCCCCCTGATAGTCGTCGATGGCGTCGCGAACCGAGTACAGCCCGTGCACGGCGATCGTGTCGAACTTCCACCGCTTGACCACGTTGCGGATGTACTCGTCCCGCTCGGCCAGGTACTGGTTGTTCTTCTCGACGTAGCGTTTCATGCCGGGCGTGACGCCGGCTTGCTCTTCGGACATGGTTATCCTCCTGACAACGGTTGTTTGGCGGTGGTATTTCGGCGAGCATTCACTCGGGCACGCATTGCATGTGGACTTCCCACTCGGAGATGGTCTGTCCACGTTGCCACGCGTGTTTCTGGCCGACGTAGTTGAGGTACAACTCATCGGTCGCCCGGCCGCGTTTCATTTCTGTCGCTCCAACGTAGTGGATTCGCAAGGGGGCGTCGCTTTCGATCCCTAGCGAGGGCTCGATCTTCAGTCGCCTGACGCCTTCGCGGGTGAACGTCTTGCCGCCAAGGGGCTTGACGACGATCGGTTCCCCGTTGAGTGTAAGCTTTCGAGGCCCGGTCTGGTAGATCCATTCGGGATTGTTGAGCACGCCGATCAGGCCGGTGGCCACCTCGTCGGTCGTCACGTCCCGGAGGGCCACGAGCTTCTCCTTCAGGCGGAACTGGCCCTGTGCGTCGGACTGGATCGTCCATTCCGCGCGGACCTGGTCCTTGCCGTGGTCGACGACGAGCTTGGCAAGGAACGAATCCTTGGTGTTTTGAACATCGGCGTGGATGAGACTCGTGCGAAGGGGCTTGGGATGCCCCTCCACCCGAATATGCCCAACGGCGCTGGCCTGGTGCGGTGAAATGACTCGGTCCAGTCCCAGCGGCACGCACATCGCCATGGTTTTTGCACCCCAACTGACCGAATGGACGCCGGTGGGCGTGCGGTGGAGCACGATCTTGGCCGAATCGAGCCGATGGACGCCCTGCTTCGGACGAAATGCGTCGGGCACGGGACCGGCCGCTTCGAGCACGAGCCAGCCCCGCGCGAGATAGCGGAACAGGTTGGAGTGGGCCGAAGGGAAGAACGACTCGCCCGGGCCGTAGATCCTGCCCGATGGATAACGCCGCTGCATCTTGTCCAGGGCGTCCAGCGACCGGTTCATCAGCGACCAGGCGTCCGGGTCCTGGGCGTAGACGCTCATCAACACATGCCGGTAGAACCAGATCGGATGGCGAAACAGCTCCCAATCCTGGCCGTTGGGGTAGACGCATCCCCCGTCGGGCAGCGCGAACCATTTCAAGTTGTCGTAGATCCCCGGCACGTTGTGCAACAGCGCCTCGGGCTCGCGGCGTCCGGTCAGGCGGTAGTGCAGCGTGCAACCCAACGAGAGACTGAAGGTGCTCATGTAGTCGGGATGGACGAACCCGTGGTTCTCCAGCGTGAAATCGTCCGAAAGGTTCGCGCCGGTGAACTGCTCGGCGACGGTCCGCCCATCGACGATCTTGTCCGACGTGGCATCGGCCGGGCGGAGAAAAGCCGACAGGGCCCATTTCTGAAACGCCGTTTCCCACTTTGCCCGCCGGGCGTCCTCCGGCATGAGCACGACGGCAATCGAAAGGATCTGGCTGTTCCAGGCGTTCTCTTCGGCCTTCGTGTCGCGGTGCAACTGATGCGGAGGTTTCGCGCGGGCGATCCGATCGGCCTCGTGGGCCACGACGCGGCGAACGCCTCGCCGGAGATCTTCCGGCAGATCGTCCCAGGTCCACCACGCGGCGTGGCCGAGCATCTGGGCCCAATGGGCCGACTGCCACGCGTCGCCCCACGGACGGCCGTCGCCGGTTGCCCGGTCGCCTGTCACGTGCGTCGCCACGCAATAGCGCATCATCGGGAACAGGACGTCGTCACGCAGCGAGTCGCGGGACCGCCCGGTGAGTTTTTCGTCATAGGGTCCGAAGCGGCAGAGAAAGGCCAGCCCTTCGATGATGCCCGTGTTGGGCCGGATCCAATGCTCGCCGTTTCGGCTCTCGGTTGCCAGGAGCAGCGACGGATCCTTGACCCAAGGGTGGATTTGCTGCAGAAAAAAGGGAACCTGCAATTGGGCCGCCCGATAGAGGCGGTCTTGCACGGGCTGGACCACCGCCGGCTTGTTCGGCGGGAAGCGAAGCGGCATGGCCGGCCCCTCGGCAAGCGAGACACTTGACTGCACGACGGCAAGCAGCAGGCCCCAGAATGCGGTGCAGCGTGTCATACAGGAATCCCCCTCGGTTGTTGTGAAAAGCCTGCTTCGTGTCGCGTCTGGGTGACGGTCTGCCCATCCCAGGCATCCTAGCAGCAGGCCCTGGGAGCGTCCACTGTGCTTCGGTTCGGGATTGGAGTATCCTTCACGGCGGCGGCCGATTTCTCCATCCCTACCCAAGCCGGCAAGGTCCCGGCCTACTGGGCGTGTCGGGCCGGTTGGGATATCCTGGTGGCAAAGCACTAAGTGGAGAACATTCACCGTTTCGCCTCCTGGAACGTGGCGATTCGGACGTATCTCAGAAGACCTTATGGCTAAGGAGGGCTGGATTCTTATGACGCTGAATCTGGTCGATTGGAGCATCATCGCCGTCTATCTGACCGTTTCGCTCTTCGTCGGCGTGCTGGTGACTCGCCGGGCAGGAAAGAGCACGGCAGAGTTCTTCCTGTCAGGCAGAAGCATGCCCTGGTGGCTTCTGGGCGTGTCGATGGTGGCCACCACCTTCTCGTCCGACACGCCCAATCTGGTGACCGACATGGTTCGCCAGCACGGCGTGGCCGGCAATTGGGAATGGTGGGCCTTTCTCCTGACCGGCATGCTGACGGTCTTCGTCTACGCGAAACTATGGCGACGCAGCGGCGTGTTGACCGACGTTGAGTTCTACGAAATTCGCTACAGCGGCCGAGCGGCAGCCTTCTTGCGCGGATTCCGGGCCATCTATCTCGGGGTGTTTTTCAACGTATTGATCATGGCGTCGGTCACGTTGGCCGCGATAAAGATTAGCAATATCATGCTTGGCTGGTCGCCGATCCAGACAGTCCTCGTGGCCGGATCGGTGACGCTGGTCTACAGCACGCTCGGCGGGCTGACCGGCGTGCTCTTGACCGATTGCCTGTTGTTTGCGATCGCGATGGGCGGGGCGGTGGCCGCGGCGGTCGTCTCGTTGAACCAAGAGGCGGTTGGAGGACTCGCCGGATTGCTCAGCAACCCGGCCGTGAAAACAAAGCTCGATCTCATGCCCGACTTCGGCAACACCGAGGCGCTGATGGCCGTCTTCATCATTCCGCTGACCGTGCAATGGTGGAGCGTGTGGTATCCGGGATCGGAACCCGGCGGGGGCGGCTACGTCGCACAGCGGATGTTGGCCGCCAAGGACGAAAACCACGCGATCGGCGCGACGTTGCTCTTCAACGTGGCCCACTATGCCCTGCGTCCCTGGCCTTGGATTCTCGTGGCGCTTTGTTCGCTGATCGTGTTTCCCGACCTGGCCTCGCTTCGGGAAGCGTTCCCCGGACTGCCGGAACACCAGATCAAGAACGACATGGCCTATCCGGCCATGCTCACGTTTCTGCCGCATGGGTTGCTCGGGTTCACGATGACTTCCTTGATCGCCGCCTACATGTCGACCATTTCGACGCATCTCAACTGGGGATCGTCCTACGTGGTCAACGACTACTACGCCCGATTCGTCCGCCGCGAAGCAAGCCAGAAGGAACTCGTGCTGGTCGGCCGTGTGACCACGTTGGTGCTGATGGTCCTGGCCAGTTGCCTGGCGCTCTTCTTGAGCAATTCACTTCAAGCATTCAAGATCATGCTCGAGGTCGGGGCAGGCACCGGGTTGCTGTTCCTGTTGAGGTGGTTCTGGTGGCGGATCAACGCCCTGAGCGAACTGTCGGCCATGGTCATCTCGTTTTCCGTTGCGCTGCTGTTTCGTCTCAACTCCGCGTACGGATGGTATTCATGCCAGTGGAACGATTGGCAGAGGCTCACCCTCGGCGTGGCCATCACGACGGCCGGGTGGATGATCGTGACTTTCCTGACTCGACCGACAGACTCGGAAACACTCCGGCGGTTCTGCCAATTGACCCGCCCTGGTGGACCGGGGTGGCGGAAAGTCATCAAGCAGGCCGGGGCTGACGCCGAGGCGACCGGCGAGAGACCCGAACCGCTGGCCGACCAACACTGGAACGTTCCCATGGGCATCCTCGCCATGACCGTCGGGTGCCTGGCGGTCTACGGCGCCTTGTTCGCCACAGGCTATTGGCTCTATGGCAGGCATCTCGTGGCTTCCGTCCTGTCGGTGGTGGCCGTCGTGGCCTCGGTGATCTTGGTGAAACTCTGGAAACGGGTATCAAGTAGTGCAGGCAGTGGGTGAAGGCCATAAGGGAGAGGCTCATGAATCGACGTGAACGCCTGATGGCCACGCTCCGTGGGGAGGCCGTGGATCGCGTGCCTGTGACGTTTTATGAAATAAACGGTCTGGACGAGGATCCGGCCGATTGCGACCCGCTGAATATCTTTTCAGATCCGTCCTGGAAGCGACTTCTTGAATTGGCCCGAGAGAAGACCGACCGGATTGTGATGCGGTCGATCCCCTTCAACTCGTCCGATTCTGAAAGGGCGACCGACGAGCCGTGGGCGGCCTTGGATGTCGTGCCGGACTTTCTGCCTGGACGACGCAAGGACGAGACGTGGACCGACGAGAAGGGTAGTCGGTTCACACGGATCACACTGAGTTCCGACGATCGGGAACTGTCTTGCCTGATCCGCCGGGACCCCGACGTGAATACGATCTGGACGCTTGAACCGCTCTTGAAGAACGAAGACGATCTGGCAGCACTTCTCGACTTCCCACCGTCCCCGTCTCGGCTTGTTCCGGATGTTTCCGGCGTGCTTGATGCCGAGCGGCGTCTAGGGGACACGGGCATCGTGATGATCGACATCTTCGACCCGTTGTGCGTGCCGTTGTTGCTCTTCGACATGGAGCAGTTCGTATTGACTGCCTCGCTGCACAACCGGCTGTTTCATCGATTCCTGGAGTTTTGTGCCCAGCACATTCAGTCGCGGGTCGATGCGATCAGCCGGGCATTGCCGGGCAGGCTCTGGCGGATCTACGGTCCGGAGGCCGCCACGCCCCCGATGCTTCCGCCCTCGCGGTTCCCCGAGTTCGTGGTCCACTACGACAAGCCGTTGATCGAGACCATTCAGCGGTCCGGCGGGTATGTTCGAATCCACTCACACGGTCGCTTGAAGGACGTGCTTGACTACATCGTAGCGACCGGTTGTGACGCGTTGGACCCCATCGAGCCGCCGCCGCAGGGTGACGTTGAGCTGGATTATGTCCGTCGGAAATACGGCCAACAATTAGTCTTGTTCGGCAATCTCGAAATCGTGGACATCGAAGGCCTTCCAGAAGAGGCCTTCCGAAAGAAGGTGACCACGGCGCTCGAAGAAGGGACCGCGGGCACGGGCCGAGGATTCGTCCTATGTGCTTCGAGCGCACCCTATTCCAGGAAGATCTCGGACAGGACGGTTCGGAATTATGAAGTGATGATGGACATGATTGAGAAGGGATAGCGGACGAATTCGGACGCCTGCCCCAGGCAGCCGATAAGGCTCGGTCTTCCATGAAGCAATCTCAGCCGACTCTACGTGCCCGACACGCCCGGCGGATGTTCTATGCCAACAGCGGGCTGTGGGCGATGGGCAACGGACTGGCCAGCACGACGCTGGTGTACTATCTGGCGTTGGAGCTTGGCGCCCCGAGGGCCGGGCTGGGACTGGCGGCCATTCTGGCGACGCATCATCTGGTCGGCGTGCTCCGGCTGGCCGCGCCGGCGCTGATCGACCGGGTGGCCGATCGAAAGCGGTTCTGCCTGGGTGGATTCGTCCTGGCAGCCGGGCTTTTATTGCTGTTGCCCGTGGTCGCCGCGCCGGGGAACCTCCCTTCGGCCACGATTTCGCTCTGGGTCCTGGTCGGGCTCTGGTCGGCCTATCACCTGCTTCAATATCTGGCCACGGTGGCCCTGTGGTCGTGGATAGCCGATCTGGTACCGGCGCCGATACGAGGGCGGTTCCTGGGCCAGCGCGAGCGGTGGATGGTCGTGGGGCATGCCGCCGCCATGCTGGCCGCCGGTGGGTTCACCTATGCGTGGCACGAGTGTCACCCACAGCAACCTCGGTGGATCGCCTACGCCGTAGCCGCTGTCGTGGGCGTTGGATTCATGCTCGCGGCGGTCGTGCCGCTGGGCCGGGCGCCCGAGCGTCGCGCGAAGGACCGGCAACCTCAACGGTCTGCCGTCTCATGGCGGGCGATCGTTGCGCCGCTGGCCGACGGGCGATTTCGCCGCCTGCTCCTGTTCGGTTGTTGGTTCTCGTTCTCGAACGGCCTGACGCAATCGGCCCATTTTGCGTTTCCCTACGAGGTGCTGCACATCACACTGTTCGCGATGCTGGCAATGCAGACGATGATGCGGGTCGGCCAGTTCTCGATCAGCCCGTGGATGGGCCGGCTGGCCGACCGACTGGGCAACCGGCCGCTGATGCTGGTCTGCCTGCTTCTGACCGCCCAGGGTCCCTGGTTCTACTTCCTGGCCACATTCGGTGGCTGGTGGTGGTTGATCGGCGCCTGGGCCGCGTGGATCGCCTACGCGGGCGTGAACGTCGCGCTGGGCAACCTGGTCTTGAAGCTGTCTCCCGAGACAAATAACGTGGCCCACATCGCGATGTATTACGCCGTAACGGGCGTCTGCTGTGCGGCCAGCACCTTGGCCGGCGGCGTCTTGCAGGACGCCTACGGCACGGCCGTCTTCAGGCTGTTTGACGGCCTGACCCTGGACTACTTCGCCGCCCTGTTCCTCGTCGGATGGCTGCTTCGGCTAAGCAGTGTGGTCGTCCTGCGGCTGGTAGTCCGGGAAGACTGAGCAGAACATGAAAAAACTATCGGGTGCCATGGGCGGCCTGCCCGCCCTTGTTTTCCGGCTTGACACCCCAGGTGCAGGCAAGTCGAAGACCCGCCG
>JAFGFF010000077.1 GCA_016931075.1 Pirellulales bacterium | reverse complement strand
GTGTGGCAGGAGGCCTCAACTTCTCCAACCCCAACGCCTTAGCCGCTCCCAACACCCTCCAAACGTGGACGGCGTTGAGTGCCACCCCAAGTGAAAGATCAATCGAGTGTTTCGTTCCGCTGTGCCTGGCCTGTCATGGGCACGAAGGCGACGCCGGCCTTGACGCTGCGGCGGATGCTGCCGTCGGACTGCTTTTCCAGGAGGAGAAGTTCTTGGAGGTAGCGGCCCACGGGAATGACCAGGCGGCCGCCGACGGCCAGTTGGTCGATCAGCGGCTGGGGGACGTGGTCGGGCGCGGCGGCGACGAGGATGACGTCGAACGGGGCATGGTCGGCCCAGCCTTGGTAGCCGTCGCCGTGGCGGACGGTGACGTTTTGGAAACCGAGTTGTTTCAGCCGGGCACGCGCGTCGTCGGCCAGCGGCTTGACGATTTCGATGCCGTAGACCTCCTTGCACAGCGAGGCGAGCACGGCCGCCTGGTAGCCGCTGCCCGTGCCGACGTCCAACGCCCGATCGCCCGGCTTCGGATCGGCCAGTTGGGTCATCAGGGCGACGATGTAAGGCTGCGAGATCGTCTGGTTATGCCCGATGGGCAGCGGGTGGTCGTCGTAGGCCGACTTTTCGAGCCGAGCCGGGACGAACCGCTGCCGTGGCAGACGGCCCATCACGTCCAACACGCGTTGGTTCGTGATATGCCGCCCGGCCAGATCGCGCTCGACCATCCGCTCCCGTGCCCGGACGAACCGGGCGTCTTCGGCCGGTTTCTTGTCAGCCGATTTTTCGACGGCCGGACCGACGGCGGGAGCCGGTTCCTGTTTCGACGCCCGGCGGGAGAAGAAGAACGCGAGACCGAGCATGGAAAGTGCGATTGCTGCCGCGATTGCCGACACGGCCCGATGTGCATGGCGACCTTGCATGGCGCTGCCCTCGACCAGGACAAATCGGAAAAGGGCGCATCGGGAAAGGACTACCCCATTGTACGCAATTCGCAGGCAGTCGAGAAAGAGGACCTCATCCGGCGGAGGGTTTGGGACTGCCGGTTCCCAAAGGCAACAGAGGGCCATTTCCCCAGAGCAACGGTCATGTGGCAATTGGGCAACATGGTGGCCAACGCGGGACACGGATCGGGGAGGGCCGCCGTGGTCCTAAGTGTCTGCCGGAAGGGCCTTTGCGGCGATCTCTACCCACCCCTCGGGTCCGATCGGCCGGGGGGCGGCACATTGCTTGCTCCCTATCCCCGGCAGCCCAGCCCCCTCTGGCGGAAAAGGTGCCAGGCACCTTTTGCCGGAACGGCCCTTCGGGTGCTTCGCACAAAAGGTGCCTGGCACCTTTTCCGCCTGGTCGACGCCCGATCGAGCCCGTGCCCGGAGCCGCCTACGATGTCCCACGTCCGCCAGATCAACAGCCTTGCCGAACTCGAATCGTACCGCCTGCTTTGGAACGCGCTGCTTCCGAGGACGCGGGGGGCGACCTTCTTCCATTCGTACGACTGGCTGGCCACGTTCTGGCGGCATTTCGGCGAAGAACAACAGCTTCGCGTGCTGATCGTCTATGAAGGGGACGAACCGATCGGGATCGTCCCGCTGGTCGTCAAGACCGAGGACACCCGGGCAGGCAAAGTCCGCGTGTTGACCTATCCGCTGCACGACTGGGGTAGCTTTTATGGGCCGATCGGCTCGCAGCCGACGCTCACCCTTCGGGCGGCCATGCGGTATCTCCGCCAGACCAAGCAGGACTGGGACATGTTGGACCTGCGTTGGGTCGATCAGAGCCGGGTGGACCACGGGCGGACCAAGGCCGGGATGCAATCCGCCGGATTCGTACCCGTCGAACAAGCCTGGAACGAATCGGCCGTGATCGACATGGAAGGGACTTGGAAGGACTACTGGATGAGCCGGACGCCCAAGTGGCGGAAGAACGTCTGCCGCAACACGCGTCGGCTTGGCGAGCGGGGCCGCGTGAGCTTCCTCCGCTATCGGCCCGAGGGGGCTGCCTACGGCGACGGCGATCCCCGCTGGGACCTCTACGACGCGTGCGTCGAGCTGGCTCGGCAGAGCTGGCAGGGCAGCGCCCAAGACGGCACGACCCTTTGCCACGAGGGCGTGGCCCCCTTCCTCCGCGACGTTCACGCCGCCGCCGCCCGGACCGGGGCGCTAGACCTGTGCCTCCTGCTGGTCGATGGCAAGCCGGTGGCGTTCATCTACTGTTACTACTACCAGGGTCGCATCTATGGGCTGCGGATGGGATTCGATCCGGCGTGGGCCGAGGTGGGGCCGGGCACCGTCCTGCTGGGCAAGATGATCGAGGACAGCTACGCCCGCGGCGACGAGCACCTGGACCTGGGCGTCGGCTACATGGCCTGCAAGGAAAAGTGGTTGACCGACCGCGTCAAGAGCTACCGCTACACCCACTTCTCCGGCTCGTTGCGTGCCCAGGCTCTGCGACTGAAGCGTTGGTACGTCGGCAAGCGCTACGGAGCGAACTACCTGGCCGGCGACCCCCGCCGAGCCGGCGCGGCGTAGTGCTCTGGCGAGAAAGGGCTTCAGGGTGGCACTGGCGTCTCGCCAGTGTCTTTAGCCACCAGCACTGGCGTCTCGCCAGTGCCACCCAAGGAGATCTTCAGTCCTTGTTGGACTTCTCTTTCTCTTTCGGCTGGGGCGGGACGACCATGGCGATCAACAGGCGATAGGCCAGGAGCAGGGTGAACGCGCCGGCCGTGGCGGCGAGCATGCCGATCGGGCTGATCGGGTTCAGAGGGCCTTCGGGGTGGGCCGGCTGGGTGAATCGCGTCAGGACGAATAGCCCCAGCGTGCTCCCGGCGATCCCGATGACCATGGTGCCGACGGTGCCGATCGGGTCGCGGCCGGGCAGGACCGTCTTGGCCAGAAGGCCGGCCAGGGTGCCGAACCCGATCCAGATCAGCACGACGTTGACCCATTGTTGGGCGGTCTGCGAGAATTCGAACTCGCCCATGGCGATTTTCCGTAACCGTTTACATCCCAGGGCAACGCGGCGGAAAAGGTGACAGTCACCTTTTGC
>JAFGFF010000011.1 GCA_016931075.1 Pirellulales bacterium | reverse complement strand
CGAATTGAGGTCATCGCCGTCACTGTAGGGAACGCCCTCCGTGGCGTTCCGCGGGCCGCGGAAAATGGGCCAAACTCGCGGTTCACGGAACGCCACGGAGGGCGTTCCCTACAGAACAAAGGCGGTAACTTATTCCTTGACAGCGCCTTAGGTGGTTTTTTTGGGTGAAGAAAACGCGCCTATACGGCGATCGCAAAGTACAGACTTTCCACGCCGAACCGACGTCGTCGGAAACGAAGAGAGAGCACAGGCCAGGGCGTTGCCGCGAGGGACAACGCCCTGGCTGGTTTTTTCACGCGGCAAATGCCGCGTTACAGCGACTATTTGCGTCGACGTTGGATCAGGCCAAGGCCCAACATTCCGCCAAGCAACAAGACCAGCGTTCCTGGCTCGGGCACGGCCGCCATGGAGGCGTCGCCCCCGAACGCCGTGAGCGTCAGGCCCGTCGCGCCGTAGGTCGCGCTCAGCGTGATCGAGGGATCGCTCCATTCGATCGCGTCGAACGTGCCGCTGCGCGACGTGTAGGTCAACACGGTGAACGTGTCGCCGTCGTCGGGCACGTAGGAGTCGATGAAGTCGAGGTAGAGCGTGCCGCCGAGAATGGCGTTGCCATTGACGGCAAGCACGTCGCACGACTGATCGCCATCGGCCTCGATGGTCACCTGTGCGGCGGTGGAATAGCAGCCGAAGGGCCCATTGACCGTCGCCTGGCCGATGCCGTCAGCGTCGATCACCGTTTCGCCGAAGATCAACGTAATGCAGTCAGTCGAGGCGCCGTCGTCGAACGTGCAGACGGCCCCTTCCTGCACTCGGAACTCGCCACCGCCGGCGATTGACGCGCCGGCATTAACGATCACGTCGCCGTAGAGGTACAAGTCCTCGGCCGCAGTGGGCAAGTTGACGTCGGCCGTCGATTCGAATCGGACGTCGCAGTGGTAGGAGACGTCGTTGTCGATGTTGACAGTGCCGGCCGCGCGGAAGAGCCCTCCGTGAAGCGAGCTTCCGTTGTACATGGTCAACTGGGCAACCGAGTCGATTCTCCACCCTTCGGTGAAAGTGACTGAGTAGCCGTTGTTGACCTGGAACGTGCCGCTGAACGAATCGGTCAGGGCCTTGTTGCACGAGAAGTTGCCGCCGGTGACGTAGACTTCGCCGTCGTTGGCGCCGCTTCCGTCGAGGTTGACGGTCACGTCGCTGTCGATGACCAGATCTCCGCCCGAGACGGTAATGCGCCCGTGGTTGTTCAGATCGTCCTCGATATCCACGGTCCCGGCGCCGATCAATTCACCGCCGGCCATGATGAGCAGGGAATCGACGTCAAGCAAGGACCCGGATGCCATTTGCACCTGGGCGTTGGCATTGATCCTCAGCGTGAGATCGACTTGGAACTCGCCGCCGTTCTGAACGTACACGCGAGCGTAGTTGGTGCCGTTGCCCAACGTGCAGTTTTGATCGGCATAGAGCCGGTAGGCGCCCGTGTAGATGGTGACGCCTTCGTCGACGACCAGGTTGTTCACCCGGATGTCGGCCGTGAGGTGGGCGTCGCGTCCATGACGGATCCAGACGTCGTCGGCGCTGCCGGGCACCTGGTGTCCTTCCCAGTTATTGTTGTTGTTGAAATCTCCGTTTGTGTTGGTGGAATAGAAATCTTGACGGAAGAGGTCGATAGTGGTGTCGCCCCAGTCGGCGCAAGTCTCGATGGCGAAGATATCCGTCGCGCTGGGCAGAACCCGCTGGCCGACCGAGCTGTACGGATACATGTTCGAGCGGCCCGCCACGTGATAGATGTCGTCGCTGCTGTAGGACGGCACGGCCATCGAGGCGCCCCAGACCAGGTCGGGATCGACGTCGTACTCTTCGTCCCACCAGGCTTCCCAGAACGCGACGTTGCCGGTCATGCCCAGTCCGTGGCCCATCTCGTGGAGCAAGATGCTCCATACGTCGTAGCCGTTGATCGACTCGGCTGGTCCGGTGCCGTTGTCGTTGCCCTTGTAGGCGTATTCCAGGAAGTTCGGCGGGCTGCCGTTGTAGTAGTCCGCCTTCTGCGTCGCGTTCAGGTCGCGATACAGGTACTGGGTCATGTTAAATTCGCTGTTGTCCAGCGGGGTCTCGTCGAAGAACCAGGTCCGGTTCGTGTCGAGCCGGATTCGGCAACTGGTCGGCTTGCCGCCGCTGGTGCCCGTGTTGTTGTGCACGGCCAACGAGTCGATGTTGGCGTAGTAGAACTCGACGTTCAGCGTGCCCGAGGCCTCGAAGATATCCTGATAGTACCCCTCGACGTAACTCATCATGGTGACCAGCTTCGATCCGTCCGGATCGTAATCCGGATAGGCGGACGCGCCGCTGTTGAAGTTCATCACGATGTTGATGGCGCCTGCCTGGGGAGATCCCAACAACAGCAGGGCAAGGACGAGCAAGGCCATGAAGAGAGGCCGTCCTCGGGCAACCAGAGAAGCATTGCGCGAGCGTCCAAACCGCACAAGAGTCACATTTCGCATGGTGGAGAATCCTCCAAAGAAGAAGAATGCTCGGGGCCGCGGCGAACATCCCGTCGCGCGCGTACCACCCCTCCCCTTCTCTTTCTCGTTCCCACGAAAACGAAGAAAGTCCTCCTGCTGTTAGAGAGACGGTGATAAGAAGACAGCGTCTCGAGGGCCCGAACCGAATGCCGGAAATGCAGATGTCCGCCCGCCGCACGCTGCCGAACGTAAGTCGCTGCAGAGCCACCAAGCGACGCGATCAGAAGAAGCCGATCATGAAGTAGATGCTATCGTAACGGACTATTGATTCTTTACTAGAGGAATGTTGTGAAAGAACGAGATTTCTTTGAACAACGCATGAAAGACCAACGTCCAAGTGATCATCCGGCGCTTTCTCGTAATGAGGAAAAATATTGCGAATAGATCAGTGGCATGGATAACTTTGCGGTACCACGCAAGCCGTGTGTGAGTGCCCAAACACCGGGTGCTCCTGCAGGATGGCGTCCACTCAGGTCAGAGTGACTCGCGCAATCCGTAAGTTGTACCGTTTGCATATTTCTGGCAATGCGTGGTGATCGGGCGCCGCGCGGTTGGACGCTCGTCCGTCGAAGTGACGCCTGCCATCGGTAAGGGTTGCCCAAATATGTCTTGATTGGCACTCTTGGGCTCCGCCTGACAAGTTCAATGCGATCACGTCTCGCATGGGCACGGAGGGAAAATCGCCATGGGATGCCGCCTAACTTGTTGCACAAAGCCGCAGACCCCCCCCACGAGGGCAGGGCCCTTATTAAGTCGCCATTGACGTGCCGGACTGGTTTCACGTATTGTTCCTGCCCATTTCGGGGTGTTCAGTCTGGACCCGACATCCCGGATCGCGCGGAAGGTCCGCGCGCTGGCGGCCGTGCTTGGCACTTCGGAAATGATGGTGATGCGTCTGGCAGGACAACCCGAGCCGTTTCATGACGAATGGACCGTCGCGCGTGAAGACGCGACGGTCGGATCGTTCCATGCGCCGGCCGGGCAAATATGGAGACAGAAGCGGCGCAAGGCGGAGGCCAGAACCCTTGGCGCGCTGGTCGTGGGGCTAACGCTGATCTGTCTGCTGGCCGGGTGTTCAACACAGCACTGGGCCACGCTTCGCTCGGCGCCCAAGAACTCGCTTATCGAACGGTTCGGTTTCGATGCCAGCGAGAAGGAGATCCCACCCAGCCTGCGGACGATGCAGGTGCTTCGGCTATACGATCTGGACCGCGACGTCCAGAAGAACATGCCGGGTGTTCTCCAGAAGCTCCAGGCGATCACCGATCAGGAGCCGTCGCTCGAGAAGTTCTATGCTCTCTCCGAGCTGAGCTATCTGGCCGCAAGAAAAGCCGAAAAACGCGATCCACGGCTGGCGATGGACCTCTACGGCGCGTCGGTGCTGACCGCCTACCGGTATCTGTTCGACGCGAGGTCTGCCCGGGACTGGAACCCCTACGATCCGCAGTTCCGCGGGGCGTGCGATTTGTACAACGGGTCGCTCGAGGCGGGTTTGCGGCTCATTTGCGCCGGCCAGGGACTCAAGCCGGGACAGAGCTACACGATCCAGACAGCCGGCGGGAGTTGGGACATTCGGGCCGAGCTGCGTGGTGGACGGTGGAAGAATGAGGACTTCGACCACTTCAAGTTCGTCTCGGACTACGAACTCAACGGGCTGCGGAATCACTACAAGACCTACGGGCTGGGCGTGCCGCTGATCGCCGTGCGGCGGAGCTACTCGGGCGAACCGGTCACGGCCAAGTTCTATCCGGTCGACCTGAGCTTCCCCGTCACCGTGCTG
>JAFGFF010000076.1 GCA_016931075.1 Pirellulales bacterium | reverse complement strand
GCCGACGATCCACTCGCCCGCCATGTTGAAGTATTCGACCAGCCCGACCAACATCGCGGCCGTCAACACCGACCACCACGCCCGAGGCGCCACGGCGAAGCTCAACCTCCGCCACGCCCAGGCCAGCAGGGCCCAAGTGATCAGCCGGCCCGTCCAGGCGAGCACCACCGGCCGGAGCCACAGCGAGAGCCAACCGAACGTGAAATAGAAGACCGTGTGGGTGTCTTGCGAGTCGAGGAAGAAATCGTCACCGACCCAATTCGGATTCCAGTAATGGATCGCCTTGCCCAGGTAATGGGCCTCGTTCACGTCCGGCACCGGCCAGGCCCCGTGCAGACAGAAAACCAGGAAGATCAGGCCTATCTCCATCCAGGCCCACCGCCGACCGGCCGCATCAACAGGTTGTGGAACAGACGTGCTCAAACCAGAACCGCGCAACTTGGCAAAAGGGGATAAATAGGAAAGAACCATTTCCAGTCGACCGCGAACCAGCCCGACCCGGGCACAGCGCGTCGCACCGGCCGCAAGCCGGGGATTCTAAACCGCCTGGCCGCGCGGTGAAAGTGGCCTTTCGATCGGCCGGGTCATTCGGCAGAGTCAATCTGGCAGGACGGGACTGGCTATTCGCTACAACCGTTTTGACTTGACGAGTCGATTCACGGCGCGTTAAACTGCTGGGGCTCTTGAAGTTGGCTTGCTTCCAGGGCAGGTCGGCCGGTGTCAAGGAGCAGGAACCACCAGAATGGAAGCGGGGTGAGCAGGATGCTAAGAACTCTCGGAATCGTCCAGGCGTGTTGCCACTCGGGCGGATCAATCAACGAGTTGGCCAGGCGATTGGGCGGTAAGTCGGTCCTAGAATGGGTAGTCCGCCGGGTGACGGATTGCCAACAATTGGACGGCGTGATCGTGCTCTGCGGCGACACGGCCGCCGACCACGCAATCCGAGATCTCGTGCCGGGCGACGTGCCCGTGCTGTGCTCGACGGCCAAGGACCCGCTTGCCCGATTCGCCGCGGCGACCGAGGAGTATCCGACCGAGGCGGTGGTCCGAGTCCGGGCCGATTTCCCGTTCGTCGATCCGGCGCTGATCGACCGGCTGGTCGTCACGGCCGAATCACATCCGCGTTGCGACTATGTCAGCTACAGCTCGCGCGACGGCCGCCCGGCCATTCTCTCGCCGGTGGGAATGTACGCCGAGTGGTTTCGCACGGCGGCCATACGCCGTGCCCATCGTAAGGCGACGCTGCCGGCCGATCGGCAGGAAGTCACCTCCTACCTCTATTCTCACCCCGAAGAGTTCCCGCTCCGGTTGATTCCCGCGCCAGGTCGCATGGACCGTGACGACGTGCGGCTGCGGGTCGACATGCCGGAAGACTGGGAGCACGCCCAGGCGATTTTTGAAGCCCTGGGGCCCGAGGAGTTGGACTGGCAGCGGATCGCCAGCCTTTTGGATCATCAACCGGCGCTGCGGCGTCGCATGGCTGCCCTGAACCGAGCCCATGCCGAGAGCTGAGCACGCGCCGGATCTCGTCGAAAGGATTCGAATACCCATGTTCGGCGGCGATATTTCCCGCAACGGGCCGTTGCGACCCGTTCGCGGCTTGCTCTTCGATTTCGGCAACGTTCTCTATGACAACACGGCCTGGCGACGGTGGCTTCTGTCGCTGTTGGGACGATTCGGCCTGAGGGCCGACTACCAGGCCTTCTATCGGATCTGGGACCGGGAGTATTCCGGCGACGTGCATTCGGGGCATTGCCACTGGGCCACGGCGTTCCGGACGTTCTTGATCTCGTTCGGCGTCACCGGGGCGCAGTTGGACGAGGTCATGCTGGCCTGTCAGGCGCAGCAGCGCCGATGCGAGGCGACCGCGCGGCCGTTGCCCAATGTGCGTTCGACGCTTGCGCAGCTTGACGCCCGGGGCTTGAAGCTGGCCATCCTGGCCGATTCGCGCAGCCCGGCGTCCGACCTGCACCGTCTGTTGGACCGGTTGGCCCTGGGCAACCGGTTCGTTTCGGTGCTGGGTACGTGCGACGTGGGCCATGCGATGCCCGACCCGGCCGGCTACCTGGCGTCGCTTGCGGCGATGGGCCTGGCGGCCGAAGAAGTGGCCTTCGTCGGGCACAACGCGGTGACGCTCGTCGGCGCGGCCGAGGTGGGCATGCAGACCGTGGCGTTCAACCACGAGCCCGACGCGTTGGCCGACGCCTATCTCGACCGGTTCGGGCAACTGCTCGATTTGATACACACCCCCGCCCACTACGCGGCGGCCAGCTAGAAAACATGTAGAAAAAAGGGGGCCACTGCTGGCTTGTCCAGCAGTGCGAAGCGGAGAGCCCTAGAAAAACACTGCTGGACAAGCCAGCAGTGGCACCCGACCACACAACTTTTCATATCGTGCCGCTTGGAGACTAGAGTAACGTGAAACTAACGCTGCTGGCGCGCCCCGCACTGATCGACGAGTCGCTCGACGCCCACGGTCCGGCCCTCCTGTTGGAAGGTTCATGGCCGACTGTCTCGGCGCCCGGCCGGCGCGACGCGCTAGACGATCGGATTGACGCGGCGTTCGAGTGGATCGACCTTCAAGCGAGCCATTGGGCCGATCAGCTCGCCAGGCAAGCGGCCTCGGCCGACGCGGCGTCCGGCCCGGTGAAGGGTATTACGCCCGCGTACCTCAACGCGTTGGCGCTGCGCTACAATCTGGTCAAGCTGATTCGCGTGGTGGTCTACCTGACCGAAGTTCACCCGGTCGGACCGGCCGATCTGATCGAACTGATCGCCACGCGCGGACAAGACGAGGACTATGCCGATCTGTTGGTCGAACTGGCCGCCGCGACCGGCGCGCATCTCGAAATCCGTTGGAAGGACGCCCGGTTGCATGTTCCGACGTTGCCGCGCGGCGGTCGTCTGCGGCGTTGGACGGACAGGGCGGCCAAGCTGCTCGAGCCGGCCGACGGGCCCAAGGACTCGGGCCATCGGGTCGTTCTTTGCGGCAACCCGCAGACGCTCGACCCGGTTTGCGCGGAGTTGCTTTCGCGCGGGTGCCGCGTCTGGTGGCTGCGCGATCGGTTCTGCATGAGAACGTGGTTGAAGTGGCGGGCGCGCGGCGTCGGGCAGTTGACCTGCCAGGGCGACCAGGGTCGGGCGAACCGGCTTTGCGGGGCCTTGCCCGAGGTGCTTTCCTGTCGCGGGGTGAACCTCACGCCGGCGTTGGGCCACTGGTTGGCCGAGCGGATGCAGGCGGAGGGGCGGCGTCAGACGCGAATGGTCGAGCAGATCAACGCCCACTTCGGCCGGATCCAACCCGACTGCCTGGTGCTGAGCGACGACACCGCGCCGCTGGCCCGGGCGGCCGTCCACTTGGCCAGGCGACATCAAGCGACGTCGTTCGTCGTGCAACACCGGGCCCCGGTCCGCCGGTTCGACTTTGCCCCCTTGGCGGCTGACCGGCTGCTGGCCTGGGGCGAGGCGTCGCGGTGGCAATTGACCGCGTGGGGCGTGCCCGACGATTGCATCCTGGTAACCGGCGCCCCGCAACACGACCGGCATTTCCATAAGTTCCGAGATGACGTCGACCGCGTCATCTCCGCCCGAGTGTCAGCCGAGTCGGGTCGTTCGAACGGCGCTTCGCTTCAAGACTTGTTGCCGAAAGCCGGCCGACGCGTGACGTTGCCGGCCGTCCAGCGGCAGGGGACGCCGACGCAGATTCTGCTGCTGGGCGCGGTTCCGCCCAGCGACACGCGGCCCGACGCGATCGCGCTGCACTTCAATCGTCGCACGTACGCCCAGATGCTCCAGATGACCCTGGCGGCCGTCGGCCAAATCCGCGGCGCCGAGCTGGTCATCCGGCCTCATCCGCAGTCGGGTCCCGATCCGGCGCTGGCCGCGGCAATTCGGGCCGTGCCGGAGCTGTCGGTCCACGTGGACCGGCGGGGGACGGTCGCCCGGCTGGCGGCCGAGGCCGATTGCGTCGTGAGTTTCCTCGCGACCGCCGGTTTGGAAGCGACCCTGTCGGGCGTGCCCGTGATTCAGGTCCTTCCGCCCGGCTCGAACGGCGTCGCGCCGCACGCCTGGTGGGGACTGGTCGGCAACGCAAAGAGCCAGGCCGAGTTGAGCCGGCTTCTGGATCGGGTCGTCTCGGGCCAGTGGCAACCGGCCGACCTGGCCGACGGCCGTGTGTTCGACAACTACGCCCGCCCAGCCGCCGCCCGAGTCGCCGACGCCATCCTCTCGACCGACCGCCGCACCGCCCCCCGCGCCACGCCCCAACCGGCCGCCGCCAGCGTGGTCGACTAGAGCACTCCCCGCCTACTCTGGGTGGCACCACGTCAATCTGCCCAAGCGGCGTCGACGGGGCAAGAACAGATCTCTTGACCCGGAGGGCTGTCTGCCCGTATCTTTCGGCCCGCGCAGCGTTTGCGCGCCGAGCGGCTCCTGGATTAAAGAGCTTCGTTGAATCCTACACCTGGAGGGCCACGCTCCGTCGTGGCCGGGTGTTCCGGATGACTCGGCCACGACGGAGCGTGGCCCTCCAAAAAGATCACTCGGCGAGACAGTATTTCAAACACACCCTGAACTTCCCCTGATGATTGCACCCTTGCGACTGCCGGAACCTTCGACGCGTCCGCCTGATCGGCGGCTGCGCGAGGCCCACGAGTATATTGCCGAGACGTTTCTCCACTCGCCGCCGGTCGAGACCGGTCCTGCCGTCTCTGGCTGGAAGGCCTGGGCGTTCGTAGCGTGGGTCCTCGTCACCACCGGCGCGTTCGTGGCCTCGATGGCCGGATGGTTTTAGCAGTCCGTTGAAATGGGAAACAGGGTGCCATGCTCCACGCTTGCGTGGGCATGTGGAACTTGAATCAGCCGTAAAAACATGCCCACGCAAGCGTGGAGCATGGCACCCGACATTGGCAATACCGACTCGAACAACACTCCTTCGGCCTCACTCCGGTCGTTTACTTTTCACACTCCATGATCGAATCCTTGTTGGCCATTCTGACCTTGCTGACGATCCTGCTGGCGGCGTTCGGGCTGGGCCGGCCGGTCGTGAGGGCGTTGCGGTTGGGCGAGGTCGACGCCCTGACGGCCGGCGTCTGGAGCGTCGCGGTGGGGCTGGTCGTCGGGGGACTGGGCTGGGCCGTGCTGGGGCTGGCCGGAGGGCTGTCGAAGACGGCCGTCGGGATCGTCAGCCTGGCCGCCGCGTTTTGGGGACTGGGCGAAATCGCCCTGGCGCATCGGGCGGCCTTGCTCCGCAAGTTCGAAGGCGACGAATCCGAGGCCCTCGACGAGGACGAACCGGCCGAGTCGCAAGGGGGCGGTCCGCCGACGTGGTTGATTCGCGGGATGCTTCTGCTGGCAGGCGTCGTCACGGCGGCGTCGCTCTTCGGCGCTTTGGCCCCGCCGACTGATGCCGATGCACTGTGCCGACACCTCGAACTGCCCAAGCAATATTTGGCCGAGGGCTCGCTCTGCTGGGCGCCGTACCACGACGGCGCCGGCGGGCCGCTATTGGCCGAAATGTGGTATCTTTGGGCCATGGCGTTGGCCGGGCCCGAGGCAGCCCAATTGGTCCATTGGGCGTGCGGCGTCCTGTTGGCGCTGGCGGCCGTCGTGCTGACCAGGCCGGTGATCGGCGACCGTTGGGCATGGATCGTCGGCGCGCTGGTCTTGCTGGTTCCCGGCGTGAACCATCAGATGACCGCCCCGCTGAACGACGTCGCGCTGGCGCTGCTGGCGACGTTGGCCCTGGCCGCATGGCGCCGGGCGGTGGTCGACGACGAAGGCCGACACTGGTTCGTACTGGCCGGGTTGGCCGCCGGCGGGGCGCTGGGCACCAGGGCACTCGCGCTGGTCTTCGCAGTGGCCGTGGGCGTCACCTGGGCCTGGGCCCTGATCCGTCAGCCCACGCGGCGACGTGTTCTGCTGGAAGGCGCGGCCGTGGTTGCGGTCATAGCAATCGGCGTGGGTGGCCTGTGGTACGCGCGGGCGGCTTGGCACCAGAGCAATCCGGTCCACCTGGTCGTGGGCGAACTCGTTCACGGCGGTTCGATCGAATCGGGCTCGCCCGAAGCGGTGTCGGCC
The DNA here is from genome assembly GCA_016931075.1 of Pirellulales bacterium. Classification (GTDB taxonomy): domain Bacteria; phylum Planctomycetota; class Planctomycetia; order Pirellulales; family Thermoguttaceae; genus JAFGFF01. The sequence continues at coordinate 19,888 of JAFGFF010000076.1, read as the reverse complement.
GACAACCCGACGCCGATGGGACGCGGGCTGTTAGGACTGCTGGCCGCGCCGTGGGAAGTGACGATGCGACCCGAGCGATTCGGCGGTCGGACGAACCAGGTCGGCGCGATTTTTTTGGCCGTGTTGCCGGGCTTGTTTTTCGCCCGGCGGCTCCGGGGGCTAGGATCGTTGCTCGCGGTGGCCGGCGCATATGGCCTGATCTGGTTCTTGCTCCGGCAAGACGTCCGGTGGCTGCTACCGATCGTGCCCTTGCTGAGCGTGGGCGTTGTATGGGTCTGGATCGAAACGCGGCGTCTGCCCCTGGCGGTACGAGGCACGGTTGGCGGCATGCAGGCCGTTGTTCTGGTCTTTTTGACTGCCACGGTTGTAGTGTACGGTTGGCGATGCCTGCCCGTGGCCGTGGGTCTAGAGGACCGGCAACACTATCTGGCCGAACATGAGCCAGGCTACCCGTCAGCCGTGCTGGCCAACGTGATACTCGGACCGAATGACCATCTGCTCACGCAGGAAAACCGGCTTTTTTATTTTAACGTACGGACGACGCAAGAACTCGCCTTTCGTCACAAGACACGGTATCCCGAGAAAATCGCTCGTCCGATTAACTTAGGCCGGTTGTTGCGTGAGGCCGGTTTCACGCACATACTTGTGGTCGAAGAAGAACACAACGACGGTTTCGTCGACCGGACGCTTGCACAACTGGCCAATGCCGACCCCTCGATCGTGTTCATCACCAAGTGCTTCGCAACCAATGCCGACGGCCGCCTTCGACGCTACCGGCTGATGAAGTTGGGGGATTAGAAGCCCTACGAGAGCACAGCCAACTCGCGCCGGAAGGCCGTGGGTGTTTGACCTTCCATGCGGGTGAAGACGAGTCGGAAGCGCTGGGCGTTGGGGAAGCCGCACATCCGTGCGACCTGGCTGATGCTGAGCTTGTCGGGCCCGGACATGAGTTCTTTTGCCCGGCGGACGCGGACGTAGCACAGATAGTCGTAGGGCGTCCGATCGAGGCATTCCTTGAAGAGCTTTTCGAGCCGGCGGCGCGAGATGGGCAGCAGCTTGAGAAGCCGCTCGACTCCGAACACCTCGTCGAGATGATCTTGAATAAACCGAACGGCCGTGGCGACGTGCGGGTCGTGGATAGCGATCATGTCGGTCGACTTGCGGCGCACGACCCCGTCGGGCGGAACGAGCACTTCTTGGGTCGGTGGCGTCTTGCCGGCCATGAGCAAGTCGAGCATTGCCGCCGCCTGATAGCCGACGCGACGCCCGCTCCGCGAGACGCTGCTTAGCGGCGGATCGCAGAACTCGCAGACGACTTCATCGTTGTCGATGCCCAGGATGGCGACGTCGTTGGGCACGGCCAGGCCCAAGCGATGGCATTCGTCGACCAAGAGCCTTGCGCGATAGTCGTGCACGGCCAGGATGCCGACCGGCGGCGAGACGGTCCGTAACGCCCGATCGATTTCTTCCATGCCCAATTGCCACGGCTGCCTCGGATCGCTGCGGCGCGAGGTCTCGTAGACCCGGCACTCGCACCCGGCGGCGTGAATCCGTTCGGTGAATCCGTCGCGCCGCATTTCAGAATACAAAACGCCTTTCAGCCCGAGGTAGACGAACCGGCGCAGGCCGCAGTCGAGCAGGTGTTCGGCGGCGATTCGGCCGATAGCCTTGTGGTCGACCATGACTCGCGGGAAACCCGAGTCGTGCAGCGTGCCTGCCAGATTGACCACGGGGATGCCTAACTCTTTGGCCGCGCGTGCTTGCGCGGTGCTGCTGATCACGGCGATCACTCCCTGGCCGGGCCAACCCTTGAGACTCTCCATCGGCATGGCCAGCGTTTCAGGAAACGCACCGGAGATGGCCGGGCTGGCCGTGAACGTCCACCCACCGTGTTCCCGCGCGTAGTCGGTCACCCCTTGCATGAAAAGCGCCAGATGGGGAACCGCCAAGGGAAACGCCAGGGCAACGTGCTTGTGTTCGGTTCGAGCGAGCATGGCGAGGATCACCTGCGGTCAATTCTTGAAGGCCCTGTGGTCAATTCATGAAGGTCCTATCGAGGAATAACTTACCAACTTTGTTCTGTAGGGAACGCACTCCGTGGCGTTCCGTGAACCGCGAGTTTGGCCCTTTTTCCGCAGCCCACGGAACGCCACGGAGGGCGTTCCCTACAGGAACAGCGATGGACTCTATTCGGAAAGGATCATGAAAGCCCAACACCAAGATAACCTACCGAAGCCCCGTCTTCGCAGGGAGGCGACGGCGCCGTGCGATCCTCAGCCACGTGAAGCATGTAAAAATCCGGTTCGCACAGGAATCCCCCAACCGTCGGAATCCGTCCTTCTTGAACAAGAACCTCGGGCGAGGCAACTCCATTGCCTCTTCTTCGGTCCTTCCGCGCCTTCCATTCGCGTTCGCAAATCGGCTACGCGAATACGCAAAACACAGCTTGATCGTACCCTACGCCAGAAATCATACTACCCTTGGCACATCGAGAACAGAGGCACGTAACGAGAACAGGCGAGGTGTTCGAGCAACGTCACTCACCGCGTCTAGTGGTGAGCATTACGACGGTTGTTTCGATTACGCCATGAATCACCAGGCACGCAGCCGTCCGTGTCAAAACGAGAGAGGGCGGGACGGCCGGGTCGATCGCAAGGCCGAAAACGCGATCGCCCGCGGGGGTTTTTTGTTATCAGGTTTGGGGTTAATCATGCCACGCTCGTTTTGCGCTACCGGTGCGCGCCGCGGTATCGTTCCGCACCTCGCGGTTTTGTCGATTGGGGTTGACAGCCGCGATGGTTTTCGCCTTATGCCGTCGCCGGGCCTCTCGGAATCGAATGCGATCGACTCGTCAAGGGTTCGATCACCGAGGCGCCGCGAGCAAGCGGGGCATCCCTTTTCAAACTCATTCGCGTAGAACCTCCTTCGACGCGACGCTCCCGGCCGGGTCGTCGCGTCCTTCGGTGATCGTAGCAGAGGACAGGAGGCAATCGTGCGGGCAGGCACGAGCCAGGAACACGAGGAGGCCTTGTTCCACCATGGACGAACGTTTTCAAGAGTTCCATTCACCACAGGGAGAATGCAGCATGCGAACACTTCTGACGTTTCTCGTGATCGTGTTGCTACTGGCAGCATTCGGCACGTCCATCGTGTCGGCCGAGACGGTCTACGAAGAAATCTTCAAGGTCGACATCCTCGACGACACGCACACCGATGCGTTGTATATCCAAGATGGCTTCGTCGGCTGGGCGCCTTATCCGGGCACCAACCCGGAGAACCCTGACCCCGTCTCGACGACAGTTAACAGCGTTACTATTACGTTCGATTCGGGCGCTTATCACCAGGACCGTTACCGGGGAAGTGGAGACCTAACCGGAGTTCCCTACGAGGCTCTCTATCGCGACAGCTTTTGGGGACGCGCAGCGGATACCAATTCGCAAGGTCTGGACATCACACTCAGCGGCCTGATTCCCGATCAAGAGTACCTCGTTGCCTTGTATGCGTTTGACTACGCTGACTGGCAAGGACTCCAGAGTTGTGATTGGACCGCCAACGGCGAGTTCGCCTTCAACGCTTCATGGGACGGCGACCTGCCCGGCGGGGACGTACCCACAGCTTGGGATTCCTTCCGTTACACCGTCACCGTGGCGGCGGATGGGAACGGCGAGATTTTGCTCGTCAGTTCTGCGGGAGAGGGCACTGTAAGCAGCACCTACTGGGCAAACTGCTCCGCCCTCGAACTGTACGCTGTCCCCGAGCCGGGCATCCTCGCGATGCTGTTGGGCGCTCTGCTGGTCGCGCCGTTGGCGCGGCGTCGTGGGTAGACACGTGCAACGACAGCGCATCGCCGGCCCGGCCTCCCACACGGGCCGACCGGCAAGGGGACGCTAGTGAAGGGGGGAATGTCGCCAGCGCGAGGGACGGCCCACTTGCCGCCCCTCGCGCCGGGCGTGGTGCGAGAGCCATCGGGCATTTCGGCCAGACGCAAATCGGACAGAGAAGACGTAATCCCTCGGAGCAACACGGATGCAAGAGACGGACCACCCTCATCACGAAACGAGGTGCACGATGAACATGCGATTCTGGCTGCCGCTGGCTCTGTTGGCGAGCCTCTTAACTTTCACGACGACGGCGCGGGCCGTCGTGACCTGGGACGCCGTTCAATATGATTATTTCATCACCGACGGCAACGGGACCTGGGACGACGGCTTCAATTACACGTGGACCACCGACGAGGGAATATCGAACATCACCTGGAACAATGCCTCGCCCGACGTGGCGCAGTTCGGTCACGCGAATTCCACGCTCTCGGGCACGCCCTTCGTGGTTACCGTCGACATCGGAGGCGTCACGGCGACCGGTATCGATTTCCAGGAGTGGTACAACCTGGAAGGCACCGGCACAATCACCCTTAGCGGCACGTCGCCCGTGATCAGCGCCACCCCCCCGATTGGCGATCCGAGAATCCTAGCAAGGATCAACACGGCCATTGCGTCGTCGGCTGCCACGATCCAGTTCGATGGATACGCCATAGGAACCGGCAACAACAGTGACATTCGCCTCGGCGGGACGAACACGTTCACCAGCACCATGGAGCTGACCGGCGGCGGCTTCGTCGGCATTGAAACGGTTGACGCCTATAGTACCGCCAGCTCTGGCACCATTGTCAACGACAACTGCACGCTCTTGATTTCGGCCGGCGGTTCGTACGGCTCCCAGGGCGCGCCTTTGGGTGATCTTCACTTGTCCGGTTTTGGCGCGGGCGGATTCACCGCGACCAATCCCTCTGATAGTCGCGGCGCGATTCGCTTCAGCCACGCCAACGAAACCTCGGTCGACTGGTACGGCGACGTCGTTCTCGATGCCGACGCCGCCATCTGCAATAACCAGGGCGGCGTGGCCGATTCGGCCACCTTTTACGGCGTGATTTCGGGCGACCACATGTGGATGAAGACAGGGCTTGGCCATGTGAGATTGGCCAACGCCAACACGTACACCGGCGAAACGCAAATCTACCGCGGCATCCTGAGACTCGGTTCAACCTCCGGTTATGCATTTCAGGGCGACCTCCGGTACGTCTCGTACGGAACCAAGTACACGCGTTACCTCTACCTCGAACACGGCGACGAAGAAAGCATGCCTCAGATGGCGCCGACGGCCGTCATTCACTTCGATCCGGACTTGGGCAGCCAGTACGTGCGCCTCCGGGGACACACCCTGACCATCGCCGGCCTGGACGACGGTTCTCCAACCGTCAACAACATGTCGGCCGTCGAGAATTTCGACGAAGATGCGGGCACCAGCACAGGCCATCTCATTATCGGCAGCGCGGACAATTACACCTACCGCGGCATCATCCGCGACAACAGTGGATTTTTAGCCGTGACCAAGCGGGGCGCCGGCACACAGACCTTGGACGGCCAGGCTCACCGGTTCTCCGGAGGCCTCACCATCGAAGAAGGAACCATTATCTACGGCTCCAATACCGAACACACGTCCCACTACTCAAGTTCGCTTGTCGTCAAGACGGGCGCAACGCTCGATATCTCGGCCGTGACGGGCTTCGCCATTAGCAACGCCTACACGTACGAGTCCGCCCAGCAGGTCCTCAGCGGCGGCGGAACGGTCATCGGCAACGTGGCCGTCGCGACCGGAGGGAGCATCTCGCCCGGCGAAAGCGCCGGCGTCCTTACTTTCGACAACAGCCTGGACTTCTCCGGCGGCGGCGATCTGGCCTGGGGGCTCGAAGCCCTGGCCGACGACGTGACCGGAACGCCGGGCGTCGATTTCGACCTCCTGTTCGTCGCCGGCAACCTGACCCTCGGCGGCGACTCGCAACTGACGCTCGACTTCACCACGGTCGGCGCGCCCGATGAAGGCACCGCGTTCTGGAATGCCAACCACTCGTGGAAAATCATCGACGTCGACATGGCCAGCGTCACCACGGACAACTTCACCACGCTGATCAACGAAGCGTTCGACGCCGGCACGTTCACCACCACGGTCGACACCGCGGGCGACGTCTTTCTCGAATACACGGCCGGCTCGGTCGTCTATCCGCCCGGCGACGCCACCAAGGACGGCGTGGTCGACGCACTGGACGCCCAGCGGCTGGCGGCCAACTGGTTGAAAAACAGCGGGGTCGGCTGGGATGAAGGCGATTTCAACGCGGACGGCGTCGTCAATGATCTGGATGCGTCGATCATGGCGGCCAACTGGGGCTATGGCGCCGAAGCCGTCGGCGTGCCCGAACCGTCGATCCTGGTCAGCCTGCTCGGCGCCCTGGCAGCAATCGTTTTGCTGGGACGTCGCAAGCGATAGCCTGAGGCGTGTCAGATGAGACTGGAACCCCGGGGATCGGTTTCCGGAAACCGGCCCTCGGGAAACACTTTTATTCTTCGGCTCGGATTCCGAGTTCTTGCGAACTTCACTTTTTGGAAGAGGCCCAATCACATGACCAGCCATCGGATATGGCATGACGTGGCACGACGCCGACCTTGTTCGCGGAAAACGAGCGGGTTCACGCTCGTCGAGCTCCTCGTGGTGATCGCCATTATCGGGATCTTGATCGCTCTGCTTCTGCCGGCCGTGCAGGCGGCCCGAGAAGCGGCCCGGCGTATCCACTGCACGAGCAATCTCAAGCAGATCGGCGTTGCCCTGGCGACCTACGAGAGCACGCACAAGGTGTTGCCCTTCGGGTCCGGGTACTCGATCACCCCTACGGGAACCTGGGTGGCGTTCATCCTCCCGCATCTCGAACAACAGCAGCTCTACGACATGTTCAACTTTAACGTGTCGATGAAAGATGCCGCCAACAAGGCGGCCACCTCGACGCCCCTGCCGACGATGACCTGTCCCAGCGATCCGGATGCGGGCAACCAAATCTTCTATTCCGATAGCCTCGCGCACCTCAACCCCAACCCGGCGGTGAAACTCTGGTATCCGGTCTGCATGGGCCCGACCGAAGACGATAAATGCGATTTCTGCTATACCTCGAAAAGTGGCCCCGACGATGCCGACAGCTACTGCTGCCAGGGGTGGGATTGGGGTTCCAAGGAAGGCCGCTTCGTGGGCATGTACGGACGGTATCCCAAAGGGGTCAAGATCAAGGAGGTCTCCGACGGGCTGTCCAACACGATCGCCGGCGGCGAAACCCTACCGATGCAATGCATCTACAACGGGGCTTTCGCGCCCAACTTCCCCATCGCCGGAACCACCATCCCCATCAACACCTTCGAGGTCTGCGACGTCGCGGGCGGAATTTATTACCGCGCCTGCGGCTATAAGAGCTTGCATCCCGGCGGGGCAAACATAATGATGGGTGATGGAAGTGTTCACTTCTTCAATGAATATATCGACTACCGGCTTTATAATGAGCTGGGCACCCGGGCCGGCGGCGAGAGCGTCTCGCTGGCGAACCTCGGGCCATAGCGAACGTCCTCCGGGTAATCGATGGTTCTTTTTCAGGGAACAAACGATCGTGCGTGTTCTTTGCTCACTCCATGAAATGGCCCCACGATCGGCCTGGCCAGCGGGGCTCGTCGTCTTGCTGAGTTGCCTTCTGGCCGGATGCGGACAATCGGGGCCCGATAAGATCCGGGTCCACGGCACAATCACGTTCGACGGCCAGGCGCCTCCGGCGGAAGGCGTCGTCCTGTTTCGCCCAATCAAAGCGGCCCAAGGGTTCCCAAGCCGGCCCGGTCGAGCCAACTTCACCCAAGAGGACGGAACACTCGAAGCCACCACAATCAAACCGGGCGACGGACTTCTGCCAGGCACCTACTCCGTCTCGATCGAATGTTGGCGCATTCGCCCCAAGGACGACGGCACGCCCGGCGTCAGCTACGTCCGCAAGGGATTTTCCCCACCAGATCTCGAAATCAAGCCGGGAGCCGATCCCATCAAATTGAATCTCGACGTGCCCACCAACCGATAGTCCCCCATTGAAAGAGGGTGCCACTGCTGGCTTGTCCAGCAGTGCAACGTGGAGATGCTCGATAATTCACTGCTGGACAAGCCAGCAGTGGCACCCGCAACACGAATCTGATTTGGAGGGCCACGCTCCGTCGTGTCCGAGGCTTGCCTCATTTCCCGGACGCGACAGAGCGCGTCCCTCCAACAGGTCGCTTTCCGAAGGAAAAGCGGGCGTTTTGCGGAATCCCGGAGCAGTCTTGGGCATCACACCGATCACGTAGTGGCTTGCCCAGGGCGTCTTCGTGCTGATAGACTGCATGAGGGCAGGGCAGGGGGGGCCTGGCTCGGCTGTGCCCAGGAAACACCTAACCGCTCGATGTAGGAGGCGACTCCCGTCGCCGAAGGCATTCCGAGCCCCCGATCGGCGACAGGAGTCGCCTCCTACAGATTAACATTTCAGAATACACTCATATCATTGACGAGGAAGAAGGAGTCGTTCATGCAAGAGAAGAAGACCGTCCGCACGGGCATCGTCGGATCGGGTTTTTCGGCCACGTTCCACTATCACGCCCTGTCGAAGATCTACGGTACGGTGGTCGACGTCGTCGGCGTCTATTCGATCGACAAATCGACGGCCGTTCCTTACGCAAAGGACCGCAACATCCGCAATTTCGACCGGATCGAGGAACTGATCGACGAAGTGGATGTCGTCCACGTGTGTGTACCACCCATCTCGCATGAAGAGGTCTCCGTCGCCGCCCTGTCGCGAAACAAGTTCGTCATCTGCGAAAAACCGCTGACCGGCTACTTCGGCGACGGAAGCGACCAGTTCCACGGCGACAAGTTCCCCCGCCAAAAGGCGCTGGACGCCGCATTGGGCAGTTGCGAGCGGATCCTTGACGCCGAAGCCAAAAGCCAAGGCCGGCTGCTCTACGCCGAGAACTGGGTCTACATGCCGTCGATCCAGAAGGAACGCGAGATCCTCGAAAAGACAGGCGGGCAGATCCTCTGGATCCACGGCGAGGAAGCCCACAGCGGTTCGCACGCGGCCTACTACGCCTACTGGAAGAACGGCGGCGGCGGCGTGCTGATCGGCAAGGGCTGCCACCCGCTGACCGCAGCCCTCTATCTCAAACGGGTCGAAGGCCGCGCCCGCGACGGCAAGCCGATCCGCCCCAAGACGGTCACCGCCCGGGCACACGCCCTGACCCGGATGCCCACGTTCCGCGACGAAGGCCTGATCCGCTGCGACTACCACGACATCGACGATTTTTCGATGATCCACGTCACGTTCGAAGACGGCACGCTGGCCACCGTGTTCGCCTCGGACATCGTCGTGGGCGGAATCCACAACTGGCTGGAAATCTGCGCGAACAACCACCGTGCCCGGTGCAACATCAACCCGAACACGGCCATGGAGACCTACAACCCAATCGAGGCGAACTTCAAGGACATTTACGTCGTAGAGAAGATCGAAACCAAGGCCGGTTGGGCCTGCACGTCGCCCGACGAAGACTGGTTCACCGGATATCCGCAGGAGATGGAGGCCTTTTACCGCACCGTGGCCTACGGCCAGGAGCCCGAGAGCGACAGCCTCCTCGCGGCCGACTCGATCTCGACGATCTACAGCGCCTACCTCTCCGCCGAACGCGATGGCGCGGCGGTGGAGATCAAGACGTTTTGATCGTGCTGGGGATTGGGGATTGGGGATTGGGGATTGGGGGCTGGGGGCTGGGGGCTGGGGGCTGTAACTGAATAACTCACCGAATGGAGCTCATCGCCATCACTGTAGGGAACGCCCTGCGTGGCGTTGTTCTGTAGGGAACGCCCTCTGTGGCGTTCCGTGAACCGCGAGCATGGCCCCATTTTGCGCGGCCCGCGGAACGCCACAGAGGGCGTTCCCTACAGAACATAATGCCCCGGTCCGATGAACGTCTTCCCGCCGGGTCACGACCCGGTATACAATAGAGAGACCTGCCTCAATCACTCCCACCTTGGAACCCCCGCCATGAACACCCGCTTCACTACTATTGCCCTCCTTGCCGTGTTTGTTCTGCTGGCCACCGTCACGGCCCTTCCCGCCACCGAAAAACCACCGGTGCTGAGCGTTCCGGCGATCGACGACACGCTGAACATCGCCGTGCCGCTGCCCCCGGCCGAGAAGGACGGGCTGGCGTACCTGGGCGACCACAATGATCCCGCCAAGGCCTGGATGCTTGTCGAGATCGACCATCCCGACGTGTCGGTTCCGGTCGATTTCTACACGGCGGTGACCGACGAGGGGCTGCCCGAACTGAATCGACTGCGTCTGACGGCCAACATCCCGCCGCGCGCCGGGGCGAAGGACAAGCGGCGTTTCAAGCTGGTTTCCACGCCCGTGACACCTGAGTACGACATTAAGAAGAAGTTCACGTTCCTCTGGAAATTCGACAAGGCCTCGTGTGCTCTCGCGGAAAGCGGCCGGCCCGTGCTGGTTTACAACTTTGGCATGATCACCGGCGAGAAGGTCCCCAAGAAAGACCGGCGGCGACAACAGGCGGCCTTCATTCATCCGGTCTACGGGCTGTCGGGCGAGGTCCTGACCGACAGCTTCCCCCGCGACCACTACCACCATCACGGCATCTTCTGGACCTGGCCCCACGTGGGCATCGACGGCAAGGACTACGACCTCTGGACAAGCCGCGGCATCCGCACCCGCTATGTACGGCTCCTGCACAAATCGCCCGGCCGGACGTCGGCCGCGCTCGGCATGGAGAACGGCTGGTTCGTCGGGCAGCAGAAGGTCATGATCGAGCGGGTGGGGATCCGTGTCCACGCGTCTACCGACGAGGCCCAAGTCCTGGACCTCGAATTCACCTGGATCCCCGTCGACCGCCCGATTACGCTCCGCGGGGCCGAAAACAAGAGCTACGGCGGCCTGACGATGCGTTTCGCCGTGCCGCGGAAGCAGAAAGGCACGATCACCGTGCCCTCGGGCGTGACGAAGCGGGACTTGTCCAACACGCGGTTGCCCTGGGCCGACCTGACGTACGCGTTCCCCGGCGCGCCGACGGCCAGCGGGGCGGCGCTGATGGTCCGGCCCGACCACCCCGACTTCCCACCCACCTGGCTCACCCGCCACTACGGCCCCCAGTGCATCGGCTACCCCGGCGTCGATGGCAAGACCTTCCCGGAGGGCAAACCGTTTTCGCTGAACTACCGCATCTGGATTCACAAGACCCCGGCCGACCTCGCCCGGCTCAAAAAGGCCTACGCCGCTTACGAGGCTGCCCAGAAGGCCGCGTGGGAGTAGCATCATCCTTCTCCCCTCTCCCTTTGGGAGAGGGGCCGGGGGTGAGGGTGCGCTGCATCATGTGAAGCGCTGCCATCACCACTTTACGTCCCTCACACAGCCTTCCATCGCCCGAAGATCATTCACCATGCTTCTCGCGACAAGAAACGCGTCAAGCGTTCGTCAACCCACCCTCACCCGGCGGCTGCGCCGCCACCCTCTCCCAAAGGGAGAGGGGAGTTGCTTTCGGACAACCGTTTAAAACTCAATCTCCCCGATAGTGGCCGTCTTCTTCTCCTCTTCGAGGCGGAGGGTGAGCGATTTCTTTTGTTCGTTCTTGCGGCCGTAGTTGGTGTAGACGTCGACCTGGACGGTGACGGGGCCCAGCAGGCGGACGGCGCGGCTGCCGTAGTAGTTGGCCTCGATCTTGTACTTGCCCTTGGCCGCCCGGCGGACCAGGTATTCCTCGGGCCCGTAGCCGCCGGTGAAGTCGCGGCTGACCAGGCCGCCGATCGTCGTGCGATTGTGCTGGTAGTAGGCCTTTTCGCCCGACGGCTCGGTGACCCACAGATCGATGTCGGTCTGGTCGGCGTGCCAGGTCATCACGATGCGGATGTCGACGTCCAGCAGCTTGACCAGCCGGGGATCGAGCTGGCTGGTCGACACGCCGGCCTCTTTGGCCTTGGGAAGGATATGATTGATTTCCTCCAACGCCATGACCTCGATCTCTTCGAAGCGGCCATCCCAGTGGCGAAGAACGACCTGGGTCAACAGGTCGATCGTCCGGGCGTAGTCTTCGTGGATCGTCGCGGGCGGAGCGTCGTTTTTCGTCTTTTCCCCGGCCCGTCGGGCGAGCACCAGGGCCAGGTCGCGGAAGGATTGCGGTTCCTCGGGCCGCAGGTCGAGCACCGTCTCGAACGTCTGGATGGCCAGGTCGAGCCGGCCGATTTGGGCCAGGCGATGGCCTAGCACCCGCAGCACGGCTGGGTCTTCCAACTCCAACTCGGCCAGGTTGCTCAGCACCCGCAGGGCCAGGTTGTCGTGCCCCTTCTCGCGGAAGAAGTCGGCGCATTCGAGGAAGAACGCGGGCGAGTTGCCGAATTTCGCCCGGTTCTTCATGTAGACGTCGAGATAGTCGCCGTCGTCCTTCACGGCTTTCAATTGTTTGAGATACGGGGTTTTGGGATCCCACGCCTTGATCGAGATGCCCGGCTGGCGACGATCGGTCAATTTGGAATCGTCGCCTGACTTTCCTAAAGAGCCGCCGAGTTGAGGACTAAGTAACATCGGCCGAGGCGGACGCCCCTCGCCCGCGGACTCGGCGGGAGGGCTCATTGCTCCCCCCATTCCACCTCCACCCATGCCCATGCCGCCCATTCCCCTAGGCTCCGTACTTCGCATGTGCAAATCCGCTGTACCATTTCTTGACGGGGATGTGCCCGTCCTCGGCACGGCCGCTTCGGGAGCGGCCACGCCTGGTAGAGCCACCTTGTCCGACTTCTTCTCCTGATACTTGAAATTCTCTGGATACGTGAACTTCTGGTTCCACCACTTCACGCGCTGGTTCCACATCTGAACGACTTGGGTCAGCTTGTCGGCCTTCTTTTTGCGGCGTTGATGTTCCAGCGTGTCGACCCGTTGCAAGTACTCTTCCCGCATCGAGCCCAGCGATTTGGGCGGGGCGATTTCGTACTCGACGTACTGATCGAGCGAATCGAGCACCAGGAGCGAGGTGTAGGGCGTGACCAGGCCGTACTGTTTGCCCAACGCGACGATCTGTTTTTCGTTCTTCTTCTCATGAATCATCAACTCGGCCAGTTTCTTCTCGGCCCAGAGTCGGCGAAGCAGCGACCCTTCGACGGCGTCGGCGCGCGAAACCTTGAACGTCCGCTCGTTGGGCGAGTCGCCCGGGGCGTGGCCGTAGCGCACGGTCACCGCGGCCGTCTCGTCCTGGAGTTTTCCGGCCAGCACGAACCGGCCGGCCAGCGGCTCGGGCAGTTGCGGATAGACGTCCTTCGCGTCGCCGCCTTCGATCGAGGCCGAAAGGAACGACCAGGCCGGACGGCCCAGTTGGGCCAGGATGTCCGCGTCCTTCCACCGCGTCAGATTAAAATACTGGCCGCCGTTGGTGATTGCCAGGCGACGCATGAAGGCATAATTGGCCGTGGCGGCGGCGGAAAACACTTGCAGCGGCCCGTCGAGCCGGCCGGGCTCCTCGCGTCCGAAGTTCGAGATCCCGTCGGTGAAGAGCAGGTAGTGCGTCGACTTGCCCGCCCGCTTCCCAACGGGCCCTATCGCGCCGAGTTGGGTCCCGCCGTCGTATTGGATCTTCTTCAACTCGGCGAGCAGGTCCTGGATTCCCTTCTCGTGAAAGTCGAACCGTTTCGGTTCCGAGGCGTCGTTGCGCAGTTCGACCAGGGTGACGTCGCTTGGATGCTTCCGGCTGGGCTCTCGGCGGGATCGCTCGGGCACGGGCCACTGTTCCAGATAGGCCTTGAGCAGCGCAATCTCCCGCTGGTGGTCGCCGGCCCTGGAGCCCGAGGCGTCCCAGAAGACGACCACATGACGGGGCGTCGGCCGTGTTGTCTGGGTTGTGGCCGGAGCCGTGGGGTAATCTTGAATGGCGAAGTAGAATTGCCCGTCGTCCGCCTTTTCGACCAAAACTTGCGGCCCTTCCACCTTCGGCAGGGCGATGACCAGGTTCTCGCTGGTCGTCCAGTTTTGTTGCTTCGTCTCGGCGACGTAGTTATCGCGCCACTTCTTGAAGGAGAAATTGGCCAGCCCGCCCTTGGCCACGACCGGCACGGCGGTCGGCTTGACCACTTCGACGCGAAGCGAGAACTCGGGTATCTTCTCCTTGAACTTCAAGGGCAGATGGTAGGCCGGCGCGTCCTTGCCGCCGATCAGCTCGGAAACGTACCGCACGCGGACGGTCCGAACGCCGTTGGCCGGGATGGGATAGACGCGCGTCTGGAAGTTGTTGCCCTTGGTCCATTGGACCAGACCGGGATCGACCCCCTGACGCACGATCTCTTCGAACACCTGTCGCGCCTTGTGCTTCTCGACCACCACCCCGTCGATCATTTTTCCGGCAATGTCCAGGGCGTATCCGCTGACCGTGGCGCCCTCGGGCAGTGGGAAGTAGAGTTCGCCCTCCATCACCCGGCCCATCGGGTTGGAAAACGTCATGGTCGTCGTCGTTTCGGCCACGGAGCCGAAGATCCGGACCTCGGTCGCCAGCTTCGTGAGGCCCAGCGGCTTCGAGACGTTTCCCTCCTTGACCATCAGGGCCGGCGGCACGGTCTGTGCGGACACGGCCGAAGCCAACAGCAGCCACGCAACCACGGCACAGCGCATCTTCATGGCTTTTCTCCGTTCTTTGAAAAACGTCCGGCTTCTCGGGCCAAAAATCCTCGCCCAGGGCCTCAATCCTCGTTCCTTCGTCGGAACGTCAGAGACTTATTCCCCCTCTCAACCTAGCGGCCGGCAAGTACCTGTCAAGATTGGTTTTTCCGCTCCTCCCCCGGCCTTCCGCCGCGTGCATTCGCCCGGCGGATCTGGTAAGATAGAGGCCTGCCCATTCTACTGCCGATTTGGGGACTGTCGCGATTTTCGGCCGAAATAAATGAAACCATTCCCACCGACGCGCACGCCGAAAAACGGGACTGTCCCCCTTCGGTGACGCCACGAAAGGGGACAGGCGCATGTTTTCGGCTTGCGCCTTGACTGCAAGTGGAAAGTCAACTGGCCGAAAAATGCCCCCGTCCCCGGTTTCTCACCAAAAGGAAAACCCCATGCGAAAGCTGCTTTCTTTGTCGATCTGTCTCGCTGCCGCGTCCTGCATCCTCGCGACCGCTGCCTCGGCCTTGGCGGACCCGCCGGCGCCAAAAGCCGCGGGCGACCGGCCGCTTGTCGAGTTGGGCGAGAAGGTCAAGGTCTACGACCCGAACGTCGGCGAGGATCCGGACAAGGAGTGGTACATCAACGACCACTGCCTAATTTACGGGCCGGACAACCACTGGCACCTGTACGGCATCACCCACTACGTGCCACTCAAGCCGAAGCGAGGGCGGGTCCATCCGATGAAGGAGCGGCTGTTCGCCCATGCCATGGCCAAGGAAATCCAGCAGCAGCCGTGGGAGAAACGACCGCACGCGTTGACCTACGCCCCCGAAAAGCCGTGGGGCGAGGAACACCTTTGGGCCCCGCACGTGATCGAACACGAGGGGACGTACTACATGTTCTACTGCGCGGGCAATCAGGACCACACGAAGTACAAGATCCACCTGGCCACGTCGAAGGACTGCCACACGTGGACCCGCCATCCGGCCAACCCGATGGTCGTCGACGGCTTCGACGCCCGGGACCCGTACATCATGCGTCACGGCGACCAGTGGATCATGTATTACACGGCCACGACCAAGCCGGAGCAGGGCAATCACTGCGTCGCCTACGTCACGAGCAAGGACCTGATCCACTGGGGCAACCGGGGCATCGCATTTGTCGACCCGGAAGTAGGCCGGTACGGCGGCCTGTGCGAATCGCCCCAGGTCATCCGCCGCGGCGACCGCTACTACCTGATGCTCGGTCCGCGCAACGGCACGAAAGTCCAATACATCGGCACCGACGTCTACGTGAGCGACAACCCGTTCCAATGGAAGATCGAAGACAAAGTTGCCCACCTGGCCGCCCACGCCCCGGAAATCGTCCGCGACACCGACGGCAAGTGGTACATCTCCGACTGCGGCTGGGGTCGCCGCGGCGTCTACATCGCCCCGCTCACCTGGAACGACGGGCTGGACGATCCGGAGACGAATATCGTCGTTCCGAAGAAGAAGTAGGCCAGCCCGGCGGAGGGCTCACGCAAAGGCCACCCCAAGTGGACCTCACTGATAGCGGACCCAAATCAGTGAGGTCCCCTTTTTAAACTCTGTTCTTTCTTTGCGTCTTCGCGCCTTTGCGTGAGATTTTTTCGGACCCTGCCATTGAAAAGTTCTCACGCAAAGGCGCGAAGGCGCAAAGAGGAGGGGGGATTACGGGAATAATGGGGACGGCTCGCACGACGCCATGAAGCCTGCCAGGCCCTGATTGAATTGCCCCGGACGGACGGTAGAATGGCGTACACTTGAAGGAACACGCGCCACCCGAAGGCCGCCGTCGCCATGCGTGTTTCGCTCGAGTGCCCTTGTCCCGTGCGCTCCATTGTCACTCAGGAGGGTCGGTCCGATGAAGTCTCGCCTTTCGCTTCTTGTCGTCGTTCTTCTTCTCCTAGCAGGCCCGGCAACTGCGGTTGTTGCGCAGGGGCCGCCTTCCTATGAAGAGGCGCGGCTCTCGGCATGGATTCTCAACACCCAACTTCTCGAAAACCTCGGCAAGGGTGACGCGACACAATCGCCCGGCACGCACGCGTGGCTGAAGGACTTCCGCGCCCAGACCCAGGGCATCGACAAGGACACGCCCGTGGCCAAGTGGCCCAAGGTGGACGTCGGCAAGCTGATCGACCACAACCCGAACTTCTGGCGGATGTACTTCGAGATCGCCCCGGGCGATCCCTTGCTGACGATGATCCAGGCAAGCTTGCTTCTCAGTCAGGGCGAAGCTAGACGCGCGGCCTACCTCCTCGAGCTCGGGCAATACTGGCCTGGCATTCCCAAGAGAATGGTGAGGACCTTTCAGTCCGTGCACTTCATGGCGATGGTGTCGCTTAAGGCCTCCAGCGATATGACCCAGGAAGGAATCAAGCTGTTCGACCAGGGCGATTACGACGGCGCCATCAAAAAGTACCACGAAGCCCTGAAGCTCTGTCCACAGAACGGCTGGACGAGTTATGAATTGGGTTACGCCCTCCGGACCAAGGCGCAAGTCGCCCGCGGCGAGCCGCTGGATAAGCCGGGCACGTTGAAGACGAATGGTCCTCTAAACGATCCGCCCGAAGTGACGGCCGCGTTTGCCGACGCGCGTCTGCACGATCCGTTGCAGTTCATGGCCTATCAGGGCACCGATCAGGAGGTGATCAAGGGTTTCGTGGCGCTGGTTAAGAAGGTCAAGCCGGCCTGGGATATACTCCGTAAACCTGGTGCGACCAAGCAGGCGGAGTATTACGCCCTCAAGGATCTGAGCGAAGGCTTTCAGGAAGCCGGCGTTCACGACCTGGCCATTCTCGCTCGCCAACTCATGGCCGCCCGTCGCAACAGCTACGCTCCCGAAGACTATCCGATCTTTGTTACAAGTCTTCGCAAGCTGGCTCCGGGCAAGGATACAGAGCGGCTCTTGTCTCGACTCGGTGGGGCGGAAACCATCGCTTTTCGCACCCTGATCCCGCAGGAGCCAGTAGAAGGGCAACCAGCACTGGGCAGCGGCCAGCGCGTCTTCATGCCCAACAAGCCCTCGAAGTTAGTGCCACAAAAGGGACCTGTACGCCTGGAGCATCTTGTTTTAATCACCAACGAAAAAGAAATCGCGGACCGGGCGACCGTCGAGGATCTCGTCAAGTTCTCCAAGGATTTTCAGACACTCGCCAAGAAGGCCCTCGCCAAGAGCAAGAAGCCTTGCAAAGTGTTCGTCCATTTCACCTGCACGCCCTTGGGCCATACGGTAAAGATCGGTCATAGGCCCGAGGACGTCGACCGAGAACCCTTGCAAGCCCTGCACGAGGCAATCACCAAGATGAACAAGCTCCCGGTGAAAGAAGAATCGGTCGAGTTCCAGTTCGAACTCTCCGTCGCGCCAGAGAAGGGCGCGCTGGCGGAGAAGGAATGAGGCGAATCGGCGACTTATCTCTTTGCGCCTTCGCGCCTTTGCGTGAGACCTTTATTGAACTCGCCATTCCAAAAGACTCACGCAAAGGCGCGAACGCGCGAATCCGTTTGGAGAAAGTCTACTCCGGGAAAAGAAAGGGCTGAATAGCCCCGTCCTCCGCTGCGAAGATGTCGATGGATTTGAGGGTGCACCGCTTGCCTGACTTCGAGAAGTGACAGACGATGCGGCCTATGACAGTTCTGAGGGCCTCGGCCTTCTGCCGGAATCGGCCTTCCTGGTTTAAGATTGTCGTTGCCCGTTCGAAAGCTTCCTTTCGAGCCTTCAGGTCTCCCTGAAGCCACTCCCATTGGCCCCGAAGGTCAACCAAGTCCCGCTGGAGCCGGTCGATTTCTCTCTGGATAACTTCGCCACGCTTATCAGGCACATGTAATCGCAATGAGCGAGCCACGGTGAATTGCTCAATCTTGTGGGATGCCGCAGCATTCGCCGCCGGATGATTCATCCGTCTTGACGCTGGAATGTGTGCCAGGAAGCCTTCCAGCGCCTCAATCTGCCAGCTCGGCGATCACCGCGGCCAGCTTCTGCCGAGCGCAAGCAATCTGCAACTAGTGAAACGCTTGTTGGTACATACGGCAGACCATACGACGAAACGGCATCGTGTGACAAGCACGCGAACTGACCTGCCCTACGGGCAGCAGTCACTCCAGGCTTGGGAATCAGGCTGCCTGTCAAGGGCTTCATGACCACGATCAACGGGCAAGCGACATAGGCAGAAGCGAAAGACGTTCAGCGTCTCCGTTCGTAACGCACCACCAGCAACCAGGAGTCGGCGATTTGGCCTTCATCACACGGTATAGGAATTTTCGTTCTGACAAGGTAAGATGGAAATGGTCACGGTGGCTACGGTCGAGGATTGCTTTGATGAGACTTCGCGGCGTTCAGGCAACGCAGCAGTCTCTTACCAAGGCCAGCTTTCAAGTCCGGCGGATGTGAGATTAGACTTCCCCTTTGCCTAGGAAACAAGTAATGCCAAAGTGTAATCATACGATTGCGGTGAACGATGTTTTTCAACAAGCCAAACAAACCCGACGGCAACTGGAAGCGGGTGAAGTGCTCTGGGGAACCTTCCTGGCAGAATTGGAGGCGTCTGGGGCGATTCATGTTCTGGCCCTCGCCGGACTAGACTTCGTGATCATCGACATGGAGCACGGCACCTATAGCCCGCATCAAGCCCGGCGGTTAATCGAGGCGTCGCGAACAGTACACATGACCAGCCTGGTTCGCGTGCCTCTAGGCGAGCGGGGTACGATCACCAAGATGCTCGACGCCGGCGCCAACGGCATTCTTCTTCCGCAGGCGCGGACCATGGAAGAGGTGCGCCAGGCGGTCGCCATGACCAAATACCCACCGCTGGGTTGCCGTGGCGTGCATCTGTATCGGCCGCACGTCGGATTCGCATCCCAAGTGGACTCCAAGTGCGTCTTTGCCGAGGCAAATGCATCGATCATTACCGCGATTCAGATCGAGACTCCGGAGGCGGTCGAGCTCGTCGACCAGATTGCTGGCACGGTTGGGGTTGACATGCTGTACGTGGGCCCGGGGGACCTGGGGGCGCTGTTGGCCTGCGGTGGAAATAGCTCCGACGCCGAGATTGCGGAGGTCATGGCGCGGGTCGGCCGTGCCTGTCGCGAGCATGGCAAGATCGCCGGCTGTCATGTCGGATCGGTGGAATCGGCGGCAAAGTGGATCGCCTTGGGATTCCAGTTCATCGGCGCTTGGGCTGCCGTGAGGCTGCTGTTTCATGGCGCGGAGGCCTACATTGCCCAGGCGTCCCAGCTATCCCGGTGCTCCGAGCAGGAGCCGACGTAGCAGGGATCCACGCACTTGCATAGTCATGCACGGCCTGAACCAGAGCTTCGAAGTTCTCCGGCGGCACCGAGTCGG
>JAFGFF010000075.1 GCA_016931075.1 Pirellulales bacterium | reverse complement strand
CTTCGCCTTGGTAACCCAAGCCGTCGAAGCTCATCTTGCCCACCAATCCGCTCCCTCATTGCTCCCCGGGGCGTGAACGGTTACCCCACACAGAATCGAGTACGCCAGAAAGCGATGTGATCGATGAATAAATGGTGCTTTCTCACAGTCTTTGTAATGACCCTGTCAGGCCATACTTCCATTCTCCACGCCACCGTGAACGATGGTAGTTCGAAGGCACCTGTATCCGACAGAGATCAAACGCTCAAACCTAAAGACACCGGCTATCGAGGCATCTGGTATACGTTGGGGCAATACACGTCTGATCTCCCAAAAAAGAAGTATCACTGGACGAGTTATTGGCAGTACGGCGACAAGAATTGCGGTGGTCTTGGCACTGGCTTTGTCAAACACGTCCCGATCGCGGTCTACGCACCCGAAGTGAAGAAGACGTTTTTTTGCTACGGTGGCTCGAAGAACGGCCAGACGCATCTCTACAACATGGTATCGTATTACGACCATGAAAAAGACCGCGTTCCGCGACCGACGATCCTCCACGACAAACAAGGCGTCGATGACCCTCATGATGATTCATCTCTGGCAATTGACCATAGGGGACACATCTGGGTCTACGTCGCCGGCCGAGCGCGTAAGCGACCAGGTTTCGTTTATCGAAGTGTCAAGCCGTACGACATCGAACGTTTCGAGATGATCTCTGAAGAAGAGATGTGCTACCCTCAACCTTTTTCGATCAAGGGAAAGGGCGCCTTCGAGTTTTTTACCCAGTACAAGAGAATCACCGATAACAGCAACAGGCGGGTGCTTTACTGGAGGTTTCGTGATTTGGACGGAACTTGCAGCCAGGGACGGGTACTATCCAGAATGGAAAAGGAAGGGCAATATCAAACGTCGTTCGAGAAAGAGGGGCGTGTGGTCACGATGTTTAACCGCCACCCGAAGGGAAGCGTGGACAAACGAACCGATCTCTACTACCTGGAAACTCGCGACTTGGGCAAGACGTGGCAGACTGCCGACGGCGTGACCATGAAGACACCGCTGACCAAGATAGACAATCCGGCCCGCGTGAAGGCTTATTCCAAGGATAATCGCATGGTCTATCTCAACAGCATCACGTTGGACAACGACGGCAACCCGGTCCTGCTGGTTGTCACTTCCTCCGACCACAAGCCTGGTCCACAAGGCGATCCTCGCACCTGGGAAATACTCCACCACAAAGACGGCAAGTGGAATATCCACAAGGTGACCCATTCGACGAATAACTACGACACCGGTCCGATCTGGGTCGAATCGGACGGCACGTGGCGGATTATCGGTCCGACGGAGCCCGGCCCGCAACGCTGGGGACCCGGTGGCGAAATCGCAATTTGGATCAGTAAGGATGAAGGGAAAACCTGGACAAAGGCACGCCAGGTCACGAAGAACAGCCCACGAAATCACACCTATGTCCGAAAGGTATTCGGAGCCGAACCCGACGCCCCATTCTTCGCCCTTTGGGCGGATGGCAATACGGAAAAGAAATCCGCTTCGTATCTCTACTTCACCAACCGCGAAGGAACGATCGTTCGACGGCTTCCTTACGATATGGAGGGTAAGTTCGCCACACCTGATGTGGTGAGATGAGGTGCATGAACGATCGCCGTTTTCAGACCTTGACGCAAGTCGTTTTAACTTGCAAGCACGCCCGAGAGGATTCGAACCTCTAACCCTCGGTTCCGAAGACCGATGCGCTATCCAGTTGCGCCACGGGCGCGTGGGGGCCCTTGGGGGGGAAGGGCCGTCCAGCCAAGGCTACCCATGATAGAAGAAGCCGGGCGGTTTGCCAAGGTGGCTGGGGGGCTTCCGTTGCGGCGGCGGGAACATGGACGGGCGTTCAGAAGAGTCGGCGGAGTTTCTGCTAATTGCGAGAATCCGCGGCGGGGCGGGCTGCCTGGAGGCGGTATTCTCGTGGGGACGCTCCATGATAGGCCTTGAAGTGTTTTGAGAAGTAGTAGATGTCGCCGTAGCCCACCAGGGAGGCGATTTCGGAGACGCGGAGGCTGGTGTCTCGGAGGAAGCGGCTGGCGTGTTCCATCCGGAGTCGGGTGCGGTATTCGATCGGTGGGCATCCAAAACACTCGCGGAACACGGCGCATAGGTGCGAGACCGACAGGCGGCCGACTTGGGCCAGTTCCTCCAGGGTGAACACCTGATTGTAGTGTGTGTCGAGGTATCGCTTCACGGCCCGCATCCGTTCCGGGACCGGGGTCTTGGGCGGATCGTCGAACAGGACGCGCCGGACACGGCGGAACAGGTTTTCGACGAGGTTTCTGATCAGCAGGGCGTCGGCCGGCCACGTGCCTTCAAGCTCTTCGTAGATATCCAGCAGGCCCTTGTCGAGCAGTTCCGGCAGCGAGAAGGGGAAGACCTGGTTCCTGGGGATCGGGGTCCGTTTGAGCAGGGCCGGCACATCCTCACCGCATAGGTGGATCCAGGAGTGATTCCACGCCTGGTTTTCGTTCCCGTAGTAGTGCATCTCTTCGGGATGCCACAGGATGAGGCTGCCCGGCGGGTGCCAGTTGGCGCCCGTCTTGTCGTGGATCACGACCGGGTCGTTGAAACCCATCAGCAGATAGCCGTCGGTTCCGTTGGCCCGGTGGATCAGACAGGGCTCCATCCGCTCCTGTATTCCGAGCCCGTCGATGTAGACAGCCCCGGGCGGAAGGGTCGATTCCCGCAGCAGGCCGGCGGCCTTGGGGTGGAGATCGCGGTAGAAAACGAGAATGGACTGCATGGCAAATTCATAAGATACTACAAAACGTTCCGAACTTCAACTATTTCAGCCCGCGAGGGGGAAAGGCATATTGGACTTGACGTATGGCTGCTTCGGGGCGGGCCGTTCTTTTCTCGTTCATTGGGCGTGTGATCCATGAAAGTCTTGCTTGGATTGTCGCTGGCGCTGCTGGGCGGCGCGGTGCAGGGCACGTTCTTCTTCCCCATGAAGTTCATGCGTCGATGGCGTTGGGAGAACGGATGGTTGGTCTTCACTGTCACCTGCTGCCTGATCCTGCCGCT
Source organism: Pirellulales bacterium (assembly GCA_016931075.1). Classification (GTDB taxonomy): domain Bacteria; phylum Planctomycetota; class Planctomycetia; order Pirellulales; family Thermoguttaceae; genus JAFGFF01. Next base: position 12,501 of record JAFGFF010000075.1, on the reverse strand, counting down.
GGGGCTGGCTTGGGGGACCACTCCGGGCCTGATGGACGTCTATCGACACGTCGGGCTGAAAACGGTGGGTCTGGTCTTTCTGTTCGGCCTCGGGTGGGGAATCGGAGCCGTGCTCTATGGGCTTGGCGCGGAATTTCTGGGGATGGCGCTGGGGATCTCGATCATCACGGGCATCAACGCCTGCCTGGGCACGTTGCTGCCTATCCTCTTCCTGAAGGAGGGCCAAATGACCGCGGCCGGCGTGGGGGTGCTCACTGCCGGGTTGGTAATCCTCGTTGTCGGGGTGGCCCTGGTGTCGATTGCCGGAGAACTTCGCCAGCGTCAGCAGCACGCTGAGCCTGCGGCGACCGGCGGCGGGCCAAAGGTCTCTTTCCTGGCGGGGCTGGTGGTCTGCATTCTGGCCGGCGTGTTCTGCTGCATGGCCAATTTCGCCTTCTTTTTCGGGAAACTCATCACTGACGAGGTCATACGGCTGGAAACGGTTCCCGCCTGCAACTCGGGCTACGCCCTTTTATTGCCGTGGTTCCTTGGCGGATTCGTCGTCAACACGCTATACTGCCTCCACCTGATGCGGCGAAACGGTTCGCTCGGCTGCTATTTTCAGCCGGGCTCGTTGGGCAACGTGCTCAAGGGCGTCGTCATGTCTGTGTTGTTTCTGGCCGGGATGGTGCTCTACGGCTCGCTGGCGATCAACATCATCCCGGACATCGGACCCATCGTCGGTTGGCCCATCTTCCTGGCCGCGACGATCATCGCCGCCAACGTGTTGGGCGTCCTCTCCGGCGAATGGAAAGGCTGCAACGGCCGGGCCTTCGTGTGGCTCTACGGCGGGATCGCGCTGCTGATCGTCGCCTGTGCGTTAACCGGGATTTCCAACATCTACAAACCGGAAAGCCCGCCGATGTGACGGAAAGTCCGAGTGCACACCACTGGACTCGCCACGTATTATTGATCTAAAAACACCACCAAACTCGGGGAGTGTGACCCATGGGTTCCTTCAAGGTTCCGATCGAAAAACCCAAGCCGGACATCCAACGGTTCCTCGACGCGATGACCGGGACCAAGACTCCGGACAAGGCGCCCATGGTCGAGTACCTGGTCGACAACGCCGTCATGCGGCCCATTCTCGAAGACATGATGGGGCGCACCTGGGTGGATACATCCGACAAGACCGAGTATATGGGCGGGCAGATGGACCTCTCGCACGAGAATCGGGCCGACATCGACGCGTGGCTCGACAACCAGATCGCCTTCTGGCGCCACATGGGCTACGACTTCATCCGGTGCGAGGTTTCGTTGCCGCTGCCGGCCGTCGCGCTGGTCACCCAAGACACGGCCGCCGGCAACGAGAGCTACAATCGGGCCTGGCAGGGGCTGCACGACGGGCCGATCCAGACCTGGGACGATTTCGAGCGATACCCTTGGCCCGAGTGTACCGACGCCAATTTCTACATCCATCAATACATCTGCGAGCACCTGCCCGACGGATTCGGATTCATCACCTGCCACGCCGGCGGCGTCTACGAGCACGTTTCGCGACTGATCGGGTACGAAAACCTCTGCCTGATGCTCTACGACAACCCTGAACTGGTCAAGGCCGTGACAGACCGGCTCGGAGTCCTTATTCAGCAGTACAACGAGCATCTCCTCCAGCTCGACGGCCTGGTCGCCATCTTCCAGGGCGAGGATTTCGGTTTTAACACGCAGACGCTGATCCCGCCGAAACACATCAGGGAACTCTTCCTCCCATGGCACAAGAAGTATGCCGCCCAGATCCACGACGCTGGCCGGCTCTACTTCCTTCATAGCTGCGGCCAGATAACCGCGATCATGGAAGACCTGATCGAGGACGTCGGAATCGACGGCAAGCACTCCTTCCAGGACAATTGCCTTTCGGTCGTCGAGGCCAAACGCCTCTACGGCGACCGGATCGCCCTGCTCGGAGGCATCGACGTCCACAAGCTGGCCCACCTCCCGCCCGACGAACTTCGCGCCTACGTTCGCCACGTCATCGACCACTGTAGCCCCGGCGGCCGCTTCGCCGTCGGCGCGGGCAACTCGATCCCCAGCTACGTCACGGTCGAAAACTACCTGACCCTGGTGGACGAAGCGCTGCGGTGAAGCACGGCTAGGGCAGAGTAGAAGCCGGGCGGAAGTACAGCAGGGTGGAGTTCAGCTCTGGTCGAAAGCGGAACAAGAAATATAACAAGCCACCAGGACGGTTGACCTGATGGCTTGTCAGTGATTTTTCTGTTTAACTGTCTGAACCAGGTTTAGCTGCGGCGGCCGGACTTTCGGTGAAGGAACGCATTGCGCCATGCTCCGCCGGCGAAGGCGAGGCCGAGCAGGCACCAAATGGCCAGCGAAGCCGGTTCGGGAACGACCTGGGCCGTGTGGCTGAAGTAATACTCACCGGCAGGCAGTGTGACGGGGCTGTCGAGTGTGTAGGTCAGGCGCATGATTCTGTCGGTCGGCGACCAACTGACACCTTCGTAGATGCGATCAACATTCGTGTCGCTTATACTGAATGTGCCTGGAACAAAATCACTGCAGAAGACGTCGCCGTCAAATCCGCCGGTATTGGTCGGCATCATTGTCCCGTCTTCTTCGGAGAAGATGTTCATGGCAAAGTCGAATGGATAGGACAAGTCAATTTCGCCACCACAACTCGAAGAAAAGTAGCCGCTGATCTCGCTGATTGTGGTCTCTTCTGTCAGCCGGAAGTAGCCGGCATAGATCCAATCGTCATTATTGGCCATGGAGTAGCCCCAATAAAGCCCCGGCGTGATCTCCGAGCCGTCTTGTTTTCCATAGAAGTCCGTGGGGAAAAGACCTGTGTCAATCCCATTGTTGTCGTAGACAATCGCACCGCTGGAATCCCGCATGGTCAGCGCTACACCGGAGGTCGCGGTAAACCACCCGTCCCGATTCCAAGCCTGGGGTACCCGAGGCGGTATGTACTCGGAGTTGTCAGTATTCTCGAAGAGATAGAACATGGTGCCGCCGGTGCTCTTGATACCCGTTCGGGTTTGCCCGTTCGGGAAGAGACCTCCTGTGATGACGGCGTAGTACCCGTCCAGCTCAACCTGATAGTCCACATGTCCGTTGAAGACAGACGCCCCCGCGGTCGAGCCCCAACCGGCTATGGTCAATAGGGTGATGATTGCGATGACTCTTTTCATGACACTCTCCCGCACATACGTTTTCTCGGTATCCGCCTTCCTGACTCAAATCGAGGGCGTGCAACAACCGCCACGCTCGAAAACAAACATCAATTTCAATTTGCCGTTCAGCATTCGAACCTGACATTCGAGAGAGGAATTCAGGAGATTTCTTGCGAATACACAAGAGAAGCCCCCTGGCATGGGGGGCATTGTGGCAAGAATGGCTATTGTTTGTCATTAGCCTTGGGATGAGAAGAATCAGCAGGGATTGTTCGATACCCCTCTGGCAGGACGCCCAGCAGGACAAGAAAACAAAAAGCCCTGGTCGAACGGGGCCGGTCGCCGGGTATGGGCGGGTCACGTTCGCTCAGGGCTGTGGTCGGCTCTCGGCTGACGAGCCGGTGCTGACTTCCGCAGGTGTTCCGCTAGAACACGTCCAGGATGAAGTGGTGGCCGCTGTGGTACTTGCGGCCTTGGGGGTAGTAGTTCTGCCACTGGCGGTTGTAGACCGGGATCTGCATCTCGGGCGGATAGCGGTGGTAGAGGTCCTGGCTGCTGCGGTAGTAATCGGCGCCCCAGAAGCTTTGGGGATAGTAAACGTACGGGTAGTGATAGAAGCGGTTCCAGTCCTGGGTTGAATAGGACCGGCCCCACTGCTGTCCGTAGGCCTGTTGCTGGGCCTGAGCGTCCGAGACACCGATCAGGGCGATCAGGGTTGCCGCGCATAGCGCGACGAAGAGAATCCGGCGGAACATGGGCTTCCCCCCTTGGAGACGATGTTCTGGAGATGGTCGGCCTGACGGCAGCCGTGCCGGCGCAGCCAGGACGGGGTACTGGGTCATGTACTAAGAGCATCGGCTCCCGTTGCCAACCGCATTTAGGGAATATTCCGTACAGCCCTTACAGCCGCACCCCCTCGTCGGGGGCATTCTTGGCTTAATCGTCAAGCGAACCAGGCTCACCGCGGGCCGATTGGCCCGACTCGAGATAGGCCGCCAGCAAGATCTGGGCGGCCAGCATGTCGCGACGCTGCTTGCGGCGACGGGAAGTCAGGCCGGCCTCTTGGAGCCACTGCTCGGCCTGGCTGCTGGTGAACCGCTCGTCGAACAGCTCGACCGGTACGCCGGTTTGCTCGGCCAGCCAATCGGCGAATTGCCGAGCTTCTTGCGATTTCTCGCTCTCCCGGCCGTCCAGGTGGACGGGCAGCCCGACGACGAACAGCGTGATCCCCTCCTCCTCGACCAACCGCCGGAACCGCCGCGCGTCGGCCTCGGGCCCGCCGCGGGTGTAGTTCTCCAGTGGGCTGGCAATCGACCGGTCCGGATCGCTCACCGCGATGCCGATCCGCACCGTTCCATAATCAATTCCGGCCACACGGCCCGGGGAGGATGATTGGAGGGGCATAGGAACCTGTCAGCCGACAACGAGCGGTTCAACCACAGCACTTCCCTTCGGCCGCGCGACCTCCGGTCAAACGTTGCGCGGCGCAAACGGCAACAAGCGCTAAAAGTATTGCAAGACTACCAGGCTCAGGCGCAGCAGTCGGCTCGGGCCCAGGATTCCAGTTCGCCGCCAGAATCGAGGCGTCAAGATCATTAACCACATTGTCGCCGTTGAAGTCACCGTCAGCCCAAAGGACATCTGTCTGCAGCCAATGGTCGGCCAGCCGACGGGCGTCGGCGGCATCGACCACACCATTCCCATCGGCGTCGCCAGGCTCCGAAATGGCATACAGAAATCCATGCGTAACGTCGTCCTCGACATAGTGTCCAACCACGACGTTGTCGAAAACGCTCCATGCATCCGTGCAAGTGGAACCAGGAGGATCGATCGTCGTGTAAGTCACACCGTTGAAGACGAATCCGTGGGTAACGCTGCCGTCGTTGTATTTCCCGACCACTGTACTTCCGAAAACGCCTCCTGGAGCTGTGTCACAGGAACCCGGAGGATCGATTGCCGTGTACATCGCGCTGTCAAAGAGGAAACCATGGTAGGTACTGCCATCGGAGTAACTGCCGACTACACGGTTGCCGGAAACATCCCAAGCCTCTGTATAGACAGAACCGGGGGGGTCGAGCGTCGTGTACGTGGAGCCATTGAAAAGAAATCCATGAGTCGCGCCATCGTCGTACCAACCCACCACATTATTACCGGAAACGCCCCATGCATAAGTGTACGTGGCACCGGGAAAATCGAGTGTCGTATACGTCGTACCGTCATAGATGTAACCATGGGTGACGCCATCACCGTAGTCGTAACTGCCCACTACGTTGTTGCCGGATACGCCCCATGCATCTGTAAAAAGGGCCCCGGGAAAGTCAAGCGTCGTGTAAGTCATGCCGTCGTAGAGGAACCCGTGGCCAACGTAATCAGCAGCCCAGTAAGTCCCAACCACATGGTTGCCGGACACGGCAAATGCCATTGTCGAATTGGAACCGGGAGGGATGATTGCCGAGTAAGTGATGCCGTCATAAAGGAACGCATGGTCACCGTTGTTGCTGATGTAGATTCCCAACACAGTGTTTCCGCAAACGTCGACGGCCCATGTGTGGACAGCACCGGGATAGTCAAGTATTGTGAACCCTGCCCAGAGTTGTCCGGTACCAACGAGCAGAACCGCTACCGCCGCTAACCACCGGTGCATGAGCATCGTCCATCTCCTGATACGAATCGAGTGTGGGGAGAAGAGGTGGAGTGCTACCCCGGTTGCCCTAAGATGAGTCTAATTATACGCGTTTTGTGTTGACTATGCGCGTCCGCAATGCAGAAAACGGCCCGTTTCTTTGAACGGGTAGTTAGGCGACGAAGCACACGAGTGTCGGGACTCGGCACCAACAGGATTTCTCGGGACAGTCAGTCGCAACTATAGGTACGGCAAATACGTGCGTCGATTTTGACTGGCGTACCGTTTTGTTCCGTCCGGAATTCCACAAGTTTACTCCGCCTCCGAATCTGCGGCACACAATTCCTATTGTCTAGGCACGTCCCACCCATGCGTAGCAGGACCAATGGGTGGCAATGGTGTCTAATGGGCGTTTTGGCACCAAATCCCGACAAGACGCCAACACCGCCCTGCCACAGGTTCTCAAGAAAACTCATGACGCACTGGGCGTAATGCAATCCATTTCTTCGAGCGTTATACACCGTACCTTACCGCGAAGAGGAACGCCAATCGTGCATTCCTCCTTTTTCAGACCCACGTGCGTTTGACCATTTCAGACCAACGACTTCGCTCAGAAGGGACTCTCCAGCGCCTGCCCGTCGTCGATCGCGCCGAGGAGTTGATAGACGCCGATGGTGCCCGATCCAATGGCTTGGACGAATTGGACGTGGGTGCCGGTCGAAGGATCGACGGTGCCGGCGGCCGACTCGACGTCGTTGGTCAGGAAGTGTACCGAGCCGTCGGCCAGGCAGAAGTTGGCCCCGTCGGGGTGGTCGCTGCTGAAGGAGTGCATGTTCGTCGGGTGGTTCATTCGTTCGTTGACGCTCGAGCTGACCGTGCTGCCGATGCCCAGGCCGCCGGGGCCGCACCAGGAGGGCCACTTCGAGGGATCGTTCTCGTGCACCTTCAGAACGGTCCGTTCGCCCAGGGCGAAGGTCTGGCTCGTGCCGTCGCGGATGTCGCGGATGCGGGTGCGGCTCTCGGCGTAGAAGACGCCGTTGTTGGGCTGCACCAGGTGTGTGCCGCCCTTGTAATTAAAATACCCTCGGCAGCAGGTGTAATTGGCCGTTCCGACCATCTGGCCTCCGCCCTGGAACTCGCGAAGCGGCGGGATCGTCGACGAGGGGCAGTGGAAGACCTCAAGGTCCGTCTCGAGCATGGTCAACAAGCCAGGGTCGGTAACGACCTGGGAGAGCGTGTACTTCATCGGGCTGAGTTGGTCCCGCAAAGGGCTCTGTTCGATGTAGGGCATCAGGAAGACGCCCCAGGCCCAGCCGCCGGTGATATCGCCTTCATGGTTACGTGCCATGAAGCCGGGCGGAAAGCATCGCAAGGCGGAATGATAATTGTGCATCGCCACGCCGAGCTGTTTCAGGTTGCTTGAGCAGGACATACGACGCGCCGCCTCGCGGGCCGCCTGGACGGCCGGCAGCAGCAGGGCGATCAGGATCCCGATGATGGCGATCACCACGAGCAATTCGACCAGCGTGAAACCTCGCGGCCGTTTTTTCATCCGATGCATGGCGTTCCTCCGTTGGGCCTCTTCTTCTGATTCCGAGTACGATAATCCGGTCGTCACGATTCCCGGCGGCCGGATCGACGATGGATGCTCGCCTTGTGGTGGGACGGTCGCGCGGAAAGGCGGTTTAGGCTTCAGGCTTCCGTAAGCTGCCCACCGCGCTATCGATAGGCGAGTTTCCCTAAGTGTACCAAGATGGCCCGGGCAAGGGAAACGGTCAGCGTGCAGTTTGAAATCCACGTGTGCGGATCGACCTATTTCCCGCCGAAAATGCACAGATTCGTCGCCCGGCGGCTTGGGGGCAAAGAGGACAGTCCTCGGCCGGGTCAGTATTGCCGCGGCATCGGGGGCAGGCCCTTGGTGCCGGGGCCGGGACGGACCGCGTCGCGGATGATGACGCCCGGGTGGCGGGCAAGCTTGTCGGAGAGGATCCGAACGTCGTTGACGATCGGCCGCATCCGCGTGGTCAGGTCGTCGATGTTGGCGGCCGCCTGATTGAGGTGCTGGTAGAGCTGATCGTCGTGAAGCAACCGGCCGAGCGAGCTGCGGCGGTTGTTGATCGCTTGGCTGAACACGGTGATGTCGTCCATCACCTGGTTGAGTTTCTGGATGCTTTCGGTCATCTCCCGGACCATGGTCTCGCTGTTCTTGCCCAGCGGTTTGGTGATGGCGTTGATGTCGTCCAGGCTGGTGTCGACCTTGGCCATCGTCTGGTTCATTTTGTCCATGGTTGTGCGGAGCGTGGTGATTGTCGACCGGGCGTCCTCGAACATCTGGGGGAGTTGGGTGACTTCGCGTTTGAGGTTGGCGCGGAACTCCTTGTCCTCGAACAGCTCGCCGGTGAAGTCCGTCGTGCCGCGAAGCGAGCCGATGATGCTGCTGATGTCCTGCTCGTTGTGTTTGAGCAGGTCGGTCACCTCTTGGGCGGCGGAACTGAGTTTGTGGGACGCGTCGGAAACCGAGCCGATCGCGCCGGAAAGGCTTCCCTGCAAATCAGCCACGACCTGGAGCGGGTCGGCCGCCATCGTGCCCTGGATCTCCTCGTCTGGCGCCAAGTAGCGTCCCGACGGTTTCTGGCCGGGCGGGAGCCGGAAGCGAATTTCGGCGTCGCCCAGCAAGGAGCTTTGCACCTCGCACGTTTCATTGTCCGAGAGTTTGATGTTGTCGTGGATCTTGGCCACGACCTGCACGCCGCCCTCGTCGAGCAGTTCGACGCTGTCGACGCGACCGATCAGAATACCGCTCTTGCGGATCGGTGTGTTGACCGTCACGCTGGGCGCGTCGGGGAAGATGATCTTGATCTTGTATGTCCCTTGGAACAGGGCCGGCCGGTTGCCTAGCAGCGAGATCAGAATCCCGGCGACGAGAATCGTCCCGGCGACGAGAAATCCCACGCGAGTGCGGAGCTTGCGATCGTCCATGGTTTTCCTACCCGTTCTGCTGGTGAAGTTCCATCAAGCGTTCCCTCGCTTCGCCCCGGACGAACTGCGTCACCCGGGGATCGTCGGCCTTTTCGATCGTCTCGGGCGGGCCGTCGAAGAGAACCTGCGGCTCGTCCGGCTTGAGTCGCGCGGACGGATAGAGCATGACGACGCGGTCGGCCACCTTGTGGGCCGTACGCATGTCGTGGGTCACAATGACGCTGGTGACCGGGTGCTTTTTCCGGGTCGAGAGGATCAGCTCGTTGATGACGTCGCTCATGATCGGGTCCAGGCCGGTGGTGGGCTCGTCGTAGAGCATCAGTTCCGGCTCGAGGACCAGCGCCCGGGCGAGACCAACCCGTTTGCGCATTCCGCCCGACAGCTCGGCCGGGCGTTTGCCCAAGACGTTGTCAGGCAGCCCCACCTCGGCCAGCCGGGCGACGACCGTCTGCTGGATTTCCGCCTCGGGCAGCGTGCGGTGCTGGCGCAACGGGAAGGCTACGTTTTGAGCCACCGTCATGCTGTCGAACAGGGCCGCCTGTTGGAACAGGAAGCCGTAGCGGATCCGCTGCTGGGTCAATTCGCGCTCGTTGAGCGAGGCCAAGTCCTGGCCGTCGAACCAGACCGAGCCGGACGTGGGATTCAACAGACCGATGATCGTCTTCAACAGGACCGTCTTGCCGCAGCCGCTTTCGCCGATCACGGCTACCGTTTCGCCCCGCTGGATCCGCAGACGGACGTCGCGCAGCACGCAGTTGCGGCCAAACGTCACCCCGAGCCGCTCGATCGAGACGAGCGGGCGGCGACCGGCAGCGGTGGATGAAGCGTGGACCATGGTCAATACTATTTTGGGGCCTCGGGCCAAATGGAATGATCCATCAAAACAGTTTCGGGGCCTCGGGCCAGATGGAGTAATAAACGGCGTCCAGGACGATCCCGAGCATCAGGTCGAGGAACAAGATCGCCACGAACGAGAGGACGAAGGCGGAGGTCGCCGCGCGGCCCACCCCTTCGGCCCCCGGATTGCAGTGGAATCCGCGGTGGCAGCCGATCAGCGCGATGGCCCCGCCGAAAAAGAGACTTTTGAACACGCCGACGAACAAGTCGAAATGGCTGACGAACTGGCGGGTGTTTTCCATGTAGTGGTGCGAATCGACGCCAAGCAGGTGGATGCTGAACAGACCCGCTCCGACCATGCCCATGAAATCGGCCATGATCGTCAACGCCGGAATCAACAGCAAACAGCCCAGAAACCGGGGGACCACGAGGTAATGGATCGGGTTGGCGCCCATGCTGCTCAGGGCGTCGATCTGCTCGGTGACGCGCATGGTGCCCAACTCGGCCGCCATGGAACTGCCCACCCGGCCGGCCAGCATCGTGGCCGCCAGCACGGGCCCCAACTCGCGGACCAGCGACATGTTGATCACGGCCCCCATCCGTGTCTCCATGCCCAGCATTCGAAACTGGGCGAAGCTCTGCACGGCCAGCACCATGCCGATGAACGTGCCGGTCAGGGCCACCACGGGCAGGCTCAACACGCCGATCTGGTAGAAGCTCGGCGTGAGCGTCCCTCGCGGTGGCAATCGGGAGAAAAGCCATGTGAACATCCGCCAGGCGAACAGCGACATGCTGCCCACCTCTGCCAGCGCGTCCAACACCACGCCCCCCAGGTCGGCCACCCGATCGGTCAACGAATCGATCCAACCCTGGTTCTCGTGGGGCAGATCGGAGATCGGGATGTCGGAGGGGGTGGACATGGATATGGAAGTACTGGCTGGAGATAATTTACTATTGATGGTTCAACATGACCTGGAGAGACGCGCTTCGGTCGCGTTCGTTAACGGTGCTGCCCGACCACGCTCAGAATGTGGTACTCCAAGGGCACTGGCGGAGCCAGTGACACCCCGATCACTAAAAAACTAATCACTGGCCGCTTGCCACTACCTCACCTAGCGGCTTCGCCGCTACCCTCTCCCAAGGGGAGAGGGTGCGCAGTGGGGGCGCTTCTCATTCTTCGTCGTTCGGGTCGTATGGCTTGAGTCAGGTTTATTGTTTGGGGAAATGGGGTAATACGGGAAACATGGAAAACAAAAAAGCCCACCGGCACAAGGCAGGTGGGCTTGGAAATGTCAGGGATTGTGGGAACCGGCCGAACGATCAGCCTTGGTCGCCCTCGGTCGAACCGCCCTCGGTGGCGGCGGCTACCGGCGGGGGAGTATCTGGATTCGCACAGGAGCCCTGGAAGATCAGTTGGGTCTTGTTGCCGACCTTCTTCGTCTCGACGGTGATCGTGTCCTTGCCTTGGAATTCGCCCTTGAGCAGTTCCTCGGAAAGCGGATCCTCGACGTTGTTTTCCAACGCGCGGCGGAGCGGCCGGGCGCCGAAGTCAAGGTTCGAGCCCTTCTTGATGAGGAACTTCTTCGCTTCGTCGGTCATCACGAGGGTCAGGCCTCGCTCGGCCAGCCGCTCGCGGACCTTGGCCAACTCGAGTTCGATCACGTCGCACAGGTCATCCTGCGTGAGGTGGCGGAAGACGATGACGTCGTCGACACGGTTGAGGAATTCGGGCCGAAAGACCTTTTCGATCTGTTCCTGGACGCGTTCCTTCATGCTTTCGTACGAGGCGTCGTCGTCCGGTTTCTGGAACCCGAAGGCGGCCTCGTTCTTGATCGCCTCGGCCCCGGCGTTTGTCGTCATGATGACGATTGTGTTGCGGAAGTCGACGTTCCGGCCGAAGCTGTCAGTCAGGCGGCCTTCTTCCATCACTTGCAAGAGCATGTTGAAGACGTCCGGGTGGGCCTTCTCGATTTCGTCCAACAGGACGACCGAATAGGGCCGGCGGCGGATCTTCTCTGTGAGCTGACCGCCTTCCTCGTAGCCGACGTAGCCCGGAGGGGCCCCGACGAGCCGGCTGACGTTGTGCTTCTCCATGTACTCGCTCATGTCGATCTGGATGATCGCGTCCTCGTCGCCGAACATGAACTCGGCCAGGACCTTGGCCAGCAAGGTCTTGCCCACGCCCGTCGGGCCGGCGAAGATGAAGCAGCCGGTGGGCCGCTTCGGGTCCTTCAGGCCGCTGCGGCTGCGGCGGACGGCCTTCGAGATCGACTTGATCGCTTCGTCCTGGCTGATGATGTGCTTGTGCAGCTCGTCTTCCATCTGCATCAGCCGCATCGAATCCTCGGTCGTCAGCCGGGTGAGCGGGATGCCGGTCATCTTCGAGACCACTTCGGCGATGACTTCCTCGTCGACGATGCCGTCGGTGGCCATCGACTTTTCGCGCCATTCCTCGGTGATCTTCTTCTTTTTCTCCTTGAGCTTGTCCGCCTTGTCGCGCAGCGAGGCGGCCTTTTCGAAGTCCTGGTTGGCGACCGCCTCTTCCTTCTCGTGGTTGAGCTGCTCGACCTCGACGTCGATTTCCTTCAGGTCGGGCGGCCGGGTCATCGACTTCAGGTGGACGCGGGCGCCAGCCTCGTCGATGACGTCGATCGCCTTGTCGGGCAGACAGCGGCCGGTGATGTAACGACCCGACAGCTCGACGGCCGAACTCACGGCATCATCCGTAATCTGGACGTGATGGTGTTTTTCGTATCGGTCGCGGAGGCCCTTAAGGATCTCAACCGCCTCGGGCGGAGTCGACGGCTCGACCATGACGACCTGGAACCGGCGGTCCAGGGCGCTGTCCTTTTCGATGTACTTGCGGTACTCGTCGAGGGTGGTGGCGCCGATGCACTG
>JAFGFF010000010.1 GCA_016931075.1 Pirellulales bacterium | reverse complement strand
TGTTTCGCCGGACGATCCTGCGAGGGCCGTCGCCGCCGTTTCTGCTGGAATTGCCGTCGTACCAGTGGCCGACGATTCGCGTTGTGCTGCACCGCGTATTGCAGCGGGGTTGGGTGTTCATCCGGACGGCCGGGACAATGATCCTGGTCGTGTCGATCCTGGTCTGGGCCGCGCTCTACTACCCACACGACGCGGCGGTGGTCGAAGCGCCCTTTGCCGCCGAGAAGGCCGCCTTGAATGAACGTCTGGCCGACGCCGATCTGCCCCAAGCCCAGCGGGTCGAAGATGAAGCCTCTTTGGCCGTCCTGCACGGTCGAATCGAAGCGGCTTACCAGCACCAGAGCATCTTGGCACGGATGGGCCGCGCGATCGAGCCGGTCGTCAAGCCGTTGGGCTGGGACTGGCGGATCGGCTGCGCCGTGCTGGCCGCGTTCCCGGCGCGAGAGGCCGTGGTCGCCACGCTGGGCGTCATTTTCGCCGGCGGGGAGTACGAGGCCGACGACCCCGAGGGCCAGACGCAACTCCGCGCCCACCTGCGCCACGCAACCTGGGAAGGAACCGACCGGCCGCTGTTCACGCTGCCCGTGGCGCTGTCGATCCTGGTTTTCTTCGCCCTATGCGCCCAGTGCGCCGCTACCCTGGCCGTGATCCGCCGAGAAACCAACTCTTGGCGCTGGCCGACGTTTGTGTTCGGCTACATGACCGTCCTGGCGTACCTCGGCGCGCTGGCGACGTACCAGATTGGAAGCTGCCTGGTGGGTGGGGGGCTAGGGACTGGGGGCTAGGGACTCGGGATTCGTCCCGTCCACCTGCAGTGGCTGAGTTGTGCTGGGCGAGAAGAGTGATTCTATTTCGCAGCCAGACCTTCTTGCGGGGTAATGATGCCGTCGTTGTTCAGGTCGTAGCTGCTGAACTCGGTCGCCTTATCGCGAGTCCAGTAGGTGGCGTACTCGGCCATGCTGACCTGGCCGTCGCCGTTGGCGTCCTTCTGGATAAACCAGGAGGGAAGTTCGGCGGGCAGCCGTTCGGTCGCGGTGAGGAATCGGCCCGGGCGAGGGCCGGCCGGAGAAGAGACACTTGGCGACGAGCTGTACTCGATGCGGCGTGGCACGTCTTCCTCTTTCTTCTTCGTTGTCTTCGGACGACTGGCTTCGGTTAGCCAGTTGGTTAACTCGTCGAGGGTGAGGATTCCGTTGTTGTCGGTATCGGCCGTCTTGAACCGCTCGTGTTGGTCGGACCACTCGGGCCGTTCGAGCCGGCCACTCTTGTTGTCGTCGTAGCGTGTGAGCGTCGACTGGGCAAGCCGGCGGAGACGCGCTCGCTGGCGATCGGTCAGGCCGTCTTTCGATTCTTCCTTGTTCTTGGACTTGGCGTTCTTTTCATCCTTCTTGGCGGAGTCCTTCGATGCCGACTTGGGGTCGGACTTGCCCGAGGCGTCGGTCGTCGTTGCGCCGAAGCCCGAGGTGGAAGGTCGAGATGCGCTGTCAGCGCCGAAGCCGGCTACTTTACGCGTCTCAGGCGCGGGTTCGGGTTTCTTGGGAGCCTCGGGCTTGGCCCCCGGGGCGCCGGGGCCTCCGGGGCCGCCAGGGCGAGAGCCCCAAGCAGGGCCGTTCTTCTGCATGTGTTCGGTAACCCGCTTATGGACGTCGTCGACCTTCATCGGGTACTTCAGTTCGATGCCCGCGCCCTGAACCATGCCCTCGAACATCCTCTTTCGGCGGCCAGACGACTCGACTTCGCTTTGTTCGATCAGTCCGTTGTGGTTCTCGTCGATTCGGTCGAGCATTCCTTTCATGAAGTCACCGCCACCGCCCATCCCGCCGCGTCGACCGCCCCAGCCACCTCGCCGGCCGCCGCGCCCGCCATGTCCGCCTTGGTCCCCGGGCCCCTGCATTGGACCGCCCGGCGCCGGTTGGGCGTACCCGCCGCCGTAAGGACCGGGTTGTCCGCCGTAAGGGCCGGGCTGAGCGCCGTAGGGACCGGGTTGGGCAAAGGCGTCACTGGGCAGACCGCTGCACAGGGCCCATACTCCGAGGAGGATCAACCCACTGGCTAATGAGATGCGTCGCATGGTCGGACCTCCCAACCCGAAAGAGTCACGGGGGCGACATGCCGTCGCACCACCTTCTCTCCATTCTATTTGCACTTCGGTGCCCCACAACGCCAAGCTGGACTGGATGGGGCAAAGTCTCTCCCCTCCCCCTTTAAACCCGGTAGCCGTCCCTTCGTTCCGCGGGGGACGCGACGAAAAGAGAAAGGAAGGGGTCACAGATGAACACAGATGGACACAGATTGGGGACGGTCGGCGCAAATGCAAAAGGGGGGAGATACTCTTTTCCAAAACATGCTGGCCGAGCCTGATAGTGGCTCGTGTTCGATCCGTGTTCCTCCGCGATTATCCGTGGCCGATCCGTAAGATCTTTTTGAAAAACGACTTATAACAAAGAAGGCCAGATGCCATTCTTGCATCTACAATGAAGCCGGTCGTGTTCACCCAGCGGATTTGACCCCATTGGCCCTCTGATGAGGGGGCAATTGTGCCGGAACCGTCGGGACGAAGCGGGGTTAGGTCAATATGGAGCGGTGTGGTCCGAATGAAGAATCGGGCGACCCCGGGCTCCGGAGGCGATCGCGGTGTGTGACCGGCGACTTTCCCCCCTTCGGAATGGACTGCGTTGGACAGACTCTCGGCTGCCCGTGTATGCTGGTGAGAGGCCCTTGGACCAGTCCCCGTTTGTTTCTGCGTTCCACCGCTTGCTTGCCCTTGAGGGCAGCCAAGCTCCCGCCACCCTAGGGAACGCGCAGGTTCAAACGAGAACCGTGCCAAAGGCCTTCCCACCCGACCGGAACACGAGGCCAGCCAGATCGGGCGAATTGGGCAATGGAAGCAGGCGAAATTTTGCTCCGAAAGGGGCTCCTCAACAAACGACAGCTTGAACTGTCTCGCAACACCCAGACCGACGGGCTGCGGCTCGATCAGGCCGCCGTCGAAATGGGGTTCTTGACGGAGGAGGACGCTCTACGGGCACTGGGCGAGGAAGTGCATCTTGATTTCATCGATCTTGCCGAGACCGAGGTCGACCTCAAGCTCCTGAAGACCTTCCCGCTGAAGTTCATCTATCGCGAAGCCCTCTTCCCCGTCCGGCAATCGAACGGCTCGCTGGTCGTGGCCACGAGCGATCCATTCGACCTCTATCCGCTCGACGAACTCAGCGCCGCGACCGGACTGACGATTAGCCCCGTGCTGGCCAGCCGGCGCGAGATCGACAAGCTGATCAAGACGCACTTGGGCGTCGGGAGCGAGACGATCGATGGGCTGCTTGCCCAGGCTGAAGACAGCTCGATCGAGTTGCTCGACGAATTGGAGACCGACGGATCGGAACTTTCCGAGATGGCCCAGGAGCCCTCGGTCGTCCGGCTGGTCAACGAGATTCTGCTCGAGGCGATCGAGACCCGGGCGAGCGACGTCCACATCGAGTCGCAACAGCACGGCCTGTTGATTCGCTACCGGATCGACGGCGTGCTGCACGCCCAGAGCGTCCCGCCCGAGATCAGCCGGTTCCGCGCGGCGATCATCAGCCGTCTGAAGATCATGGCTCGGTTGAACATCGCCGAGCGCCGCCTGCCGCAGGACGGCCGTATCCAGTTGAAGGTCAAAGGCCGCGAGGTCGACGTCCGCGTGTCGGTCATCCCGATGATCCACGGCGAAGGACTCGTGCTGCGTCTGTTGGACAAGGGAGGCATGGAGTTCAGCCTGTCGAAGCTGGGCATGGAACCCGACCTGTACAAGACGTTCAAGGAGCTGATCCGCCTGCCGCACGGGATCATTTTGGTCACCGGCCCGACGGGCTCCGGAAAATCGACGACGCTTTACAGTTCGTTGCTGGAAATCCGCGACCCGAGCACGAAGATCATCACGACCGAAGACCCGGTCGAATATCAGCTTGAAGGCATCAACCAGATTCAGGTCCATCCGAAGATCGGCCTGACGTTCGCCAACTCGCTGCGAAGCATCTTGCGTCACGACCCGGACATCATCCTGATCGGCGAAATCCGCGATCTGGAAACAGCCGAGCACGCGATCCAGGCGTCGCTGACCGGCCACCTGGTCTTCAGCACGTTGCACACGAACGACGCGGCGGGGGCCTACACGCGGTTGGTCGACATGGGCGTCGAGCCGTTTCTGGTCTCCAGCACGGTCGAGGCGGTCATGGCCCAGCGGCTGGTCCGGACGCTCTGCGAGAAGTGCAAGGAGCCGTATCGACCCGATCCGGATGAACTGCCGAGTGATTTTCCGATCGAGGAGTTGGACAACGGGGCGACCGTGTGTCGGCCGGTCGGGTGCCGGGCGTGCCGGCAGGTCGGCTACCGCGGCCGGCTGGGTCTGTTCGAGTTGATGGTCACCACCGAGGAAATTCGCCAGTTGGCCCACGATCGGGCGAGCACCTGGTCGATCGCCCGAACGGCCGTCGAACAAGGCGCCCGGACCCTCCGCCAAGACGGCTGGCTCAAAGTCCTCACCGGCCGCACCAGCCTCGACGAAGTCGTCCGCGTCACCAAGGGCACCCGGGGGTAGAGGCTGTACTGACGAATCATTTCATCGCCCCGAAGGGGCCTGGTTCTCCCAGCCCAGGGCATCGCCCTGGGGATCAGGCCGGCAACGCGATTGTTTTCGGGCCAACGGCCCAACAGTTCGGCGAGCGGTTGGCCCGTTGGGCCGAAAAAAACGAAACCGCGCCAAACCAGTCCCCAGGGCGTTGCCCTGGGCTGGGAGAACGGCCGGGCCTTTGGCCCTCATTTGAAATACACTTCACTGCTCCATGGCCGAGTTCACCTACACAGCACGAAACGTCGCCGGGGAAAAGGTGACGGGCACGCTCTCGGCCGATACACGGGGCGAGGCGCTGGCCGTGTTGGGCAGCCGAGACCTGTTCCCGCTGCACCTGGAGGACGAGGCCCCGCTGGCCGACACGAAGCGGATCCGCCGGATCCCGGCGAGGCTGATGGCCACGGCCTACGGTCAGATGGCCGACCTGTTGCGAAGCGGCGTGCCGTTGTTGCGATGTCTTGAGGTGTTGGGCAATCAGACGTCCCACTCGGGCTTGAAGGCCGTGCTGGGCCAGGTGCATCATCACGTCCAGCAAGGCTCGACCTTGGCCGAGGCGATGGCCCGGTTCCCGCGGATCTTCAGCGAGATGGCCATCAGCATGGTCCGCGCCGGCGGCGAGGGCGGGTTTTTGGAGGAAGCCCTGAACCAGGTCGCCCGATTCACCGAGGCACAGGAAGAATTCAAACGCCGCACGCTCGGCGCGGTGGCCTATCCGTTGGTCCTGGCCGGGCTGATGACCGTGATCGTCGTCGTGCTGATGGTCTTCTTCGTGCCCCTGTTCGACGACCTGTTCGAAGGCCTTCGCCAGCGCAACGAGCTGCCGCCCTTGACCGAGTGTCTCCTGGCGTTGAGCGCGTTCATGAAACAGTGGGCCCTGGTTGTACTGGCGGTCGGGGTCGGGGTGGGCGCGTTGGTCTACCGTTGGTTGAAGACCGAAGAAGGACGCATGCGCCGCGATCGGGTGAAGCTCCGGCTGCCCATGGTCGGCAAGATTTTCGTCAACTTGGCCGTCTCGCGGTTCTGCCGCGTGTTGGGCACGCTGATGCACAACGGAGTGCCCATCTTGCGGAGCCTGGAGATTTCGAGCGACGCGACGGGCAATTTCGTCCTGGCCGCGGCGGTCCGCCAGGCGACCGAGAACATCTCGGCCGGCCAGTCGTTGGCCGGTCCGCTGGCCGCCAGCGGCGAGTTTCCGCCGGTGGTCGTCGAAATGATCTCCGTGGCCGAGGAGGCCAACAACCTGGAATCCGTCCTGCTGGACATCGCCGAATCGCTCGAGAACCGCACGTGGCGTGCCTTGGACCTGGCCGTGCGGCTCTTGGAGCCCTTGCTGCTGATGCTTCTGGCCGGCGTCGTGCTCATGCTGGCCGTGGCCCT
This sequence comes from Pirellulales bacterium, assembly GCA_016931075.1. GTDB lineage: Bacteria > Planctomycetota > Planctomycetia > Pirellulales > Thermoguttaceae > JAFGFF01. The sequence continues at coordinate 3,169 of JAFGFF010000010.1, read as the reverse complement.
GTTGCTTCCGATCTTCAAGATGAGTCAAATGGTGTAATGGAACAGAGACGCCAGTACCACTCGAAGTGCTATCCGCAATGACACATAAAATCACAGCTTTTCCAAACAGAGGGTATCTGGGAATTCAAGACGCGAGAATACACGGTTTGTAGGAGGCGACTCCTGTCGCCGAAGATGGCTTGAACTCTCGATCGGCGACAGGAGTCGCCTCCTACAGATATTGAAATCCCGGACACCCTCTATCCAAACAAGGAGACCCGTTCCATGAGAGGAAATCGAGACCGGAACCGCAGCAAGCGCGGCTTCACGCTGGTCGAAGTGCTGCTGGTGTTGGCGATCTTGGTGATCATCGCCTCGCTGGTCGTCGTGGCCATCGGGCCGAGCCTGGAGAGCGCCAAGGTGAACGCGGCCCGGACGCAGATCGGCGCGTTCGAGACGGCCCTGGACACGTATCGCTTGGCGATCGGCGATTTCCCGACGACGGCCCAAGGGCTCGAGGCGTTGTGGACGCAGCCGGGCGATTTGGCCAACCCGGGCAAGTGGAAGGGCCCGTACTTGAAGAAGCCGGTGCCGCTGGACCCGTGGGATCATCCCTATCAATACGAGTCGCCCGGCTCGAACAGTCCCGACATGCCCGACATGTGGTCGTTTGGGCCCGACGGCCAGGACGGCACGGCCGACGACGTGACAAACTGGGGCCAGGAGTAGTCCGCGATGGCCGGCCGTCGTGGGATGACGCTCCTGGAGGTCCTGCTGGTGCTGGGCCTGTTGGCCATCGTGGCCTGCACGGTCTGGATCTCCATGGACCGACCCATCGCCACCCAGCGGCTCCGCGAGGCGGCCGACGTGGTCCGCGTGGCCTGGGGACGTGCCCGGGTCAAGTCGATGACGTCAAACCAGACGTATGTCTTCCGCTACGAGCGGCAGGGCAACCGCTACACGCTCGCGCCGCACCAGGGCATCGAGTTCGCCCCGGAACAGCGGCCCGAGGAACTCACCGGCCAGGTCGAGGCCGCGCCGGCCGACGAGCCGTTGGTTGCCAGCCAGGCCAAAATGCTGCCTGATAAAATCACGTTCGCCGGCGGCCAGTGTCAGTTCGACCAGCGCGCCGTCTTTCTGATGGACGAGGTCGACACGCTGGCCGAAGGTTTTGGGGCCGAAGACTCGCCGGCTGCCTCGGGCGAAGCCGGCTGGTCCGAGCCGATCTTCTTCTACCCCGACGGGACTTCGACCACGGCCGAATTGACGCTCGAAAACCAGCACGGCTCGCGCATCACCCTCTCGCTTCGCGGCATGACCGGCGTCGTCACGATCAGCGACCTGCACTCGGCCGAGGAGGTGCTGCCGTGAGCCAACGTTGCGTTAGAACCATACCCGTAGGCCGGGTTGTAACCCGGCTCGGCAGGACGTCGACCCCGTGCGTGCCGCCGGGTCGCGACCCGGCCTACGATTTGCCCCGAAGGGGCTTGGTTCTCCCAGCCCAGGGCAACGCCCTGGGGACGCGACACGCTCGACAAGACGTTGTCGGGCCAACGGCCCAACAGTTCGCGGCAGGAACGGTTGGCCCGTTGGACCGAACAAACGGTATGCCCACCCCTCTACCCAGGGCGTTGCCCTGGGCTGGGAGAACGGCTGGGCCTTCGGCCCGATTTCGACGCGGAACCGTAGCCCGGGTTGTAACCCGGCATAAACGCACGCCCCGCGTTGCCACGCCGGGTCACGACCCGGCCTACGATTTGGTGGTCGAACGGAAAACCGCAAGCCGCGGTTTCTCCCTGCTTGAGGTTATCCTCGCCTTGGCCATCCTGGCCGGGGTGATCGCCGTGTTGGGGGAGATCGCGAGAATGGGGCTGCGCAGCGCGGCGCGAGCACGCGACACGACGATGGCCCAACTGCTGGCCGAGAGCAAAATGGCCGAAGTGCTCTCCAGCACCGAGGGCCTTGCGGTCGAGTCGGGCGTTCCCTTCGGCACGGGCGGAGCCGGCGAGACGGATTGGATCTATTCGGTCGAACTCGAACCGACGCTCGAACAGGGCATCGTGGCCGTCCGGGTGACCGTGGCCCAAGACCTCCTACCCGAACGGCGGCCCGTCTCGCTCTCGATCGTCCGCTGGACCGTCGATCCCAACTACGAGTTCCCCGAGGTCATTCAGGAGGAAGAGGAAGAAGAGACCCAAAGCGAATCGTCGGAAACGGGCGCCGATTCTCTCTCGCCGGGCGGAGGGTCAGGGCCATGAAGTCTCTCCAAAATGCTCACCGCTCGGGTTTGACCCTGGTCGAGGTCGTGTTGGCCCTGGGGCTGACGGTGGTCGTGGTGACGCTCATCACAGCGTCGATTCATCTGCACCTTCGCGTGCTGAACCGAGGGCGGGAGGACATCGAACGGACCCAACTGGCTCGCGTGCTGCTGCAGCGGATCGGCGCCGACCTGCAAAGTGCGGTGCCCTACGAACCGCTCGACACCGCGGCACTGATGCCGGCGATGAGCATGTCCGGCGGGAGCGGGCTGCCGAGCGATATGGGCGGCCTGCCCGAGGGGCTCGAAGACATACCCGACCAGGGCGGGACCAGTTCGACGATTGCCCAGCGATCGAGTTCCGACACGTCCATGGTGGCCGACATGCCGGTGGGCCTCTATGGAACGAGCAACTGGCTGCAAGTCGATACGAGCCGCCTGCCCCGGCCCGACCAGATGGTCGGCACGCTGAACGAGGCCTATCCGACCAGTGATGGAACACTCGTCGACCGGCCCAGCGACGTGAAGACGGTGGCCTATTTTGTTGCCGAGCCCAAGTCCGACGGGTCGCCGGGCGGGTTGGTCCGCCGCGAGATGGACCGGGCCGCCACGAGTTGGGCCGCCCAGCAGGGAACGCTCACCGACATCGAGGAACAGCTCCAGCCCTTAGCCCCCGAGGTGGCGGCCGTCGAGTTCCGCTATTTCGACGGCTACGAATTCTTCGACTACTGGGACATGGCCGAACGGAACGCCCTGCCTGTGGCGGTCGAGATCCTCCTGCAAATGAAAGCTCCCGAGCAGCCGGAGACCAGTGCGATGCTGTTCGGTTCGACGACCGAGCCCGCGACCGACTCGGTCATCTACCGCCTTGTCGTCCGCCTGCCCACGGCCTATCCGACCTCGGCGGACGAAAGCACCGAGAGCACGTCGTCG
>JAFGFF010000009.1 GCA_016931075.1 Pirellulales bacterium | reverse complement strand
GTGAGCATCTTGCGGAGGATCTCGATCCGCGCCTCGCGCGATTGGACAAGCGTGGCGCGCATGATTTCCTCGCTGATCCCGTCGATCTTCAGGTCCAACTGGATGCCGGTGATCCCGTTCTGGGTTCCGGCCACCTTGAAGTCCATGTCGCCGTAGTGGTCCTCGCTGCCGACGATGTCGGTCAGTAGGACCCAGTTCTGCTCGTCCTTCTTGACCAGCCCGACCGAGATGCCGGCGACCGGATTAGTGATCGGCACGCCCGCGGCCATCAGACCCAGCGTGGCCCCGCAGACGCTGGCCATCGAACTGGAGCCGTTCGACTCGAGGATGTCGGAGATGATCCGGATGGTGTAGGGGAAGACGTCGGGTTCGGGCAGGACTGGCTTAACGCTCCGCTCGGCCAGGGCCCCGTGGCCGATCTCGCGACGGCCCGGGCCCCGGATCGGGCGGCACTCGCCGACCGAGAAGGGCGGGAAGTAGTAGTCGAGCATGAACTTTTTCGTGTACTCCTCGACCAGCCCGTCGACCCGCTGCTCGTCGCGGCCGGTGCCCAGGGTGACCGTGACCAGTGCTTGCGTCTCACCCCGTTGGAACAGGGCCGAGCCGTGCACCCGCGGGAGCACGTCGATGCGGCACTCGATGGGCCGGAGCGTCTTCGTATCGCGCCCGTCGGACCGCGTGCCCGAGAGGATCGCGTCGCGAATGACCACCGATTCGAGCGAATGCCACGCGCTGCCGAAGCGGATCGGATCGACGGCCTCGGGCGCTTCGGGATCGGGGATCATTTCGGCGACGGCCCGTGTCTTCACAGCGTCGCAGGCCTCGGCCCGGGCGAGTTTCCCCTCGGTTCGCATGGCCTCGGCCAGGGCGTCGTAGTATTTCTCTTTCAGGGTGTCCAACAGGCCGTCGGGCTCGGGCACTTCGAACTCGGGCTTCTGGACGCCGGCCTTTTCGACGAGTTCCTCCTGCATCGCGCAAAGGTCGCGGATGATCTCGTGGGCCGTCATGATGGCGTCGGCCATCTGGTCCTCGGGCATTTCGCGGGCAAAACCTTCGATCATGAGGATCGCGTCCTTGCTGCCCGAGACGATCAGGTCCAGGTCGCTCGATTCCAGGTCGTCGTGGGTCGGGAAGGGGACGAACTGGCCGTCGATGCAGCCCATCCGAACCGAGGCGATCGGGCCCTGGAACGGGGTGGGAGAAAGGCACAACGCGGCCGAGACGCCGTTCATCGAAAGGACGTCGCCGTCGTTCTGCCGGTCGCTGGCCATGACAAACGCCTGGCACTGGACCTCATCGTGATACCACTCGGGGAAGAGGGGACGGATCGGGCGGTCGATCAACCGCGCGGTCAACGTCTCTTTCATGGTCGGCCGGCCCTCGCGTTTGAGGAACCCGCCGGGGAACTTGCCTGCCGCCGCGACCCGCTCGCGGTAGTCGCACATCAAGGGGAAGAAGTCGATTCCCGGCCTCGGGGGCCCGGTCGTGGCCGTGCAGAGGACGACCGTGTCGCCATGCTGGACGAGGCAGCTTCCGGCCGCCTGTTTGGCCAATTCGCCAGTCTCGATGGAGAAGATCCGCCCGCCAATTTCTTTTTCAACACGTACTTTCACAATTACCATTCCTGCTTTCTTTGCCTACAGGTTCATACAAAATCACTTTGAAGTTCCGACGAAAAGCGGTCCCCAGAGTCCACGGTTTCGAGAATCCGGTTTCGAGAATCCGGTTTCGAGAATCCGGTTTCGAGAATCCGGTTTCGAGAATCCGGTTTCGAGAATCCTGTTTCGAGAGTCCGGTTGCGCGAACCGTGAAAAGCCGCCCTCCGAAGACAGTGCGGAGGACCGATGGGGCTCGAACCGAAGCTCGACCCGACACCGGCGTCATGCCGCGGGCGAGCCGACTTGCGGGCCGGAGAGAAATGCCATGACGAAGAGCGGGCTCGCCGCGTCCTTCCTGCGGCGGACTCGCGGGTTTCTTTGGCTGTGGCATTACGCCACCGAACGACTTACTTGCGGATTTGGAGACGGCGGATGACGTCCAGATAGCGCTGCGGCTCGACCTTCTTCAGGTAGTCCAACAGCCGCCGCCGTCGGCTCACCAACATCAACAGCCCTCGCCGGCCCGCAAAATCCTTCTTGTGGGATTGCAGGTGCTGGGTCAGGCCGTTGATCCGCGTGGTGAGAATGGCGATCTGCACCTCGGGACTACCGGTGTCGTTCTCGCTCAGGCGGAACTCACCGATCACTTCGCTCTTTCGCTCTCTGGTAATTGTCATCTGCTCGCGCAAATCCTACTCATCGCCGGCACGAGACGCTTCTCCCGAAGCACAATCCTCTCGCCGTGTCTGCTGGAACTTCCACCTACCAATACGGTTATCAACAAACGCTAAGTCAGTCAGTTTACCATGTTCGCCCCACGATGCAACGGCTAACGGGGCCCAAATGGGATTATTCCTGTGGGGGAAAGTGCAGGGAAAAAGCGGCGGAGGTGGGGGCTCGGGACTCGGGGCTCGGGATTGGGGATTGGGGCTCGGGATTGGGGTGGTAACTTCGGGTGCCATGCCCAGACGGCCGCTTTAGCGGCGGATGGACATGTTGGCGAGGCTGCCACGAGGGTATGACTCCAGCTCAATAGGAGTAGGTCTGGCACAGCCTGACCTACGGGACTGCCCTCACCCGGCGGCTGCGCCGCCACCCTCTCCCGGAGGGAGAGGGAAGGGCCGCAAACCTCGGAAAAGCGATTTCGCGTTACTCCTTCACCCCCGCACGTAGCCAGTCAGCCGGAAGAGGGGCTTCCCAGACGAGGCGTTCCCCGCTGACCGGATGAGCAATCCCAAGACGCCGGGCGTGCAGCGCGATTCCGACCGGCCAGGGGCGTGGGCTGCCATATTTCCGGTCACCCAGGATCGGATGGCCCCGGTCGGCAAGCTGCAGGCGGATCTGGTGCTTCCGGCCCGTCTGGAGTTGGATCTCCAGGAGCGTGCCCACGTCGAGCTGGGCGAGCTGGCGGTAGGAGAGCCGGGCCTCCTGGGCGCCGGCCGTTTCCGGCCCGACGATCCACATTCGCCGGTGCCGTGGGTCCTGGCCGATCCAATTGACGCACTCGCCCGACGGCGGCTGGGGCGTGCCCTCGACCAGGGCCCAATAGACCTTATCGACCTCGCGGGAGCGGAACTGCTCGTTGAGCCGTTTGGCCGCCTTGGACGTTCGGGCGATCAGCACCACGCCGGTCACCGGGGCGTCCAGCCGACTGACAATGCCCAGATAGACGTTGCCCGGCTTGGCGTACCGCCGCTTGATGTCCGCCTTGGCCACCTCGATCAGCGACGGTCGGCCTGGGGCCACCCCCATCGTCGGCAGTCCGGCCGGCTTCGATACGACCAGCAGGTGGTTGTCTTCGTAGAGGACGTCTAGCGGAGCATCCATCGTCAGGCGTCCTTGCCTGCAAAACATTCAACCCGCCGGTGACCAAGGGGCTCATCGGCCAGGGCGATCTGCCGGCGCAAGGCGGCGACCTGCTGGCGGAGCGAGCCGAGGTCCTGGGCGAACCGCCTGGCGTCGCGGCATTGGCTTTCGAGCTGTCTGAAAAGAGGTCGGGCCGGCTCGGGGCCACTCCAGGCGTCAGCCAGCGTGCCGATCTGCCGCCGCAGGCCCCGCCGGAGCCGGGTCGAAAAACTCCACAACAGCAACACGCACCAGAGCACGAGCCAAAACGAGGCCGAGACGTAGAAATCCAGCCCAAACACGGGCACGGGCGGCTCGGCCCACCACGAATCCCAGAAAAAGTTCTTGCCCAATCGGTAGAGCAACACGCCGGCCATGCCGCCGAACAGGATCTCGTAGCGCCATCGGGTGAACCAACCGGCGTGCCGGGCGGCCAGCCGACCCAGCAGGCTGTCCAACTCGACCTCGACCGTTCGGGCGAACGACGTGCCCGCCTCGATCGCTTCGGCCACCACGGCCTCGGCCGAGTCCTCGTCGTCGGGCAACTGGGCCTCGCGGGCGTAGCCCTCCAGCACAAGGACGGCCGCACGGAGTTCGGTTTCGTCCCATCCGGCGGCCACCGCTCGGGCCGCGCCCCCTTGGGCCCAGCGATCCTTGCGGCGGCGACGCCACGCCCGGGCCCCTTCGAGCGTTCCCCAAAGGGCCATCTGGGCCGGCGTTCTTGCCCGCCAGAGAAGCGTTCCGGCAAGCAGCCCGCCGAGGCCTTGGTAGATTCGCAACACGAGCGACCAAGGGCTGAATCCCCATCGGGCGACCACCTTGCCCAACAGGCGGCTTTCCCACTGGCGGCGGTTGGCCGTCAGCTCGGTTCGCATCTGGCCGATGAATCGGGCGGCCAGGCGGGTCCGCTGTTGGGCGATGGCTTCTTCCAAACGCCCGACGGCCGGCATCCCGAGTTCGACCCGGCGCTGGCAGGCCTCGAGTGATTCGTCGGCCAGGTCGAGGAAGTTGGCCCGACGGATCCGGGCGGGGGCCAGGCCGGCCAGTTGCCGGGTGAGCAGGTCGACCAGCGCGGCCATCTCGCCCCGAGGCTCAATCTCTTGTCTGGCGTCTTCCAGAGCGCCGAGCGAATCGACCAGAAAGATCCGGCCGGTGGTGTACTGCTCGCCCAGCACCCGACGCCAGTCGTCCCGGACGTCGTCGTCCTGGTCGGCGTGGGTCTGGACGAAGATCAGCCGGGCGCCGCCGGCCGCTGCGGCCAGTTCGTCGGCCACCCGGGCACTGCGGTATTTCTGCTGCGTCGTGGTCACCAGCAACACGTCGCAGTGGGGCAGCAGTCGCCGGAGCTGCGAAAGGTTCGTGCCCAGCGCGTCGGGCTCTTCGGTCGTGTCGGGATCGGGACAATCGACCAGGACCAGGTTGCTCAGGGCCGGCAGGTCGCGTTGGACCAGTTCGACGCTGGCCGGGTCGATGCCCAGCAACTCGGGCAAGACGTCCGGCCGGCAGACCAGGGTAGGCCGCAACGTCGTGGGCCGCTCCCGGCCTGGGCGAACCACCTCGGCCCCGACCAGTGCGTTAACCAATGCGCTTTTACCGGTGCCTGTCCCGCCCAGCGTGGCCACCACCAGCGGCGCTTGGAGCCGCACGCGAAGGGATTGGGCCCGGGTGGCCAGCCGGCCGACGATCGCCCGGCACGTCCGGGCCGGCTCCCACGCCGGCGCCTTGGCGGCCCAGCCCTCGAGCCGCTCGACCAGCGAGTCGACCTCGGCCAACAGTTCCAGCGGTTTCAAATCGTATCCTGCCATAGAGAAAGGATAGCAGATTCCACCCCGTCCGATCAGGATAATTGGCCGATATCATGGCCGGACCTACCCTGCACCCTCCCGCCATCGGGTAATTCATTCCTCCTGGAACGCGCATTTTACCCTGATTTCGTTGCCGTTGGAGGCAATTACCCTTCCGAGTTCCAGATCGAGAGAAGATCTAGTCCTCGGCCGTTCGAAAAAAATCCCGCCCCCACATAGGTTTCCTGGGTGAAATCCGTTAAGCTAGCCGACGGTGCGGTCTGACCTGGACCGGTGCGAGTCCAAATCGAAAGCGAAGGAGTCTGGACATGATTGGCGGATTGCCCCTCTTACTGGCGTTAAGCACTCCGTGGATGGTCACGATCGGAGTGGTCGCCGTTCTGTTCGTCGGGCTGCTCATTATCCTGTTGTTCTCCTACGGGAATCTCTGGATCCAGGCAATCAGTTCCCGGGCCAACGTCAGCCTGTTCAGCCTGGTGGGCATGACGTTTCGGCAGGTCAACACCAGGGTGATCGTCCGGGCCAAAATCATGGCCGTCCAGGCGGGCATCGGCACGGAACGCGAGACGGGCATCACCACCCGGCGTCTCGAAGCCCATTATCTGGCCGGCGGCAACGTGACCAACGTCATCCGCGCGATCATCGCCGCCCATCGGGCCGACATCGACCTGAACTTCGACCGGGCGGCCGCTATCGACCTGGCCGGGCGCGACGTGCTCGAAGCGGTCCAGACGAGCGT
>JAFGFF010000074.1 GCA_016931075.1 Pirellulales bacterium | reverse complement strand
GGGTTACGGTTTCCTTGTGGAAAAAGAAACATAACCACTGGAGTCCCTTGCGCTTAGATCAATTTAATTTCAGGACACCCTCAATTAGTTGGTTTTGTCCTTGTCCTCTTGATTGTAGGGCTCTTAGGTCTGGATTTAGCACAGTCGGCTGATTTGGATGTCGTTCGCCAACGCGCGCTTGTGCCCATCCAGATGGAAGGTCTCGATCCGACGACTCCCGAGGCCCAAGCGGCCGTGGCCGATTTGGATCGCGCGGTGGCCGACCTGTTGGCCACGCAAATCACCGAGCCCGGTGCGGCCGGTTTCGGCGGCTGGGATCCTCATCTAACCGCTGCGAGCGAGGAGATCGGCTACAACGGAACGTTCTTCCGTCGAACGCTCCGTCTGGCCCGAGCCTGGGCCTGTCCGGCCAGCAAGTATTACCATTCGACCGAAGTGGCGACGGCGCTGAACCGGGCATTGGAATACGTCTTGCCCCTGTTGGAAGTGCATAAGCGGCCCAACAACTGGTGGGCCTGGGACATCGGCATTCCGCTCCGGCTCGGCGACACGCTCCTCTATGCGGGCGGCGCCCTGTCGCCGTCGGTTCGGAGGCGAGCCATCCGCGAACAGATCTATCTGACCTCGCCGAAACAATTGGGGGCCAAAGGCGGCGCGAACATCGCCTGGCGTGCGGTGGTCCAGATGCGGACCGCGATGGTTACCGGCGATCCGTCCTATCTGGATCGTGCCGCGCTCACCATGAGCCGACTCCTCGAAGCGACCGACGCCATCCAGCCCGATTACAGCTATTTCTTTCACGGTCCAGGCCTGAACCTGGGCTATGGCTTCGCCCATTGGGATGCGGCCTGCCAGTATGCGCGATTGACCGGCGGCACTCCGTGGTGCCTGACGCCTGCGGCCCGCGAGCGACTTGCGGCCTGGACGAAGGAATTCTTCCGCTGGAACGCCTGGAAAGGCATGTGGAGTCCTTGGAGCATGGGCCGGGCCCGGACGCGCCCCTTCGTGGTGGACGACGGAATGTCCATCATGAGACCGTCGATTACCATGGACGCGCTGAGCATTGCACGGCCCGTCGTGGAATTGGCCAACGCACACGCTTGGCCCTTGGAGGACCGCCGCACCTTCGCCGCCATGGCGGTCGAGCATGCCCAAGGGCCGAAATCGGCCAGCGACGATCCGTCCCTGTTCTACCTCTTGAAACATGCGGCTGCAGAGGCGTCGACGCCTGCGTTCGGATCGAAGTACTATCCCTATGCGGATTATTTTGTGGCCCGGCGTCCGAACTGGTATGCGGCCGTCCGCCTCAACTCGGTCCGCACGAAGACCTGGTTCACCTTGGCGGGAGAGAACAAGCTCGGTTTCGAGCAGGCCGAGGGAAGTTTGGCCCTGATGACAGATCCCCGGGACTTCGCCTATGACGTGTTGATGACGATGCCCTACGACGACCTGCCCGGCGTTACGCGCATCGAGGGACTCCGCCGGCCGCACGACGCCAAAGGCGACTCGACCCGGACGGGCGGCGTCGTGCTCGGCGACGTGGGCCTGGCAGGATTCGACTACCGTTTGCAGGATTCCGATCGGTCGCTGCGAGCGAACAAGAGCTACCTGGCCTTGCCCGACGCCCTTGTGCTGATCGGCAGCGGGATCGAGAGTCAGGGGAAAGGCCGGGTCGTCACGACGCTCGTGCAGGTCCCTCGCTGCGACGCCGCCGGCCCGTGGTTGCTCGACGGTTCACCCCACGAGTGGCAAGACCAAAAGAAACAACTGCCCTCGGGACGCCACGCGATTCGTCTGGGCGACGTAGGGGTCGTGACGCTCCAGCCGGCCGAGTTGAGCGTCAACGTCAAGACGATCACCGCGGAACCGGATCGCATCAGCAGCCTCTATAAAACCGATAAAACGTATACCCGGCAGTTCGGCGGCGTCCGCGTCGAGCACGGCGAGCATCCGACCGATGCCGCCTACGCGGCCGCTATTTTGCCGGGCGCCTCGCCCGACGAGGTGGCGGCGTTCGCTGCCGCGCCGACTGTTCGGGTTGTGGCCAACCGGGCCAAGGCCCACGTAGTTCAGATCCCGAACGGCCTGACAGCCGCTTGTTTCTTCGAGGGAGACCGGGTAGATGGCGTCGTGGCGGCGGACGGCCCGCTGTACTTGCTGATGAAGGAAGGCGACCGGGACACGACGCTCGGCCTGATGGCGCCCCCCGGCGACGCATTCGGTCGGTCCGTCACGCGGACCCTCTGGATTCCGGGCCGCCACGTTCTCACGAAACTTCCGGAGGAAGTTCGGGATGCCGAGAACCTCGGCCGCGGCACGTCGCTGAGCGTGCAATTGAAGACGGGACAACAATGGACGCTCACCCTCTCACGGGCCGACGAACGTGATTGAGGATTGGAAGATTCTGTCATCTAGCCGGCGGCTAACAGCCGCCGAGAAATGCGTCCCATTCCGCTCGGCGGCTGTTAGCCGCCGGCTATTCAACACGACCGTTGTTGTGAAACTCAATAAAGATCGCTTATGGATTTTGAAATCGTCGCCGACGCTGCGTGTCAAACGGGAGAGAATCCTTTGTGGCATCCCGAGGAGCGCCGGCTCTACTGGTGCGATATTCCCTGCGGCCGGTTGTTCCGCTTCGATCCGGCCCAAGGCCAATATGAACTCTGTTTTGAAGGAACCGAGCCGATCGGCGGATTCACGATCCAGGAAGACGGTTCGCTGCTGTTGTTGATGACCAACGGAGCGATCCGAACCTGGCGGGAAGGACGCTTGAAAACGCTGCTGGACGACGTGCCCGACCTGCAAGGCACCCGCTACAACGATTGCATCGCCGATCCGCGAGGGCGCGTTTTCTGCGGTGTGATGCCGACCCCCGGCCGGCCGGGCCGGCTGCTGCGGATCGATCCCGAGTTGACGTTGACGTTGATCAACGACGACCTGGGGATTCCCAACGGCATGGGCTTCTCGCCCGATCGCACGCGGTTTTACCACAGCGACTCCGATCGCCAAACCCGGCACATTCGCATGTGGAACTACGACGAGCAGACCGGCGAGCTTGACAATCCCCGGATTTTTCTTGAGGCCCGATCCGACGAAGGCAGGCCCGATGGCTTGACGGTCGATGCCGAGGGATACGTCTGGAACGCACGCTGGGACGGAGGGCTGCTTATGCGTCATGCCCCCGACGGCGCGGAGCAGCGACGATTCGAATTCCCCGTCCGCAATGTGTCGAGCGTGACATTCGGCGGCGGGGATTACACCGAGATCTACGTCACTACGGCGGGCGGAACCGACCGCCGCGAAGAAGGACCGTCGGCCGGCGCTCTGTTTCGCGTGAGGTCAAGTTTCCAGGGCGTCCGGGAGTTCCCTTCCCGGATCGGGCTGGCCCATTGAGGATCAGCAGTAGCCGGCGGCTAACAGCCGCCGAGAGAGATGCGAATTCCCCGCGGCGGCTGTTAGCCTTAAGTTTACCCACATTTTTGCTATGATAGGAGCCGGCGGAAAGGATTACTGCCGTTGGCCTTAAG
>JAFGFF010000073.1 GCA_016931075.1 Pirellulales bacterium | reverse complement strand
CGGAACGCCGATCAGCGATGTTTTCCAGGTCATCTCCATCGCCAGGCCGGTGATTTCGTCAAGAGTGACGGTGGGCGACATCCGGATACCGCCCTTGGTCGGCCCGAGCACGTCGTTGTGCCGGACGACAAACACCTCGGCGTGCAGCATCCGCCCGTCGTGCATCGCGGGGTGGAGCCGAATCTTGATCTGTTCGGCCGGTTCGGTGATTCGGCGCGTGTAGTCCTCGCTCAGCCCGAGCCGCCCGGCGGCTTGTTGCACGTTCCACAGGGCAGTTTGCAGTCCGGAATGGTTGGCAGCCACTGACATCGACGTCTCCCACTATCTATCTCGAAGTTGCACGGAAACAGAAATCCCTCAAAGGGACATTATCGGTCGGCGGTTGGGTGGCACTGGCGTCTCGCCACCGGGTGGCTGGGGCATTTGCCCCAGGGTGCGACGTTCTGGGGCAAATGCCCCAGCCACCCGTTGGGTATAGGGCCACTGTTGGATAGCCGTCAAGCGCGGGCGGCCTGGGAATCGGCCTCGTGACTCGGTGCTCGACCGAGAGGCCGGCGGGACACGCTCCTTCGGACGAACGAGCGCGGTCAGGTCGGAGGGCTTGGAGGGCGGGGCCGGACTGGTTCCGGTCCGAATCGGTCCGCCAAACCTTCGATTATATCAAAGCCACACGGCAGGCAAGTGGCCGGGAACGATAAATCGTGGCCCGGGCGTCCTGGGCGTTCACACCGCGCCGACCAGCCCGGTGGCCCAGAAGACGTAGGCGACCGGGGAGGCCAGGAGGAGCGAGTCGAGGATGTCCAGCACGCCGCCGAAGCCGGGCAGCCAGTGGCTGGAGTCTTTTTGGCCGGCCTCGCGTTTGATAAGCGATTCGGCCAGGTCGCCCAACAGCCCGGCCAGGCTGACGACCAGCCCAAACGCGAGCCAACCCCAGACCGGCACTCCGGCGGAGGCGGTTGTCTCGACGGTGTCGGCCGCCGGCCCACCCTTCGCCAGCCACGGGACCAGCCAGGTGAACGTCGCCCAAGCCCCAACGGCCGAGAAGGCAAATCCACCCAGGGCGCCTTCGATCGTCTTGCCGGGGCTCAACGTGGGGGCCAGCTTGTGGCGGCCAATCAGACGTCCGACCGTGTAGGCGCCCGTGTCGCCCAGCTTCACGACGATAACCAGCGAGGCCAGCGCCCCGATTCCCCAGCCCAGCCGCAGCCGGACGAGAAAGCTCATCATCAGCCCGACGTAGACCAGCGCCAGTACCGTCCCGGCCAGGTCGCGAAGCGCGCCGTCGGGCTGGCGGTAGCGGACCATCCGGCTGAACAGGGCCAGGAGCACCGCGGCCGTCAGGGCCAGCAAAGCCCAATCGATCCGCCCGGCCCAACCGCGGCTTACCGCCCACGGCTCGTCCAACGGCACGCCGGGCACCAAATGGGCCGCCGCCAACGGTCCGTAGACGCCGGCCACGATCATCAGGTTGCCCAAATGGACCACCCAGGCCGTCGGACGCAGCTCGACGCCCCGCAGCAAACCGACCATCTCCTGGCCGGCCAGCAGGGTCAGAAGGACGGCTACGGGCAGGAGCCACATGCCAGGCACTCGGGCAAGATGATCGGCCCAGCACAGCCCGATCAACGCCAGAATGATCCCCGTCCCCAGCAGCAATCGCCAACGCAGCATCGTGCTACTCCGTGGTTCTGCTATTCTTCCTCCAAATCGAGCAGCCCGCCGAAGCGGCGATTTCGCGAGGCGAACGCCCGCAAGGCTCGATGGAACTGTTGTTTGTCGAACTCGGGCCAGGTGGCGTCGGTCACCCAGATTTCGGCGTAGCTGATCTGCCAGAGCAGGTAGTTGCTCAGCCGCATCTCGCCGGCCGTGCGGATCAACAGATCGGGATCGGGCATCCCAGCCGTGTCGAGGTGGTCGGCCACGTCGTCTTCGGTCAGCGTGTCCGGATCGAGGCGGCCCCGCTGGATCTCGCGTCCGATCCGCCGCACGGCGTCGACGATCTCGGCCCGGGCGCCGTAGTTGATGGCCAGGCACACCCGCAGCCCGGTATTCGCCCGGCTCATTTCGATCGTCTTGTCCAGTTGCGTCAGCACCCGTTCGGGCAGCCCTTCGCGCCGGCCGATCACGTGGAGCCGGACGTTTTCACGGAGGATCGCGCTGCGTTGCTCGACCAGGTACTGTTCGAGCAGGTGCATGAGGAAATCGAGTTCCTCCCGAGGGCGTTTCCAGTTTTCGCTGGAAAGGCAGTAGAGAGTCAACTGCTCGATGCCCAGCCGGGCGCACTCCTCGGTCACACAGCGGACGCTGTCCACGCCGTGGCGATGGCCTTCGATCCGCGGCAGGCCTTGCCGTTGGGCCCAGCGGCCGTTGCCGTCCATGATGACGGCCACATGGCGCGGCAAGCGTTCGGCGGGCACGCCCGCAATCCTGGTGCTGGCTGCGCTGGTCGGCTCGTCCATGGTGGGAATCAGGCCTCCGCGAAAATCGTCTGCTCGCGATCCGGCCCCACCGAGATCATCCCGACCGGCCGGCCCACCAACGCGGCGATCCGGTCGACGTACGCCCGGGCCTTCTTGGGCAGGTCCTCGACGCGACGGACAGCCGTGATCTCTTCCTGCCAGCCGGGCAGCGTCTCGTACACCGGCACGACCCGGCGCAAATCGTCCACGTGGCTCGGGAAATGGTTGATCCGCTGGCCGTCCAGCTCATAGGCCGTGCAAACTTGCAGTTCGGGCAATTGGCTTAAAACGTCCAGGAGCATGACGGACAGGACGTCGACGCCGCTGAGCCGGGCCGTGTAGCGAGCGGCGACCGCGTCGAACCAGCCACAACGTCGTGGACGCCGCGTGACCGTGCCGTATTCGTTGCCCTGGTCGCGGATATGCTGACCGATCTCGTTATCTTGTTCGGTCGGGAAGGGCCCGCCGCCGACACGCGTTGTGTAGGCCTTGACGATCCCGACGACCTTGGTCACGTAGCGTCCCGGCACGCCCGAGCCGCTCGAAACGCCCACGCCCGAGCTATTGCTGCTTGTGACGAATGGGAACGTTCCGTGGTCGATGTCCAGAAGCGCGCCCTGGGCTCCCTCGAAGAGGATCCGCTTGTCGCTTTCGACCGCGTCGAGCAGGTAGGCCGTCGTGTCGGCCACGTGGGGCGCGAGCCGATCGGCGTAGCCACGATACTGTTCGTAGATCTCGTCGGCGTCGAGCCGGATCTCGTCGGGCGTCGCCCCCAGGCCGGCGAGGATCTGACGCTTGGCCGGGACGATTCGGGCGATTTGGTCCCGAAAACCCTCGCGGTACATGTCACCCAACCGCACGGCCAGCGACCGGCCGACCTTGTCGCGATAGCACGGCCCGATCCCACGCAACGTCGTCCCTATCGCCTCGCCCCCGGTTAGTTTATCCAGGAGCCGGTCCTCATCGAAGTGCCAAGGGCAAACGACGTGGGCCCGATCGCTGATCATCAGGTTCTTGCCCACCGGGACGTTTCGGCTGGTCAGCCCGTCGATTTCGTCGAGCAGCGACGCCGGATTGAGCACGACCCCGCCGGCGACGACGCACTGGACCTGGCTGCGGAAGATCCCGCTGGGCACGAGCGAGAGCTTGTAGCTCTGGCCGCCGGCGACGACCGTGTGGCCCGCGTTCGAGCCCCCCTGATAGCGGACGACCACATCATGGCCTTCGGTCAGGAGGTCGACGATCTTGCCCTTGGCCTCGTCGCCCCACTGCAATCCCACTACGCACGTCACCGACACGATCAGCACCCTTCACTCACGGCCGCCCTGGGGTGTTTCCCGCCCAGTGCGCGAAACGTCCAAACCGATCAGTGTACGCCCCTTGCGTGGCCCCCGTCAAGCGACGCCGAGGCTGGCAGTGTCCTGTTAGTGTGTGTCATGCCGATGCAGGAGGCGCCAGAGGGGAGTGGATACTATCAATATACCGATAATGCGATAGCTAGTCCTTTTATCGCAATCACTTACGGCAAGCGGAGTGGCCGAACAGGGAATCTGGGGTTGACAGCCATTTTCGCAGTGATAGATCAATGAGATACGAAAACAGCCCGCAAAACTTGGTCGGTGCATGCGGGCTGCGTTTGGCTGATACAATGGGGCCGTTGCCCAATGGATAGGACCCGGTTGTCGGGTGTTATGCCTCTTGAAGCTCATAGTCGACTTCGAGCCCTTCCTGCTCGGCCACGCGACGCAGTGTTTCATACGTTGGCATGACCAACTCTTGGCTCTCAACGGACTCATGGCTCCACAGGCTGGCCGTGAACAGATATTCCAGCTTCACCTTTCCGTGTTGGATCTCCACCCGAAAACCGGGGAACTTCTCCAGCATTTTGCGTATGAACCCCCGGATGCCTTTTATCAGCACGCCGACGAGTTCGTCGGTCTCGCGATGGACGTAAATCGTCACCAGGGAGTCTAGTCTTTTGGCTCGATAATTGTCTCGTGAAAGCAGAATCTCGATGCAGTCTCCATCGGGGTTCTGGAGCACCATTGGCATCGGTGGGAGAGAATCGGGCACTCTCGCCAATAGATCCTTCGCAAAGGAATCGTTCATGTCGATTTCATTGGACATTAGAATATCCTTTCCGAAAATCGAGTGCCGTGATCGCAGGGAAGGTTCGCGTCTTTCTCGTCAGCCGCATCCCAACACCAGTGGTAGATGACACGTTCATCCGTGACGAATACCAAGAAGACTTCTCCAGGCCACCTGGGGCACTGGTGTCCGGTCTTGTAGTTGTAGGCGTGCTTTGGCAAAGCAACGTAACAGATCCAGTCATCCCCCTCAATGTCTATCTTCGGGTCCCGAACGCCACGAAAAACGGCGGTCGGGTTGAGAAGCGTCCACCGAACCGTATCAGCCAACTCCCGGACCGGGCCTTCGCCTCTCTTGACTATCTGATCCATTTTATCATGCGAGAGCAGCAATTGCCATCTCCCGCGATCGGATGGATCCAGAGCTTCAACAGAAACGTATCCGCGACGTTGCTTTTCTTTCCGCTCGCCAGAATTCTGTGCATGTCCGACCATAAAGGCTACCCCCCACTGCGGCCAGCGACTGGAGATAGGGGAACGCTAACACGCATCGCTGGAGACGTCAATACCACCAGGTCGCGGGGGTTGCCGGTTCAGCCATAACACAAGATTGAAACACTGCCCAAGGGAATAAACGCGCATAAAAAAGAGTTGGGGACCACCGGGAAGGCAGCGTATTGAGACCGGGCAGGTCCCACTCCAACTCCTTGAATAGCATCGGATTTCCACGGCTCGTTGTCAAGCATAGTCCGTAGATCTCCATTCGACGACGACTTACACACCACCTTGAAGTGGTTGCTTTTCTTCTCTCGTCGGTCGAGTTTGGTGGGTTACGCCTTGGTCTCCCGGATAACGTGAAAAACGAGCCGGGCAGCTCCGCTGTCCGGCTCGGACGTTGCTCATGGGGGACATGGCCCCCAGGGAGGTTTGGGTTGTCGTTTCTCAGTCGAGGAAGCCGACCAGGTCTTGGCTCCGGCTGGGTTGCTGGAGTTTGCGGACGGCCTTGGCCTCGATTTGACGGATACGCTCGCGGGTGACCTTGAAGATATGGCCGACTTCTTCGAGCGTGTAGCTGTAGCCGTCGCCCAGGCCGTAGCGGAGCTTGATGATCTCGCGCTCGCGGTAGCTGAGCGTCTTGAGG
>JAFGFF010000072.1 GCA_016931075.1 Pirellulales bacterium | reverse complement strand
GGCCGGCGCGAGGCGACCGGGCGGGGCGTCGTCGCGACGATTGCGGCCGCTTGCGAGTACCTGAATCTGGACCTGACCAAGCAGCGGGTCGCCGTGCAGGGTTTTGGCAACGTCGGCTCCGTGGCCGCCGCCGACGTGGCCCGGCTCGGGGCCAGCGTCGTGGCCGTCTCCGACATCAGCGGCGGCACGGCCAACCCCGACGGCCTGGACCTGCCCAAGCTGCTCGAACACGTGGCGGCCACCGGCGCGGTCAAGGGCTTCGCCGGGGGCGCGGACGTCTTGCTCGACGAGGTGCTCGAGGCGGACTGCGACATCTTGATTCCCGCGGCGGCCCAATCGGCCGTCACCGGCGAGAACGCCGGCCGGGTCCGTGCCCGAATGATCGCCGAGGGCGCCAACGGCCCGCTGACTCCCGAGGCCGACGACGTCCTGGCCCAGCGCGACGTCTTCATCATCCCCGACATCCTCTGCAACGCGGGCGGCGTGTTCGTCTCCTATCTGGAATACACCCAGGAGACCCAACGCGACCAGATGACCCAGGAGGAAGTCGAGCAGCGTCTGAACCGCCGGATGCGGGATGCGTTCGACCAGGTCTCCGCCCGGGCCGAAAAGACCGGCCTGCCCATGCGTCAAGCGGCCATGGACCTGGCCGTCATGCGCGTCGTCGACGGCATCACAGCCCGAGGATTATTGCCTTAATCCATCCCAGGCCAACACGTCATCGGTGTCCCAGCCCGTTGTTCCTTGGTTGCGGTTTTCGTAGAATAGGCAGTTGAAGGGGGGATGACGATCCCTCTTGCCAATCTGATTACCGAAGCCGTCGACTGACGCGTGCAATGGCGAAGAACACGGATTCAGACACGAATCGTTCCACTGCCGGGAAGCAGGTCGCGGATTTTCTCCGGATGGCGCAAAGGATTCTCCGTTGCACGATCGGGGAGTCGGCTCGCGTGGAGTTTTTGGAAGAGATCACGGGCCTTCTTCTTGGATTTTCCGAGTGCGACGCGGTCGAGTTGCGACTGAGACTGGAGGACTCCTGTCTGCGATGTGAAGCTTCCTCCGATGTCGATCAGCCACTTGTCATCGAGACGGCGTTTAGGCGCAATCCCAGCTTGAATCCGCTCTTGGGGCACGGCTGGAATTCCGATCGGGTCGAAGACATTTGTCGGATGGTCATTGAAAACCACCATCCCGCTTCATTATCCAACTTTTCTCGCGGGGGCAGTTTCTGGACGGGCGACTTGGATCAGGATCTGCCCGGAAGTCGGACCAAGGAAGGTGCTGTCGAATCGGAGTCTTCCTCGACCGTGATGATGTATGCTTCGCTGGTTGCGATCCCTTTGATTGGGGCCAACGAGACGATCGGGCTGGTAATGCTGAAGAGCCGCGAGCGTCATTGCTTCAATGCCCAAGAGATCGAGCTCTATGAGAACGTCATCCAGACAGCGGGGCTGGCGGTAGTCAACCAGTTGGCGCAGGCTTCATTACGTGAACGGATCAAAGAGTTAACATGTCTCTACAGTCTCGCGCAGCTAGCTGAATATCCGAACATCCAATTGGAGGACCTTCTCCAAGGCATCGTCGAGTTGCTGCCGGCCGCCTGGCAGTATCCGGCAATCACGGCTGCCCGGATTACGCTGCACGGGCGCAGCTACACCACGGCCAACCACCGGGAAGAAGGCCAGAGACAATCGGCCGAGATTTTCATTCACGGCAAGTCCCGCGGTCGGATCGAGGTCGTTTATACCGAAGCGAAGCCAGATCTCGACGAGGGTCCGTTTCTTCGGGAAGAACGCAGCCTGATCGACGCCGTGGCGCGGCAGATCACGCTGATCGCGGAGCGCCGTCTGGCGGCGGAGGAGAGGACAAACCTTCAAGACCAGCTTCGCCATGCCGATCGACTGGCCACGATTGGGCAACTTTCGGCGGGCGTCGCTCACGAGCTGAACGAACCGCTTGGCAACATTCTGGCTTTCGCCCAACTTGCACAGAAGTGTCCCGAGCTTTCTCCACAGGTGGTTCGGGATATAGAGAAAATCGTCGTTACGTCGCTTCATGCTCGCGAGATCGTAAAAAAATTGATGCTCTTCGCGCGGCAGATGCCACCGCAAACGACACAAGTGAACCTCAATGTGACGATCGAGGAAGGCCTCTATTTCCTCGAGTCGCGTTGCGCGAAAAGCGGCGTCGTTCTGGAGCGACGCTTTGCTCCCTGCCTGCCCACAATTACCGCTGATCCCTCGCAGCTACACCAAGTGCTGGTCAACCTGGTCGTAAATGCCATCCAGGCCATGCCGACGGGGGGAACGCTCAAGATCGTGACGAGTGTCGATGATCGACACGTGATTCTGACGGTCGAGGACGACGGGATGGGAATGAGCCAAGACATTCTCGAACAGATTTTTCTTCCCTTCTTTACGACTAAGGATGTCAACGAAGGCACCGGGCTTGGCCTTGCCGTGGTCCATGGGATCGTCGTCTCTCATGGCGGACGGATCGACGTCGAGAGCACTCCCGGCAAGGGGACCCGGTTCGAACTCCGGTTTCCGGTGGCCGTACAAAAAGACCAGAAGGAGCCCTCGTGCCATGACCTCGGGTGATAAGCGAGAATCCATTCTTGTGGTGGACGACGTTCCCAACACGGTCGAGGTCCTTCAGCGCAACCTTGCCTTGCAGGGCTACACGGTCTTTACCGCGCCGGGGGTGGCTGAAGCACTGCGAATTATCGAGACGACACCCATCGATCTTGTGATTACCGACTTAAAAATGCCCAAGATCAGTGGAATCGATCTGGTTCGTCACATCCGCGAGAACCTTGCGGATATGGAGGTGATCATGATCACCGGCTATCCGTCCATCGAAGGAGCGGTCGAAGCCGTCAAGATCGGGGCGGAAGAATATCTTCCCAAACCGTTCACCGACGAGGAACTCTTGTCCGCGGTCAGACGTGTATTGAAAAAGCTGCGCTTCCGTCGACTAGGCGAAACCGCGATGATGGGGACGTCGGCCGTGCCTTATGGCTTGATCGGCGAGTCGCAACCCATGCAGAAGGTGTTCGATGCCATACGCAAGGCCGCGACAACCACGGCCACGGTGCTCATTTCGGGGGAAAGCGGCACCGGCAAGGAACTCGTCGCCCGGGCTATCCACTACTCCAGCCCTCGTGCATCCGCGTCCTTCGTTCCGGTCAACTGCGGCGGGATTCCCGAGACGCTCCTGGAAAGCGAACTGTTTGGTCATACCAAGGGCGCGTTCACGGGCGCCATGGAGTCTCGAGCCGGTTTTTTCCAAACTGCCGATGGCGGTTCCATCCTGTTGGATGAAATCAGCGAAACCAGCCTGACCATGCAAGTCAAGCTCCTCCGTGTCTTGCAGGACAAGGAAGTGTTCATGGTCGGCTCGGGCCGCGGCCGTCGCGTGGACGTGCGAGTGCTCGCCGCGACGAACAAGAACCTATCGGGGGCCGTGAAGAGCGGGCTGTTTCGCCAAGACCTTTTCTTCCGGCTCAACGTTCTGTCGATCGAACTCCCGCCACTACGTGAAAGGGGCAACGATATCATTCTATTAACTCACCATTTCGTGAAGAAATATGCCGGTGAATTAGCGAGGCCCGCTCCAACCTTCTCGAACGACGCATTGCTCGCTCTTAGAGACTCCTACGCTTGGCCGGGCAACGTCCGGGAATTGGAAAACGTGGTCCATCGGCTGTTGGTGATGGCCGAGGGGAGCGAGATCGACGTGCCTGATTTGCCCGCAGTCATGCGTTTTTCCATTCCGCGCGGTTCAGGCCTCCATCGCACGCTCGCCGAGGTCGAGGCTGAACATCTTCACAATGTCCTGGCCAGTGTCCAAGGAAATCGGACACAAGCAGCCAAGATCCTCGGCATCGACCGCAAGACGCTCCGTGAGAAAATGAAGAAAATCGAGTAGGCCACAACGTCTTGCCCCAGCGACCACCGGGGCGTTTCACCCCACCGGGACGAATTTCCCCGGTGTGTCTGGTCTTCTGGAAACGTCTCACTCACGTTTTCCCGGCCGCCGGCCCTTGATCGCGGCCACGTTTCGTAGTCCTTTTCTCGTTGATTGGGCCCAATCCTGCCATCTCCTGCGTGATGGCGATGGCTTCGCGCTCTTCGGCACGCTACTTGCAAGAAGCTCCCGATGTTCTGCCTGAGAGGCAATGACGCCGGGGTGGAATAGTGGGGCCAGATCCATCTCGGCGTGCGATATCCGGATAACCAACAAATAGGAGATGCTACCATGTTTCAAGAGCATCGCGACCTCTGTTCCGCCTGCGAACACGTGCGAACCTGTCCTGGCCGAAGTACCCCGGACTCGCCCATCACGACATGCAAATACTATACGGAGCATGCGCCTAGCTATCCGGCGAATATCGTCGGTGTGCGGGGAGGCAACGGCAGTTGCATGGCTTCGATCGCCGGCTTGTGCGCAAGTTGTCAGTTGCGCGATACCTGCCGTCTTCCCAAACCGGAAGGAGGCGTGTGGCAGTGCGAGGAATACGTGTGATGCGCCGGCACTGCTCACGAACTCAACAAAGGCCTGCACGGCCTGATCGCTCGCGAACGCTCAGACACCGCATACACCGGAAATCCCGCTCCCAATCGAGGCTCCGGCCGCAGGAGACGCCAATGCTACTGGCCACGGATCGCTCGACCGGACTTCAGACCTCTCTTTGGAACGTCCAACTGGCTACACGACGGCTGGGACTGCCGGAGGATATCTGCCGCCGTATCATCGAGCCAGGTGAACGATTGAGTATTCGCATCCACCCCGCGATGCACGACGGGCGGATGCTGCACGCCGAGGTGTTCGTCGTCCGACATAACGACGTGCTTGGGCCGACCAAGGGCGGCATCCGGATGTCGCCCACCGTCACTCTTGACGAAATCACCGGCCTGGCGATGGAGATGACCTGGAAAACATCGCTGATCGGCGTTCCG
>JAFGFF010000071.1 GCA_016931075.1 Pirellulales bacterium | reverse complement strand
GCCGTAGAGCTTCGTGCCGCGCGATTTGGGCTCCCGGGTGACGCGGACGATCGGGAAATCGTCCCGGGTGGTGATTTCGAGGTACGGGAACGTCTTGTCGTCGCGGAGTTCTTTGTTGTATTTCGGCAGGATGTCCTTGATCAGCCGGGCTTCGACCAAAAGGGCGTCGACCTCGCTGGGCGTTTCGAGGTAGTCGATGTCATGGATCTCACGGACCAGACCGGCCGTGCGTTGGTCCTCGGCCGCCGCCTTGAGGAAGTAGCTGCCCGCCCGACTGCGCAGGTCCTTCGCCTTGCCCACGTAAATCACCCGCCCCGCCTCGTCCTTCATCAGATAGACGCCCGGCGTATGCGGGAAGGCCTTGACCTTCTCGGCCGCGAGCGAGGATCGTTCGGGTGAAGGATCGGAGGGCATGGTCGGTGGTCATGGGTTTGAAGACTCTACCGGAGAATTATACCGCACGGCCGGTTGGCTGTTGACAGGGTCGGGCTTGTAGACCTGCGGAGGCGGGGTAGAATGGGCATCGCGGGGTGGACGTGATTTAACTGGCCGTCCTTCCTGGAGTGAATCGCCATGCGAGCGTCCCAACAACTGCGGGCCGATGCGATGCGGATCTGGAGGGCCGGCGTGGCGGCCGTCGATTCCGGGCGGCTCGTGCGCGAGGCGATGCGTGTCGAAGGCGGGACACTCCTGGTCGGCGACGAATCGATCGACTTGGACGCGGTCCAGCGGATCGCCGTCGTTGGGACGGGCAAGGCAGGCGCTGGGATGGCCGCGGCGGTCGAGCAGGTGCTTGGGCCCGAGTTGATGCAGGCCAAAAAGCTGGCCGGCTGGGTCAATGTGCCCGACGACTGTGTCCGGCCGTTGGAGCACATCTGGCTGCACGGCGCCCGACCGGCTGGCGTGAACGAACCGACGGCCGCCGGGGCGATCGGGGCCGGCGAAATCGTTCAGATGCTCGAATCGCTCGGGCAGGACGACTTGTGTCTGTGTTTGATCTCGGGCGGCGGCTCGGCCCTATTGCCGGCGCCAGTCGAACAGATCACCCTGCAAGACAAGCTGGCTGTTACCCAATGGCTCAGCGCGGCGGGAGCCAATATCGAACAGCTCAACACGGTCCGCAAGCAGCTCAGCCGGCTTAAGGGCGGGGGCCTCGCCCGAGCGTGTCGAGCAGGGCGGCTGGTGACGCTGATCATCTCCGACGTGCCGGGCGATCCGCTGGACATGATCGCCTCGGGCCCGACCGTGTCCGACCGGTCGACGCCCGACGAGGCCCTGGCCGTGCTCAGCAAGTTCGACACAAAGAACGGCGGCGCTTCGACCTCGTCCATTCCACCGGCCGTACTCGACTTCCTTCACCGCAAGAAGCATGTCGAGCCGCGTGAGCCGAAATGCCGCGTGACGAACCTGATCATCGGCAACAACGCCACGGCGGTCGACGCGGCCGGGATGGAGGCCGAGCGGCTGGGCTACCGGCACGCCATGCATTCGGCCCCCGAGCCAGAAGGACCGGCTGAACACGTCGGCCAGCACCTGGCCGAGATGGCCCTGTCGATGCGCGGCGGGTCGGGGCCCAATTGCCTGATCAGCGGCGGCGAGCCGACCGTCCGGCTGGTCGAGCGGTCGCGGCGCGGACGCGGTGGGCGGAATCAACAGCTTGTCCTGGCGGCGCTTACCCAACTGGCGGCCGACGGCGCCAACGGCATCGCGATCCTCTCCGGCGGAACCGACGGCGAAGACGGACCGACCGACGCGGCCGGCGCCGTCCTCGACGCGAAGATCCTCGAAGACTCGATCCGTCGGGCGCTCGACCCGGCCGACTATCTTGCCCGAAACGATGCCTACCATTTTTTCGAACCGCTCGGCGCGCTGATCAAGACGGGCCCCACGCACACGAACGTCTGCGACCTGCGGGTCGTGGTCGTCGACGCTCCAGGCGAGTGATTCGTGTCGTGCGGATTGTTGCGGCGGTGTCCGGCCGGTTGTTCAACCTGGACCGGTTACGCCGTTTGGCCCCCACCTTCCGAGCCGGAAGTTCCCGCGCACGACAGGAAAAATAACCTATATCTTACTTGGACGGTCCTGGCGCTTACGCTAGAAACCGACCAGTCCTTGCCGGATATTGGAAAAGGGGCCGTGACGTATTCGGCCCGGTGGAGGATCGGGTTGTATGCCCGTTCGGAGAACACCATGTCAGGACTCAAGGGGTACACACGGGACAGCGGCTCGGCCGAGGACGGAATCGTCCGGAAGATGGAAGAGCTCTCAACGTTGCCTGCCGTGGCGATTCGAGTGATGCAGATCGCTAACGACCCGGATTCCGGGGCCCTCGATCTGACCGAGGCGATGGAGAGCGACACGTCGCTGAGCGCTCGTGTGTTGCGCTACGTCAATTCCTCGGCGTCCGGCGTCCGACAGAAGATCACGAACCTGCAGCAGGCGATCGCTTATCTGGGCGTCAAGCAGATCCGCAACCTGGCGATGACGGCCAGCGTGAGCGAGCTGTTCAAGATGAACGAGCGGATTGGGCCTTACGACCGCAAGAACCTGTGGCGCCACCTCGTGGCCGTCGGCATCTGCGGTCGGATGGTCGCCCAACGCCTGAGAATTCCGGAGGCAGAGGACGTCTTCCTCGCCGGGCTGTTACACGACATCGGGATCATTATCGAAGACCAACAGGTCCACGAGTCGTTCCGGCGGATGATTCTGTCGTTGCGCGAGGACAAACCGCTGCCCGTCTCGGAACGCGCGGCTCTGGGATTCGACCATACGACGCTCGGCGAGCGGCTCGCCCAAGTCTGGGGTTTCCCCGACGGTATTAAGGCGGCCATCCGCTATCACCATATGTCGAGCAACTACCGCGGACGCGATATCAATCTGCTGCGGTGTGTCGAAGTGGCCAACCTGATCTGCTCGGTCAAGGGGATCACGTCGATCGGTCCCAACCTGGTCGTTTTCTCCGCGCCCACCTTCGCCGGGCTGTCGTTGACCAAGAACGACATCCGCCCGCTGCTGGCCGATCTGGACAAGGCGCTCGAAGAGAACGCCAGCTTGTTCAGCGTCTGAGACTTTTGGCATGTTGCTTCCGGGGTGGCCCGGATAGCTCCGCTATCCGGGGGCCGGCAGGCCCAAGAAGCGTCGAGCGACATGGAAGCATGAAGGGCAAGCCGTGATCCATCAAGTCTCTTCTTGTCGGTAGAGACTGACCGATAGGGATAAGATTCCCCTCCTCCTCTTGTCGCTCCGCGACCCCGATAGCACAGCTATCGGGGCTACCCGGTGTGCTATCGTTCACGGCTGACTTGTCGACGGGCATGGGGTCGGCTATGCTGATTCTCTGACGTGGCCG
Organism: Pirellulales bacterium; assembly: GCA_016931075.1. GTDB lineage: Bacteria > Planctomycetota > Planctomycetia > Pirellulales > Thermoguttaceae > JAFGFF01. Next base: position 7,257 of record JAFGFF010000071.1, on the reverse strand, counting down.
TGCCCCGCCACGTGTGCCGGGACACGACTTCTGCCATGAATACCTCGCCCGCCGTGCACTTGCCCGGGCGTTTCTTTCCAGGGCGACACTCGTCCGACTCAGCGATTGGAGAATACCGTGACAGGATTTCAAGAAGTAGCACCGGGCAAGACCCGGCTTGGATGGATTGGGACCGGCGTGATGGGGGCCAGCATGGCGGGCCACCTGATGGACGCCGGGTTCGAAATGACCGTGTTCAGCCGCACTCGGGCGAAAGCCCAACCGCTTCTCGACCGCGGGGCCGGTTGGGCCGACAGCCCGAAGGCCGTCGCCCGACAGGCCGACGTCGTTTTCACCATGGTCGGCTACCCGAGCGACGTCCGCGAGGTGATCCTCGGCCCACACGGAGCCCTGGCCGGGTGCCAGCCGGGTGCGGTGATCGTCGACATGACCACGAGTGAGCCCTCTCTGGCGATCGAGATCGCCCGACTGGCCGCGCAGCAGGAAGTCTTCGCTATCGACGCTCCCGTCTCCGGTGGCGACGTCGGCGCCCGGGAGGCCCGACTGTCGATCATGATCGGCGGCGACGCCAACGTAGTCAAAGCACTCGATCCCTGCTGGCACGCCATGGGCAAGACGATCGTCCACCAGGGCGGGCCCGGCGCCGGCCAGCACACCAAAATGGTCAACCAGATCCTCATCGCCACGAACATGATCGGCGTTTGCGAGGCGCTTTTATACGGCTATAAAGCAGGCCTCGACCCGGCCGCCATGCTTCAATCGGTCGGCTCGGGCGCGGCGGGCAGTTGGTCGCTGGCCAACCTCGGCCCGCGCATCCTCGATAACAACTTCGAGCCCGGCTTCTTCGTCGAACACTTCATCAAAGACATGGGCATCGCCCTGGAAGAATCCAAGCGGATGGGCCTCTCGATGCCGGGGCTGGCCCTGGCCCACCAACTCTACCTGGCCCTGGCCGCCCAAGGCCACTCCCGCGACGGTACGCACGCGCTGCAACTGGCGCTGGCGTCGCTGTCGGGTGTGGATTGGAAGAGGCGGTAGGGACGTTGGGTGGGAAAAAGGCTCACGCAAAGGCGCAAAGACGCAAAGGAAGAGAGGAAAGATGGGTGATCGCAGCGTTGGCATAGTATTGTTTATACTTTGCGCCTTAGCGCCTTTGCGTGAGATATTGGCTAACATCGTCCATTCATGAGAGGCAGACAGATGACTGAGAACGAGATAGCGACCGTGGTCGTTGATACGGCATATCGGGTGCATACGGGTCTCGGGCCGGGATTGTTGGAGAGCGTGTATGAAGTAGTGCTTGCCCACGAACTGACAAAACGTGGGCTGGCCGTTGCTAGGCAAGTGCCGATTCCCATCCAATACGACGGGCTTTCGTTCGACGAGGCGTTCCGGGCGGATCTTGTCGTGGAAGATACCCTGATCGTGGAACTCAAATCAGTCGAGAAAGTCGCGCCTGTTCATAAGAAACAACTCCTGACCTATCTCCGCCTGGCCGATAAACGGCTAGGGTTGTTGATCAACTTCGGCGAGGAAATGATCAAGAACGGAATTAGCCGAGTCGTGAACGGGCTGAAGGAGTCGTGAATCCGGGAGAAGGGAACCGGGAAGAGGACTCACACAAAGGCGCAAAGGAAGAGAGGAAAGAAATGGTGTTTGTTTAAGGATAAGCGAGTCGCATGAAGGCGGAGGTCTATTTCATCGCTGAGACGCCTGGCGCGAGGCTGGCGATTATGCCGCGGCCTCGTGGGGGCGATTGGTTGATAGAGGAGATTGTGTCGTGGAGGAGATCGGGGATCGATGTCGTGGTGTCTTTGTTGGAGAACTCCGAGATCGAAGAATTTGAGTTACAAGAAGAGGGCTCGTCTTGTGAGGCCATGGGCATTAAATTCTTGCGTTTTCCTATTTCCGATCGTGGCGTGCCCGACTCGCCTGGGCAAGTTAGCATCTTGGTGAGCCGGCTGGTCGAAATACTTCATAAGGGGCAAGGCGTCGGTATCCATTGCCGCATGGGCATCGGCCGATCGTCCTTGATCGCCGCGTGTGTTCTGGTCTCCCTTGGCCATGATATCGAAGCCGCCTGGGAATCCATCACGAAAGCGCGCGGGTTCCCGGTTCCCGATACCAACACCCAGCGAGATTGGGTGGCTGAGTGGACAACGCTTCATTAACAACAGAAATACCTGTCATCACGTCACGAAACGAATCCAATTAGCCACATTCCCACCGAATCCTCCCTTCCTTAGCGCCTCTGCGCCTTTGCGTGAGCCCCCTCCTTCACCTCACTCCGCCTCCACCCCGATGCAGTCGAGTCCGATCTGATAGCCGGTGGCGCGCCGGTTCTTGGTCTTCACGGAGAAGGTGAACTCGTTGTCGCCCTCCTTTAACGGTACGCCTTTGAAGGTGTACTTCTTCGGCGGCCAGAGGGGGCGGACCAGGTCGTTGCGGTGGAGGTAGGTGTCGACCGGTTTGCCGACGGGCTTGCCGTTGACGAGGAGTTGGACGATGCCGAACTCGGGCGCGCGGGGGTAGTAGATGTTGACCGTGTGCGGGCCTTCTTTCTTTGAGGGCATGGCCAGGGTGAACTGCCCGTCGCCGCCCGTGTCGAAGACGAGCATGTTGTCGCCGCTGAGGTTCGGTTTGACGTGCCGGACTTGAGGGCGTGGGTTGCCTTCCATTTTGCTCTGGAAAGAAAGAACCTTGAGGCTCTCGGCCTCGACCGCGCCAGGCGTGTGCCAGCGGCCCTTTTCGGGGTCCCAGGGCCCGTTGGAGATGAAGTCCTTCACCCGGGGCCAAGGCTTGTGGACCGTCTTCTGGTACCAGAACCCCAGGCTCGAATAGTAGTCGCGGCCCGAGTTCGGCACCGGGCTGATCCAGGGCCAGTGCTCGATTTCCAACTTGAACGTCTTGCGGAACGGGACCGGATCGAGGATATGGAACCGGTAGGCGCTGGTGCAATGCCCGGGCCGATAACCCTCCATGACGGGCGCCCCGTAGTAGAGCGTGCTGAACGTCTTTTTGAAGCCCCAGGCGTTGCAGAAGTAGTCTTCCGTGCCGGTGCCGATCATGGCGACCTTGCCGTCGACGGTGAAGATGTCGTCCCCCTCGCCGAACCAGCCGGGAACGCGGTTTCGGGCCCCGAGCACCACGCCGACGAAATGCCCGTCGCCTTCGGCCTCGCACAGCGTGACCGGTTTGCCGCGGACCGGAGGATCGGTCTCGATGAACCGGCCGTGGAAGTAGTGGATGTCCTCGATCGGCTTGGGGTACTTCCGGTAGTCGATATAGAAGTAGAGCGTGACCTTGTCCTGCTTGACACGCTCCTTGAGCGATGACACGGCGGCGACCGTCACCTTGGCCGACTTGTTGAACGGCATGTTCCACCAGCAATTGCGCGACTTGCCGTCGGACGTGTCTTGGATCGGAAGGCTTTGCATCAGGGCGTCCTTGCCCATCGCGACGCCGAAGAAATCGCCGATCGGCGCCTCGATACTCGGATGTTTATTGCCTTCCCAATAGAACCGGAGGATCAGGTCCCGCCCGCTGATCCGCTGGGTCGTCCAGAGGTGCGTGATGGCCCCGGGCCCTTTGATGTCGGCCAGGGTGACTTCACTGCCGTCGGTCGGAAGATAGAAATTATCGCGTGGCCCGCCCTCAGTCTGGTAGGAACTCGCCCGGGCGACCGAGTAGTCCTGCGATCGGGTCAGGTCGAACATCTGGTTCTGCTGCATGTTGTTCCCGGTCGGCAGCGGCGCCGGCTCCGGCGCGGGCTGCGGATAGCGTAACTCCTCGGCCGAGATCGTGCATACGATGAGAAGCGGCAAAATCAGGGCGGCAAAGGCCAACCATCGGCGTGCGTAAGACATCATCCAATTCTCTCCAGGGCAAAAGGGAACGGGAGCGGTTTTCTGGGAAGGAACAAAGGTGGGTTTAGAGGCGGGTTCCACAAAGCAAATAGCCATTGGACGCGTTGATCATGTGACCGCTTGGCAGGGTCGTGAGTATTTTAGTCTATGGCGTTCGGCGATGGCAACTGCACGGCGATGTGCGATCAAGCAGATTTGCGAAAAAACCGAGATAGCGTGACGAGAAATGTACCGTGCCTTGTTTGGCTCGTTTCATGCGGCGATTCTATCCATGCCGAGTGAGCTAATTTGGAACAAAAGGAGTCCTATTTGGGATTATGACGTCAGGTCCACCGTTTGCAGTCATCGCCGCCGTTCTGTCCAGGTGAGCGAAACGAATCGCCAGACCCAATGGTCCGCCCGAGGAAAAGGTGCCAGGCACCTTTTCCGCCGCGTTGCCGCGAGGGCTGGATTCGCCGCCCGCTCGAACAGGGGCTACTGTCTGGGGTTACGGCCATGACCGGGGCCCGAGCATGGCGGAAGGAACGTGAAGATGGTAGGCTGATACTTGAATCAAAGAGTGACTTTACTGTGTTCCGGGCATCACTCCCGCGGAACCGGAACAGATAGAGTCCCGATGCCCGGCTTGGCCGTTTCCTACCAATACTGCCTACCTTTTACTTCCTTAGGTCATGCCCGCGGCTCGCATGGTTTTTTCACTCGGGGATCGATTGCCTCAAATGGTAGAATGAAAGGTAATCGTCAGGACGTTTCCGAAGGGCTCACGCAAAGGCGCGAAGACGCAAAGAACCTAAAATAATAACGTGATTGGGCGTATGAATGGATAAAAAATCATTTACATCATACATGTCGTTCCTGCCGGTCAATATGACCACTCTCTCCTTCCCTTGGCGTCTTTGCGCCTTTGCGTGAGACCTATCTTTCTTAAAGTTAGACAGGACAATTGCCATGCAATCACTGCTTGCCGTTGGAATACTCCTTCTGCCCGTGTCGCTGGGTGTCGCTGAGGACAAGCCCAAGACCACGGTCGACTGTTTGGTCCGTGCCGTGGAGTTGAACCGGGGCGAGGAGAAGACGGTCGCGTTGCACGACGGCTCCAAGGCCGCCGTGAAGCTGATCGACGTCGAGGAGATCCGCGATCCAGTGCGTCATGCAATGCGGGGCGCAAGGGTGAAGGTCGAAGTCAACGGCCAGAAGGCGACGATTCCGTGCTCGATGTACGACCTGCCTCGGGAAGTGGGCGGCGTGCAGATCGACTGCCCGATCGTGAAGGGATTCGTCCAACCAAAACACCCCGGGCATCAAAAGAACCCCTGGGCGCTGGAGGCCGACGCCCGGCTGCGGCTTTGGCCCAAAGGCTCGCCCTGGATCCGGCCCGGCTCGTTCGCCTATCCGGTCGAACAACGCTGGTTCGTCGGCCGCACCCAGATGGCCAACGAAATCGCCGACAACGAAGAGCCGTACAACAAGAGGTTCTACTACCACTACGGGCTTGACTTCGGCGGGTGCGATCAGGTCGTGCCGGTGCACGCCGTGACCGACGGGCTGGTTGTTTCGGTGGCCAACAAAAAACTGGGCAAGGGCCCCTATCCGGAGATTTTCAAACCTCGCGCCGACGTCGTCTATCTCCGCGACGACCGGGGCTGGATCTACCGCTACAGCCATTTCGACTCGATCGACCCAGGCGTCAAGCTCGGCGAGCACGTCAAACAGGGCCAGAAACTCGGCATCATAGGCAAGAAAGGGGCCAGCGGCGGTTGGTCCCATCTGCACATCGACATCTGCAAGCCGCAGCCCAGCGGACGCTACGGCGTGGAGAACGCCTACGCCTACTTCTGGCAAGTCTATCAAGCGGCGCACAAGACGCCTCTGGTAGCCGTCGCCCGACCGCATCAGACCGCCTGGGTGGACCAGCTTGCTACGCTCGACGGCAGCCGTTCCTACGGCGAGAAAGGTCCCGAGAGCCTTCGATACGAGTGGCAGTTCGACGATGGCACCAAAGCCGAGGGCTTGACTGCCCAGCGGCGTTACTCGAAGCCGGGCACCTATAGCGAGACGCTCAAGGTGACCGATGCGGCCGGCCGGGTCGACTACGATTTCGCATCCGTCTACGTCCAGGACCCGAAGAACGTCAAGAAGCGTCCGCCCCGGATCCATGCCACGTATTGGCCCTCGCTGGACATTCACCCTGGCGACGAGATCACGTTCAAAGTCCGTTCATTCTTCGTCAGCCCGAAAGAAGGGCAAGAAACGTGGGACTTCGGCGACGGCAGCCCGACGGTCACGACCCAATCGGACGGCAACAAGGACTACCACGCCCCGCACGGCTACGGCGTGACGACTCACCGCTATGCCAAGCCGGGCGTCTACGTCGTCCGCGTCACTCGCGACAACAAACGAGGCGAACCGGCCACGGCGAAGTTGGTGGTGCGCGTCGACGCCGATCATTGATTCGGCGCATTGCGATCGTCATCCGACATGCCTGACGACTGCCAATTCCGGCAGCGCGCGAGCAATTCACCGCGCGATGCCACCTGAAAATAGCGGTGGAGCCGCTTGACGTGCGTATGCACCGTGTGAGGGCTCAGTCCCAACGCCCGGGCGATCTGTTTCTCGCTATCGCCGTCGAGCAACAATGCCAGCACCTGTTGCAGGCGTGGGCTCAGTTGTCCGGGAGAATGCCCGAAGATGGCTAGTCCTTTACCCAACAGGAGCCGGATCTCCCGGATAAATAACCAAAGCATGCGTCGTTGCTGAACGGAAAACGGTCGCTCGCCTTCGCCGCGAAATACATTGACGTAATGGAGTGCTATGCCCGAGTCCGCAGGTGGATAGGTACACGCGAACAGCCCACGATCAACATGGCTTCTCCGGTAGAATTCATTGAAGTGCGGCGTGCGATACCACTGGGCGTCGGGAAGTAGTTCCTCTCGTCTGCGGGCGTTGAGCGTCGTGGGCAACGGGAACATGGCCAAGACCGTCGGGTCCGTCCGGTGTTGTGATGAGAGCGAGTATTCCAGAAAACCCTGCCTGTCGGCCGCGTCGCCCCAGCCGTAGTCGACGATCCCCAGCAGTTCACCGAATTGACCGCTCAAGAAATCGTTGGCGGTCATGGCGGAGATGCCCACACGCGCTCCCAGGATTTTGCCTAACCCTTCGAGCATCCGCTGATTCCACGCATACGGATCGCCGCCGACTTCGCGGCATTCGCCCACGAGCATGTAGATATCGCGCAGATCTCGAAGTCGAACGCGTTGCGATTTTCCCATTTCACCCTCCTCCCCTATTGAATGCCGCATTACTAATGATCGGGTGCCATGGGCGGCTTGTCCGCCCTTGTGGCCCGCACGGCAAGGGCGGACAAGCCGCCCATGGCACCCGAGTGATGATT
>JAFGFF010000070.1 GCA_016931075.1 Pirellulales bacterium | reverse complement strand
TGGACGCCGACGCCGGCACTGGTGAGAAGCCGGACATGCCGGAGCAATTCGCAAGCCAGCCCTTCGACGATCGCGCGGAGGACGTGGGCCGGTCCGTGGGCCAACGTAACGCCCGAGAGGCGACCCTTCAACTTGTCGGAGCTGCTGTGATTGGAACCACGAACCCGCGGCCCATTGGACAGAAACGGCCAGAAGCAGAGCCCCTCGGCCCCTGGCGGCGTAGCCTCGAGAGCCTCGTCGATGGAGAGACACCCGCCGAGCAGGTTTCGTGCCCAGTCGATGGCTGAACCGCCGTTGGTCATCGAGAGCATCTGGCCAAAAAGCCCGGCGACGGGGTGCCGGCAGACGAATGCGTTGTCGGTCACCGGGGGAGCCAGCTCGCCGGCGTTGGCCAGGAGCACCCAGGCCGTGCCGGCGCCGAAATTGACGTCCCCTTGTTCGACCGAGCCGGCTCCGAGCGAGGCGGCGTACTGGTCGTGAACGGCCGGCGAGACGGGGATGCCCTGCGGCAGTCCGGTCGCCTGGGCCGCGGCTGGCTGAAGCGTGCCGGCCGCCGTGGTCGCCGGCGTCAAACATGGCAGTTGTTCGTCGCGAAGCCCCAGACGGTTCATCACATCGGGATCGGGCGCGTCCAGCCACGGGTTGTAGAGCATGGCGATGCCCAGCGAGGTGGCGTCGTGTGCCCGGTGGCCGCAGAGCCGGCCGACGATCACGTCGCCGACGTAGCCGATCCGGTTGGGCCATTCGAGCCGCTCGGGGGCTTCCTGTCGGAGGCGAAGGACCTGGCCGATCGTCAGACCGCTCGCGCCGTGGCCCACCCGGCGGGCGAAGAACTCGGGGCCCAGCTCGCCGGTCAGGGCCGCGTCGTAAGGCCGGCCTCGGCCATCCAGCCAACTGATTACTCGTCCTTGTGGCCGGTCGTTCCCGTCGAGCAACTGCACGGCTCCGCCCTGGCTCGACACGCCGACGGCCTGGATTTGCCCGGCGTCTATCGCCTCAACCGTTTGGCGGATGGCTGATTGGGTGGCGTCCCAGATTTGTTCGATGTCCTGCTCGACGCCGCCGTCGGGCGTGCAAAACCGCGCGACCGGCGCGGAGCCGGACGCCACGATCCGACCCTGGTCGTCGACGACGATGGCCTTCACGTTGGTCGTGCCCAAGTCGAAACCGAGAAACATCGGCTACACCTCGCAGTAGTCCGCGTCGAGCAGGCTGGCGGCCATCCTCAATTGCGGCCGGGCGTCGCCGAAACAGATCGCGTTGTGGTGCGGCCCGCCGGCCAGAGCGTAGCGGGTCAACCACTGCCGCACGTCGTCGCGAGTCGTAATCTTGCTGTGCGGTGTGGGCAGCGTTGGCAGCGGCCCGAAGTCTTGGATGTCGACCTGGCTGGCCACCAGTCGCCAACGGTGCCCGGGGCCCAAGGCCAACGCGCAGAGGGTCGCCGGACCGGGTTCGAACGCGTTGACGAGCGAAAGCTGCCGCCCTCGGGTTCGCGTGATCGGCGTCGGACGTGCGACGAGCCGCATCTTGCGGTCCTTGCGGGCCATGGCCACGTTTGCCTCGCCCATGTGACTCAGCAGGACGCCGTTGCCGGCGAAGTCGATCGTGAAAATCTCACTGAAGCTGGCCGGAGGACAGAGCCGGTTCAAAAACCAGGTGCCCGCCGCACCGACGACATCCCCCTCGCCTGCGAATCCGACGCCCTCGCTCATCATCCGGCTGATGGCCACGAAGGGCAGCGTTTCGGTCCGTTCGTCCTGGCCGAAGGCGAGGAATTGGAAGCTCAGCCCGTCGAGACGTCGCTCGGTGACGATCGAACGGAGCGAAATTTCCGCCCGGGCGGTCAGGGCGAGGTCGTCTTCCGTCACGTCCTTGGCCACGTCGTAGGCGTTGCGATACTCGTCGGCGAGCCGCTTCACGTCCGCCGGCGAGGCGGCCTCGGCCCGTTGGTGATATTCTTCGAGCGAGAGCGTTTCGCAGGAGCAGCCCAGGGTGGCGATCAGGTGGGTCGTGTCGACGGCGAAATCGCCCATGTCTGGGAACGGATAGCCCAGCAGCCCAAGCCGGCACCGCCGCAGTCCGGCCACGGCCGCCGACGCGGTGAAGAACGTCTCCAGCTCGGCCAGGGCGTTGGGATCGCTCAGGTGCGACGTGACGTAGTGAAACGGCACGCCAGCCCGGAGCAGCACGTTGGCCAGGTCCTGCGTGCCGTGGACGCCATGGTTGTGCGTCAACCGTTCTCCGTCGTAGGACTCATCAACGGCCAGAAGCTCTTGCACGTTCCAGAGCACGATCGGCAGGCGTGTTCTTTTCAGTGCGGGCAGCGCAATCTGGCTTGGCGAATAGGACAAGCAGATCACCACGATCGCGTCGCACTCGTCCGCGTCGAACCGGGCCACGGTCGCGTCGATATCCTCGCGGCGAAAGTCCGCCTCGGAGAACCGCACGTCGGCAGCGATGGTTGCCAACGCCGGCAGCACCTCCTCCCGCAGCCACTGCTCGCGCCGCGGCCGCAAGCTCGGGGCCAGTTGCTCATACAGTTCCAGCGTCAATGCGAGGACGCCGATACGCGGTTTCAAGAGGTTCTCGCCCATGTCGACTGTACTCTCTACTCGGCAAATAGTTCCCACCTGCCATCATCGGTTGCCCAGAGACGCTAGTCAAGCCGCCGGTCGCGGCAGACGTCGTCCGCGGAGCGGCCGTTTTTGACCACTTCGCACAGGGCCGCTTGGAAGGCGGCCGGATCAGACACCTGAATCGCGTTTCGGCCAAAGACGACCCCCCCCGCACCGGCTTCCACCTCGCGTTGGGCCAGACGAAGCGCGTCGCGCTGGGTCGGCAGCTTCTCGGCGCCCAGCCCCAACACGGGCACGGGGCACGTTGACGTCACGGCCGCGAAATCGCTGGTGTGGAACGTCTTGATCGCGTCGGCTCCCAGCTCGGCGACGACCCGGCTGCCAATCAGGACGTCGGCGTGCAATTGCTCGGGCGTCATCTGGGCGTGTCCCGTCGGAAAATACTCGCCGATGACTGGAATGCCTAGGGCGTGGCAGGTGTTGGTCAGTTTGGAGAAGACCTCGACGTTGTGCGCGTCTCGCTGCTCGTCGCCGGTCTGCAGGGTCAACGAAACCAGTGCAATGTCCATTCCTTCGCGCAGGGCCTCGACCGGGTCGTAGGAATAAACGCTTTTGGCGCCGGTGTAGGCCAAGTGAAAGCAGTAGACCGTGTTCCAGTTCAGCCGCGTCACGGCCAGCGGACGCTTCGTTCCGGCAAAGATGCTGCCGCAGTGGCGGATCATGCCCGGGGCCAGGAGCACCGCGTCCACCACCGGGTTGATCTTGGCCGCGGTGGCCGGTAGATCCTCCATGCCGGTGATTGGACCGTCGAACAAGCCGTGGTCGATCGCGATGATCACGGCGTGACCATCTCCCATCAAACGCTGCAGGCGCAGCTCGCGTCCGTCGAGACTCATGATGTGTTGATTCCTCGTTATGTTGGTGAGTGCGAAGAGTGTGCGGTTTTGTGTTGTCCAGGAACAGTCGGGCGTTTTTTGATCACATCATATCACGTGTGCCGCACCATCCAATCGAGCAGGCGGCGCGCTTCGGTTTCGTTGGGACAGTCCAGGACCCAATAGTACGTTTGGGCCGGCGGAAGTTCCGAATAGAGGGTTTTCAACTCGTCAATCGTGACGATGATCTGGATGCTCTTGCCCGCCTCTTGAATGCGTTTTAGCAAGTCGAGCCATCCCGGGGCAGTGGGCTGGCCAGCGCCGGGGATCCATTGAATGGTGTGTAGATTGGGAATCGCCAGGAGGTCCTCCAGGTGGCGGATCTGGCCCGGGCCGTCCATGTGGTATACGGCATAATCGAGATACCCAATCTCGTATTCGAGCGACGGCAGGGCGAACTGCCGGAAATGCTCGGGCGAGATCATGCAGCAGAAATCGCACTGGACGGCCTGCGTGCGCCCTTCACTCCACATGTCGAGCCAGGACGTACTGCCGAACTCGGCCATACGGCCCGCGTCGAAGACCGTCTTGTATACCGGATCGAACAGGGCGTCGATCTGCTTCAGGGCATGCAGCACGGCCTCGGGTCGCTCGATCAGGTCCATGCAGAGCTGGCCGGGCCCTCGCAGGGCGGAAAGGCAGTCCAGATTCGAGTGCGTGTCGATCGTGCTCAGCAGGAACCGGCCTTTGCACCGCTGGGCGGCCAGGTTCGTCAGTTCGACGATTGCCTTCCACCAGCGATTGGCCGAATCGATTTTCAGTTCCGGCAGCGCGTCCCAGTCGCCCGGCGGCGGCTCGACCCACGAGGTGTCCTTCTCCGGATCCAGCGTCATGGGCACGCCGAGGAAACCGGCCCACTGGTCAGGGCCATAGTTGGGCATCAAGGCGGGCATCGTCTCGCCGCCGAAGAAGAACTGGTCGGCCCAGGACTCAAACAGATCGATCGCCGCAGAAAAATTGAAATCCTCGGCCACGATGAGCGACCGGAACGTGGGCGTCACCCCGTCCTTCGGCGCTCGAATGCTGATGCAAGCCCGATCGACAAGCTCTCCCTGCCAATAGGCTCTTAGCCGGTTCTGGGCGTCGGTCGCGTCGGGTTTGAAAGCGAGTTGCAGGTCAGGCAGGGGCTCGGGCGTCGGCATGGCAAGGTTAGTGAGATATTGGTTGCGGTGCTCCAAAGACGAACCAAACCCCCATTGTAGTCGCTTGCTTGCTGGCACACCATCGTGCGGCGGTGATTCCCACCAAGAGCATGTATATATGAACATTTTCATGAAAAGGCCGCCATAGCTCTGAGATGGCTAAGAAGCTTAGGAAATGGCGATTTTCCCTGGGAAGAGCTGCCTTTTACCCCAAATCGCTGTGAATATGGGCAAGATGTGTGGTCAATGCAAATGGGGATCAAGTGGGATTTGTTTAGCAATCGCCGAGTGGTGGTTAGTTTGAACAGTTGGTGAAGCCGCAATGCGCCGATCTACTTAAGCACCCGGATCCGCAGGTTCTTGAATTGCACCTTCATCGGAGGGCCTTGGTGCATCTGCAGAGCGATAATCCCCTTTTCACGCGAGAACTTTACATCCCGGTCGTCCACCTCGCACATCAGGTGGCCGTTGATTCGTAGCGTGATTCGTGTTCCCTTCGCCGTGACTTCGTAATCGTTCCAGTCGTCCTTCTTGATCTTCGTGGCCAGGTCATCGAACGATGCGAACTCGTCTTCCTTTCGAGTCCCGTCCTCCGCGATGGTTGCCCGCCGACCGCGTTTGACCACTGCACCGCGTTTGTGTTGATATACGCAACCGGACCACGTGTTTTCGGCGTCCAGGTCGGCCTGGTAGCCATCGGTATCGAAAAAGGGCCGTCTCTGGCTGCGGAATTGGATGCCCGAGTTCCCGCCGGACAGCTTCACCCGCACTCGCAGAATGAAGTCTTGTGGTTGGCCTCCTTTCCAGATGAGGTAGTGCGATCTCTTGCAGGGTTTCTCGGGCGTACTTTCACCCGTGATGGTCCCTTCCTCGACCTGCCAGCCACCGGGCTTTCCCTCCCACCCGGTGAGGTCTTTCCCGTTGAACATCGAGACGAACCCCGCTTCGTCCTCACCGGCCATGGAGTTGCTCTCGCAAGTACCGATCAGAAGTACGGCGACGATGGCAAGTGGCAGCGTCTTGCTCATATTTGAGTTCCCATTCGAAACTGGATGCCGTGTCGGCTAGGTTGGCAGCTCGTAGCCTCGGCGACGTGTTCGCGAGAGCAGCTTGTTGACGTCCTCGTTATTGGTGAAACGCTCGGCGACCGGGTCCCAACGCAAAGGTTCGCCGACGAGGCCGATTTCTCGGACAATATTGACCAGATAGCAGAGCGTCGAGCTGCGCTGGCCGATCTCGATATCCGCCGTGCAGGGCTTGCGGGTCTTGATCCCGTGGATCCAGTTTTCGAGGTGCGGTTGGTTCTCCGGCACTTTCAAAGGCCCCGGATTGTCCGGCGAGCGGACCAGTTCTTTCGGATTCGACGCCACCTTGTCGCGGTTGATCTCGATTTTGCCCTTTTCTCCGACGAAGACGCACCCCAAGCCCGGGCCGCGGTCCCCATCCAGGTGCAGGTGAAGCTCGGTTCCATCGGCGTACTTCATTCGTACTTTCGCCCGAGGGCCCACGACATTCTTGGCCAGGCTGTAGTACCGAGCTCCCGTCTCATCGTCGGTCGGCTTGCGGGGATCGAACTTGCCGCAGTCCTGGTCGGTGACGGCCTCTTCGAGGACGACCTCGACAGGGCCGGTTTGGTCGGTGCCCAGGCCGCGTTGGATCTGGTCGTAGCTATGAGCGCCCCAGCCGGTCACTCCGAAGCAGCGTCCGCCCCCATCGTAAGCCCAAAAGCGGATCCAGCCGTATTGCAGGTTGCTGTGATACGGCCGCATCTCGGCCTGGTTGGTCCAAACTTCCCACCAGTTCCCCGTTCCTCCCTTGGGCATCTCCTGGGCCGGGGTCGGCGTCCACCGGACGGGACCAACGAAGTTCGGCGCTAGCACAACCTTCACCTTGCCAATAGCCCCGTTCTTGACCAGGTCGCTAGCCCAATTGTTCAGGGGAATGGAACGTTGTTGCGTGCCCACCTGGGTCACTCGTTTGTGCTTCCTCGCGACGTTGACCATCTGGCGGCCTTCGGCGATGCTCAGGCACATCGGTTTCTCGATGTAGGCGTCCATCCCGGCGGCCATGGCGTGACAGGCAACCCAAGCCCGGGCGTGTGTCGTCGTTTCCACCATTACACCGTCAAGCTTCTCCTTCTCGATCATTTCACGGAAGTCGGTATAACCGCTCCATTTCCAGTCCTTGCCAACCTTCTGACGGATTTGGTTAATTCGAGGAGCAAAACAATCACACACGGCCACAATCCGCATCTGGGCGATACCCAGGGACTCCTGGGCGATTGTGTGCGCGCGTCCTCCAAGGCCAATCAGGCCAACGTTCACACGGTCACTGGGGCTGGGACCTTGTCGTCCGAGCGCTGAGGCCGACACCAACAACGGCGCCGACACCAGGGCTCCTTTGAGTACGTCGCGCCGCGAGATCTTGCGCGCAGTCATCGTGAAGTACTCCTTATCCTCGGAAGGACCTGGGACGATTGTGCGAGCAATGAATCGCCCAGGCATCAAACGGCGGGAATGCCCCCTCGCACGAGCCGATTATAGAAGGCGTCTTTCGGGGGCGTCAAGAGACGGTAAAGGGGGCCTGATCGCCTGTTGAAGAGGCATTTCTTTCGAACTCGGGTAGCATTCTCCATGTCCAACAGGCAACAAGAGTACTTCTCGGTTCCCAGTGAAGAGTGCCACTGTTGGACAAACCGACAGCGGCACTCCACCAAAGACACATTTCAAGAGATGATGTCTTATTGAAGCCTGCGTTGGATCGGAGTGCCGGGGACGAGTTGCCCTCGGTCGGGCGTGCGAGGCACGCGATCGATCGGTCCTGGCGCCGGGGTAATCAGGGCGGCGCCGGACCGGAGCGTGATCGTCCTGTGGACGGCCTGTTTGGCGAGCACCACTCCTTCGTTGTGACGCAGGTGGCCGTGC
>JAFGFF010000069.1 GCA_016931075.1 Pirellulales bacterium | reverse complement strand
TGATTTTCCTCGATTCGATCACCCGGCTGGCCCGGGCGTGGAACTCGGAGTGCCCCCAGTCGGGCAAGCTCCTCTCCGGCGGCGTCGACGCCAACGCCCTGCAGCGGCCCAAGCGGTTCTTCGGCTCCGCCCGAAAGGTCGAGGAAGGCGGCTCGCTGACCATCCTCGGCACGGCCCTGGTCGACACGGGCAGCAAAATGGACCAGGTGATTTTTGAAGAGTTCAAAGGCACGGGCAATCTTGAGATCGTGTTGGACCGCAAACTGGTCGACCGCCGCATCTGGCCGGCTATCGACATCAACGGCAGCGGCACTCGGCGCGAAGAAATGCTCATGGATCCCGAGGAACACCGCCGCGTTTGCGTCCTACGCCGCGTCCTGCACGAGATGAATCCGCCCGAAGCCATGGAACTGCTCGTCACCCGGCTGAGCAAAACGAAGACGAACGCCGAGTTCCTGATGGGCATGAATTTGAAGTGAGTCGGCCGTGAACGTATACGAAGGAAAACCGAGCGACGCCAAGGGCCGATTCGCGGTCGTCGTGGCCCGGTTCAACGAATCGATCACCTCGCGGCTGCTCGACGGCGCCATCCAGACGCTCCAGAAGCACGGCGTTGTGGAGGATCACATCGACGTCGCCTGGGTGCCCGGGGCGTTCGAGATTCCGCTGGTCGCCGACCGGCTGGCCATGTCCGGGCAGTACGCCGCCGTGATTTGCCTGGGCGCGGTGATCCGGGGCGAAACGACGCACGACCAGCACATCAACCGGTCGGTCAGCTCGGCCCTGATGGAATCGGGCTTGCGCCACAGCCTTCCGGTGATCTTCGGTGTCCTGACGTGCAACACGTTGGAGCAGGCGATTGCCCGATCGGGCGGCCCATCGGGCGAGACGACCGGCACCCGCGGCAAGGACCATCCCGACAGCCAGATCGGAAACAAAGGCATCGAATGCGCCGAAGCGGCCCTGGAGATGGTCGGCCTATTGAAGCAACTCCCTCGGTGAGTGGTTAGTGGCCAGTGATCAGTGGTTAGTGATCAGTGGCCGGTGGTTTATTGATTCGTGGGCCGCGATCCCCCATCGCAACCCGAAGCGTAAGTTTTGATGTTGCGCTTTTTTTCTTACGTTATTCCCGGGAAAAACCACATTTCGTGCGAAACTCGGCACCCTGTTTCGCACCCATAGGGATGGACGAAATCAAAATCCCTCGGGAAATACGGTGTTTTCGCTAGGGAAAACAGCGCAACATCAAAAAGCGTAAGCGAGGGACCAAGTCACCCAGCTAACAGAACACCCCGACAACATCGCTCCCAAATAACACCGCACTCACGTGCCCCGCTCGGATCCTACAATCCCCAATCCCCAATCCCCAATCCCTCCCCTCCTCCCGATGCCCACTCGCCGTCAAGCCCGCCAGGTCGCCGTCCAGGTCCTCTATCAGGACGACATGAACCCCGGTTCCAACCCGGCCGTCGCCGACCAGATGATCCAGGACCAGTTGCGCGAGCCCGAGTTGGTCGAGTTCGCCCGGGAATTGGTGGCCGGCGTGCGGCGGAATCGGGCCGAGTTGGACCGGCAAATAAGCGACCTGGCCGCCAACTGGACGCTTGACCGAATGGCTGCGACCGATCGGGCCGTTTTACGTCTGGGAGCGTTCGAGATCCTTCTCTCTGAAACGCCCAACACGGTCGCCATCGACGAGGCCATCGAGCTGGCCCGCTGCTTCGGCTCGGCCCAATCGGCCTCGTTCGTCAACGGGATTCTGGATCGATTGATTCAACAAGGAGAACCATAACGCCACGGGCCAAACCCACAAACTGTAGGAGGCGACTCCTGTCGCCGAAGGTTTCGGGCGCATCCCTTTCGGCTTGCACCGCTGCACCCTGTTCGGCGATAGGAATCGCCTCCTACATCCCATTCTAGAGAATTCTGTTCCGAAAGACATAACGACATGGGCCTTTTCGACAAATTCAAAAAGGGTCTGGAGAAGACGCACGATCTGCTTCGGACCGATATCCGCGACCTGTTCAAGAGCGAAGGGCAGTTGGTCGACGAGGAGTTCCTCGACGGGCTGTTTGAACGGTTGATCCGCTCCGACATGGGCGTGAAGGCCGGGCAGGAGATCATCGACGAGGTCCGCACGGCCTATCGGGGCCGCGTCGTCGAGATGGAAGACGTACTGGACACGATCAAGAAGAAGCTCAAGGAGCTGCTGGCCCAACCGGCCGATCCGATCCGGTTCGCCGACTCCGGACCGACCGTGATCATGGTCTGCGGCGTGAACGGCTGCGGCAAGACCACCTCGATCGCCAAACTGGGCCAGATGTTCCACGAGCAGGGCAAGAAAGTCGTGCTTGGCGCGGCCGACACGTTCCGCGCCGCGGCCGTCGAGCAACTGACCGTCTGGGCGAACCGCCTGGGGGCCGAGATCGTCACCGGCCCGGAAGGCGGCGACCCGGCCAGTGTCGCCCATCGCGCGGTCGCCCGGGCCCTGGAGATCAACGCCGACGTCTGCATCGTCGATACGGCCGGCCGGCTCCAGACCCAACAGAACCTGATGCAGCAGTTGACCAAGATCCACCGCGTCTTAGGCAAACAGATCCCCGAAGCGCCTCACGAAGTCATCCTCGTGCTCGACGCCACCACCGGCCAGAACGGCATCTCTCAGGCGAAACATTTTACCGAGGCCGTCCAGTGCACAGGCATCATCCTGGCCAAGCTCGACGGCACGGCCAAGGGAGGCGTCGTGGTGGCCATCCGCAGCCAGGTCGGCCTGCCGGTCAAGTACGTCGGCGTCGGCGAAACGGCCGACGACCTGGCCCTCTTCGAACCCGATCCGTTCGTCGAGGCGCTCTTCGAAGACGTCGAGGCGATCAAATAATGACTCCTATCGGGAGATGCGATTTTCTTGTCAAATAAGTTATTCACGGTCCGCTGTCCTCTTTCCCCTCAAACGTCGCCATGCTCGATCGCAAGTTCATTGTCGAAAACGCCGCTCTCGTCGAACAAAACTGCCGTAACCGGGGCGTCCAGGCGGACGTGGCCCGATTTGTTGAGTTGGAGTCCTCTCGCAAGACACAACAGGCCCAGGTCGACGAGCTCAACCGGCAGGCGAACCAGGTCTCGAAATCAATCGGCCAGGCCAAGACGAACGAAGAACGCGAGGCCCGCAAGGAGGAAGGCCGCCGCCTGCGCGAGGAGGTCGCCCGGCTGAAGGACGAGTTGGACGCCGCGACGAGTGAACAGGCGGCTATCCAGGCGCTGATCCCGAATATGTCGCACCCCGACGCCCCGATTGGCGAGGACGACAAGGCCAACCTGGAGCTTGCTCGGGGCAAAACCGAGCCGCGCGAGTTCGACTTCAAGCCGCTGGACCACGTCGAGTTAGGCGAAAAGCTCGACCTGATGGACTTCGAGGCGGGCGCCCGCGTGGCCGGCCACGGGTTTTACTTCCTCAAGAACGAGGCGGTCCGGCTTGAGTTGGCCTTGCAGCATTTCGCGGTCGACACGCTCATGGCCGAGGGCTTTACGCCCATGACCACGCCCGACCTGGCTCGAAACGAGATCCTGCAAGGCACCGGCTTCAACCCCCGTGGGCCGGAGACGCAGATCTACAGCATCGAGAACACCGACCTGAGCCTGATCGCCACGGCCGAGATTCCCTTGGGCGGGCTGCTGGCCGGCCGGACCGTCGACGCCGACGACCTGCCCATGAAGTTCTGCGGCATCAGCCACTGCTTCCGCACCGAGGCGGGCGCGGCCGGTCGCGCGACCCGAGGGCTCTACCGAGTGCACCAGTTCACCAAGATCGAGATGTTCGCCTTCACCCTGCCCGAGCAGAGCGACGCCATGCTCGAACAGCTCCGCGACGTCGAGTGCCGCCTGTTCGACGCCCTGGAGATTCCCTACCGCGTGGTCGACACGGCCACGGGCGACCTGGGCGGGCCGGCCTATCGCAAATACGACCTCGAAGCCTGGATGCCCGGCCGTGGCGAGTACGGCGAAGTCACCAGCACGTCGAACTGCACCGACTACCAAGCCCGCCGCCTCGACGCTCGCTACAAAATCAAAGGCGAAAAAGGCACCCACTTC
>JAFGFF010000068.1 GCA_016931075.1 Pirellulales bacterium | reverse complement strand
GCAGCTTGGCCTCGTCGCGCACACCGATCTGACGCATCTCGATCCGCGTCTGGAACTCGCCCGCCAGCATCCGCACCAGTTCGCGGAAGTCGACCCGCCCCTCGGCCAGGTAATAGACCACAATCCGCTCGCCCCCGAAAAGGTGCTCAAGATCGACCAACTCCATGGCCAGCCCGAGCTTGTCGATGCATTTCTGGCATGTGGCCAGTTGCTCGCCTCGCCGTTCGTGGATGTGGTTGAACTCCCGCGTGTCGTCGGCCGTCATCTCGCGAAGAATCTGGCCCTCGGGGGCTCCTTCGAGCCGGGCAAGGCACTCGGGCGTCGCCTCGGCGAGGATCTCGCCAGTCTCCAGCCCCCGGTCCGTCCGCGCAATGACCTTCATCCCCCGGCCAAGCGACTGCTTGTCCGAGGCCTCGAACACGCCGAGAATCCGCATCGTGCCGTAGCGAACGACGAACTTGGGCATGGACGGGTGGTCCGTGACGGGGAGAAGAGAACAACCGGGCCGCGCGGTTCGCTCCTTCGAACGAACTCGTCGACGCACCTGAACAAGTATATCGGGCCGCCGCCACTCACGAAAGGGGACTTCGCACGCCCCCTGGTGGCGTGGAACCGGCCAATCGGCCAGGCTAGCGATAGAGGTAATCGGCCTCGAGTTCGTAGGGCCAGCCGCCCAACGGTTTGCCGGCTTCGCTGCGATTGATCCGCAGGCGGCCGCCGACGCCGATTTCGAGGGTTGTGTAGTCGGTCGTCAAGTCGCCGACCAGCTTGACCTTGATCATGTCGGTCGATTTCAGGTCGAGTTGGCAGAATTGACAGTGCTTCTGCGTCGGCACGAGCACGAACTGCTGGATGCCCATGGTCCGTTTGCCCGGGTACATGAATCCCCGGATATAAACGTTCTCGCCTTCCTGCTCGAAAATACCCTTGGGTAGGAGTTCTCCTTCTTCTTTGTTGGGCTGTAGCTCGGAGAACGTCAAGGTCGTGTAGCCGAGGGGGATTTCGCGGGAAGAGAACACCTTGATGCCGACGCCCATGATGCCGAACACGATCGAGCACGTGATCCCAGCGATGGCCAGCCCGCGGCCGGTCATCACGCCGGGCGCCCAGTCGATCTGGCGCCGGGCAATCAGCCCGAAGGCCAGCCCGGCAAGGGGCAGGAAAACGGCGATCCACATCAACGACGTCAGGACCGACAGGATGCCGGCGACCAGGCTCAGCACGGCGAACCGGTTGACCTCGCGGTAGAGGTGTCCTCCGGACCCGGCCGCTTCTTGCGAGGCGCGACTCGTGTAATGGGGCTGCGCCGGCGTCGGCGCGAAGGGCGACGTCTCTTCCTGGACGTTCGGATTGGCGGGCGTCGAATCGTACTCGCTCATCGGTCTATTGTCCGGCCGTCAGGGATTTGGCCACGTCGGTCCGATAGGCGGACGCCGCGGGCAGGTAGCCGACGATCGAGGCCAGGATAATCAGGCTCGGGATCAACATCAGCTCGTTGGTCTGGAACTGCCAGGCGCTGACCATGACGCCGGTGTGCGCGGCGATCGTCGGTCCCAGGATTCCAACTAATCCATGTCCCAGCAACACGCCGAACAGGCCGCCGCCCAGCGACAACAGGATCGCTTCGAGCAGGATCACCGTGCCGACGATCATCCGGTTGGCTCCCAGCGCCCGCATGATGGCGATTTCGTGACGCCGGTCGCTCATCGAGTTGTAGATGCTCACCAAGATTCCCACCCCGGCCACGACGACGACGACCGAGGCCAGGATCAAGAGCACTAATTGGATGTTGCCGATGATCCGCTCGAACAACTGGTGGATTTCCTTCGCGGGGAAGACGGCCTGAGCGACGGGGCCGTTGTTGATGATGTCGGGCAGCGCCATTCCCAGCCGCGACCGTTCGTCCTGATTCGTGCAGACCAGGATCGCCGATACGCGACGCTGGTCCATGGGAACGCCGTGGACGTGCTCGGCATGTTCGTGCTCGGCCGCGTGATCGGCATGGGCGTGTTCTTCGTGGCCATGCTCTTCGGCCGGCTCCGGAGCCAAACCGGGGAGAATGCCTTGTCTCTTGGGCTTGGGAGGCGGCTCGGGCTTGGGCTGGGCGGGTTTGGCGTTGAGGAGTTGTTCGGCCCGGGTCGGCCCGCCCGTGTGGCAGCCGAACTGGTAGAACCCCTCGATGTTCATGAAAATGGCCTGGTCGTTGGGCGTGCCCGTGTGCTTCAGAATGCCCACTACCTTGACCTTGTGATGATGGCCTTTCCCGTCGTCGGGTTCCTGGGCGGCCGCGCCGCCGTGCGTGGGCTCGAACGTATCGCCCACTTTCAGGCCGGTTTTTTGGGCGGCCATCGAGCCGACGACCGCCTCGAAGGGGGCTTTCATCCGGAAATTGCGCCCGCCCTCGACGAACTCGTACCGCTGGTCGTTGAGGTATCGCAGCCGGTCGAACATGTCGGGGATGGTGGCGATGACCGGGGCGCCTTTGTAGTCATGGCCCATGCAGACCGGCACGACCGTGTCGACCGCGGTTCCGAAATCGCCCCGGTTCAGCTTCTCATAGAAGCTGTAGGGGATCGGTTGCGGCGACTCGCCGATATGGAAGACCGTGTTCAGGACAAGTTGCAGCGAGCTGCCCTTGGCGCCGACGATCAGGTCGTAGCCCTGCGAGCCGCGCCGGAACGACTTGTCGATTACGCCGTAGATGACCAGCACAGCCACGACCAGGGCAACGCCCAGGCCCATCGCGAAGGCCGTCAGCGCCGAGGCCACGGCCCGTTGTTGAATGCTTCGCCAGGCGATTTTCCAGAGACTCATGCCACCACCACCGCGCGGTTGATTTCTTCGAGATTGTCGATGCGTTCGAACTGGTTGGCCACCTCGGGCGTGTGGGTGACGACGATCAGGCCCACGTTTTCCTCCCGGCAGACGCCCCGCAGCAGGTCGACCACCTGTTGCTGGTGGCCCGAGTCGACGTTGGCCGTTGGCTCGTCGGCCAACAGGAGCTTGGGCCGGTTGGCCAGCCCTCGGGCGACGGAAACCCGTTGCTGTTCGCCGACCGAGAGTTGAGTCGGCTTGTGCGTCATCCGGTGCGAGAGGCCCACCCGATCCAGCAGGTCTTTGGCCCGAGCCCGATCGATCCGCCCCCCGGCGAACCGCATTCCCAAGAGGACGTTTTCCAGGGCCGAAAACCCGGGCAGGAGATTGAACGTCTGGAAGACGTACCCGATCTGCTCGGCGCGGAAGCGGTCGCATTCTGGCTCGGTGAAGAGGGTGATGTCCCACTCGCCGATCTTGACCTTGCCCGAGTCGGGCCGGCTGATGCCTGAAATCACGTGCAGCAGAGTCGACTTTCCGCACCCGCTGCGGCCCACCAGGGCCATCTGTTCCCCGGCCGCCAGGTCGAAGGCCTCGATGTCCAGGATGGGCAGATCGCCGCCGTCCGGCTCGGTGAACGACTTTTTCAAGTCCCGTATCTGTAGCATCGCGATGCGAATCCCCCCAATAGCCTGCCCAAAGAATGGCAAGAACGCCCCGTTAAGGCCTTTCTACGCAGCCAAACGGCCGGCAGTTCGGTTTCGGCTGGAAAATCGATCGGTAACCTTTGTTTCAACAACAATGGGGCTTCTCCATCCTTCCTCGACCACATCCGCCCAAACTCGACAGGCAAGCACGAATCGGCCCAAATGAACGGACCGTAGCGACCGTAGGGTGGGGCACTCTTGTCCAACCGGAATCGTACCAGAAGCCGGGTTCCTCTACTTCCGCCTCATCGCCCGGGCCATTTCACGCTTGGCTTCGGCCTTCTTCATGGCCTCGCGTTTGTCGTGGTGCTTGCGGCCCTGACAAATTCCTAACAGGACCTTGGCCCGGCCGCGATTGAAATAAATCTTCAGCGGGACAAGAGTTAGGCCCTGCTGGAATGCCCGGGAGGCGAACCGCTGGATCTCGCGGCGGTGCATCAGCAGCTTGCGGGGCCGGCGGGGTTCGTGGTTGAACTGGTTGGCCTGGACGTATTCGGCGATGTCACAGCCCAGGAGCCAGACCTCACCCTCCTTCACTCGGGCGTACGACTCGGCCAGCGAGACCTTGCCCGCGCGCAGGCTCTTTACCTCGCTCCCCCGTAGCACGATCCCGCATTCGAGCGTGTCGAGCACGGTGAAGTCGTGTCGCGCCTTGCGGTTCTGGGCGACGAGCTTCTCGTTCGGATTGGCGTCGGACGCCTTTTTCTTGTCTTTCTTGCCCGTGGCTCGGGTCCTTTCACGCTATCCGTCCGACGGGGGGATTGGTCCTTCGGCCCGCCGGTTGTTTGGTCTTTCGAATTAATGGGTGGCACGGGCATCTTGCCCGTGTTTCCCCCACACTGGCGAGACGCCAGTGCCACCCTCTGGTTCGCTAGGCGTTTGGGCTTTCGGTCGTTTGGCCGTTTGAGCATAATGCTCCGCTCGACCGTGTAGTGGGTTCCTCCACTTGTACCCTGCAAAGCCGTTTGGCTCAAGTTGTCGTATGTCTTCGCCGCTGGATACCTTTGCCGCGTCGCCTTCGATCGAGACCCACCTGTTGGGCCAGATCGACTTCGACCAGTGCCTCGCTTTACAGCAGCGGCTGGTCGAGGAGGTGGCTGCCCGGGACGACGGCCAAGTCCGGCTGCTCTTGTGTGAGCATCCGCCGCTGGTGACGATCGGGCGGTCCGGCAGCCCGGCCGATCTGCGTCTGGACGCCGAGCCCTTGCGGACCGGGCGGCTGCAACGCCGCTGGGTCAAGCGGGGCGGCGGGTGCCTGGTCCACGCCCCGGGCCAGTTAGCCGTTTATCCGATCGTGCCGCTCTGGTGGCACGAACTGCTGCCCGGCGAGTATCTCGACCGGCTCCAAGCGGCCTTGGTCGCCGCGCTCGACGAGTTGGGCTTTACATGTGAAATCCGACCGGGCGAGCACGCCCTCTGGGGTCGGACCGGCCGGCTCGTCTCCTTCGGCATCGCGGTCCGCGACGGCGTCACCTACCACGGGGCCTTCATCAACGTCTCGATCAACCCGGGCCTCTTGCGGCTGGTCGACCCGGACGCCGACCCAGAGACCCGTTCCAGCACGTTGACCGCCGAACGCCGTGGCCGCGCGAAGATGCCTGCCCTTCGAGCCGCCCTCGTCCGCCACCTGGCCGACGCCCTGGGCTGCGACCGCTACCACCTCCACACCGGCCCTCCGCATCTTCGGATACGTCCCTAACAGGCGGGTGGCCCAGCGACGACCACTCTTGTAGGGAACGCCTTCCGTGGCGTTCCTCCGTGGCGTTCCAGTCTTGGGGCATTAGATCACGCAGGAACGCCACGGAGGGCGTTCCCTACAGGCCGTGGATGGTTGAATGTGGGAATCCACAATGAAGCCGACGGTGGGAAGAACACCCGACGTCTTCTATTCAACAGACGACTACCGCCAATCCAGCCCTTCGGGCAAGCGGTTCAGATTGAGGTGACCATCGTCGGTGACGATGACCATGTCTTCGACGCGAATGCCGCCTAGGGCTTTGCAGTAGAGGCCCGGCTCGACGGTGATGGCGTCGCCTCGGACCAGCTTGGGCCCGCCCATGTCCAACAGCGGAGGTTCGTGGACGTCCAGGCCGACGCCGTGGCCCGTGCCATGGACCATCGCGCAGTAGGTGTCCGGCGAATCGTCCTTGGGCAGGCCCACGTCGTAGCCGTGGCGGCGGATCACTTCGATCGTCGCCTCGTGGACCGCCTGGCCGGTCACGCCGGTCCGCACGGCGGCGATGCCCGCGGCCTTGGCCTCGACAACGGCCGCGTGCATCCGGGCGATTTCGTCCGGCACGTCGCCGTGGACGACCGTCCGGGTGCAGTCGCCGCAGTATTGCGTCTGCTGGTTGCGAGGGAAGATGTCGACGATCACTGGTTGGCCCGTCCGTAACGGCCCAGAACCCAGGTTATGACAATCGGCGCCCTCGGGCCCACCGGCCACGATCGCCGGCACGTTAGCATAGCCCTGGTCCAGGAGCCAATGGTCGATCGCCGCGCGAACGATCTCGGCCGTAAGCACTTCACCTTTCTCGACCAGCACGCCGTCGTCGCGGACGTCGGCCCGGGCGATCTGTCGGCAGGCCATCTCCATCGCGCCTTCGGTGACGGCCTGGGCCTCGCGGAGCCAGCCGATCTCTTGCTCGTCCTTCGCGCGGCGCGGGCCGACGCCCATGTCCAGATCGCAGATCACTTCGATGCCCGCCTGGCGAACCAACTCGGCGAAGATCAGCGGCAGCGTCCGATCGGCTACGACCCGTTGGATGCCCTCTCGACGCAAGCACTCGGCTGTGGCCTGAGCCGTGGCCGTCTCGCGGTCGCCGGAGAGGCCGCCCTCGGGCGTGAAGTCGGCCGGGCAGGTCACCCGGTCGGCCCGGGCCGTCTTCCGTGCCCGATCCATCTCGATATCGCGGATGATTAAAACGGCCCCACCCGGCTCGGATAGCTCGACCAGTGCAACCGGATCGCCGGCCAGAAACCGCACCCGCCAGAGTAACGCGCTGTTTTTCTGCGGCACGCCCGCCATCAATCGGGCCGTCTTCGGGCAGTTCGAGCCGGGAGAAGCATCGGTCATGGTCGGGTCCTTTATCGCAAGAGAGGGGTGGGCGGGTATCCCGTCGACTTTACCGCCGACGTCTTCTTGTGACAACTCCGGGCAATCCTTACACCGGGGACTGCCCCCTTGGATTGCCCGAAGAACCGCGTCCGCCGCTGCCACCAAAGGGGACAGGTGCATGTTTTCGGTTTGCGCCTCAGTAGCAAGTGGCAAGTCTGATGGCCGAAAAATGCACCAGTCCCCTCCGGAAAAACCACCCCGCGGACCACGATTTTCAGCGAAATTGCCCCAAAATCCACCAATATTGGGAATCCCGGCGGGGCTTGGGCCGTCATATAATTGGAGGATAGAGAACGAGACAGAGGCCGCTGACCGCTGGGAGCCCCCCATGTCTGTCGAAACCCCGCCCCCCGTCCCGCCGCCGTTGCCGATGACGCGGCCGCCGGCTCGGGCTGAGGCCATTCTGGATGAGCAGATTGTCCGCACGGGCCGTCAGGTCCAAGGCGTCGACGTGGCCACCGGTCTGCTCGTGCTGACTATCGGCGTGATCGGTTATCTGTTCGTGGCCGCCCTGGTCGACCATTGGGTCGTGCCCGGCGGACTGGGCTCCGGCTTGCGACTGCTGGTCCTTCTGGTTCTGATCGCCGGGGCGTGCACGTACGGCTACCGGTTCGTGCTGCGGCCTTTCTTGGAGCGGATCAATCCGGTCTACGTCGCCCACACAATCGAACAGAGCCAACCGACGCTCAAGAACAGCCTGATCAACTTCCTGCTCCTGCGACGCCAGCCGGCCGCCGTGGCGCCGGCCGTGTTCGACGCGCTCGGGCGACGCGCAGCGGCCGACGCGGCCCAGGTCGCCCCCGAGGTGGCCGTCGACCGGGCGCACCTGATCCGGTTGGGCTACGTCCTGGTCGGCCTGATCTTGATCGGGGCCATCTACCAGGTCGTCTCGCCGAAGAACCCGCTCGTCTCCGTGTCGCGGATGATCTGGCCGTTTAGCAGCGTCCAAGCGCCGACCCGGGTGACCTTCGACGACGTTCAGCCAGGCGATGCGGACGTGCTCCGCGGCCAGAAGGTGGTCATCTCGGCCGGCGTCAGCGGACAGAGTGACGACGAGCCGGTTCGCCTCGTCTTCACCACAGCAGATGGACAGAGCGTCGATCAGGAAGTGCCCATGAGCGTGC
>JAFGFF010000067.1 GCA_016931075.1 Pirellulales bacterium | reverse complement strand
GCTGGTCATGTGCGGCGCCGCGGCGGCCGGCTCTCATACGCCACGCATCATCGCCGACGTGACCCAACTGCCCGTCCATTGCATCGATACGCCCGACGTCAGCGCCCTGGGCGCCGCCATGATCGCCCGCAGCCTCGTGGACGCCACCTGCCCGCTAGACGATATTTCCCGCCAGTGGACCCCCTCGCGTCGCACGATCACTCCCAATCCCAACGTGGCCGAGTACAATTCCCTCCGGGCAAAATACTTCTCAATCCTCAGCACCCCCCCGAACTACTGACCTTTACGTTAGTAGTGACACCAAGTCGACGAGCTGAATCTGGAGGGCCACGCTCCGTCGTGGCCGGGCGTTCTGGAGGACACGGCCACGACAGAGCGTGGCCCTCTATTTGCAGGGTGTCACTACATCTGTGAAGCTTGGTTAGGAGGGGCCTCTTCCCAATGGAATGAATTGGGCCAATCCGATAGACTACCAATCGGTCTAGGGCACGACTTGCCTAAGTGGACACAATTCTCTTCAACCCACGGACGGTCAACCCATGAGCAACAGCCAGGCGCTCTCGTTGAAATCACTGGTCGAAGCGGCCGTTTTGGCTCCTTCACCTGACAACAATCAGCCTTGGCGATTCGTCGAGCGTCAAGGGCGGCTCGAACTCTATCTCGATCCCAGCCGGGCCTTGCCTTCGGACGTCAATTCGATGTTCGACCTGATCGGCCTGGGCGCGGCCATTGAAAACATGTGCCTGGCCGCCCGAGAACAAGGATTTGAACCGACCGTCGAACCGACCGTCGATCTGAAACCCGACGCGCCCGTGGCCAGCATCGCTTTCAGCCCGGGCGGAACTCCCGACCCGCTGGTCACCCGGCTGGCCAGTCGCTGCACGTGTCGGAAGATGTACTCAAGGCGTCCCGTTCCCGCCGAGTCTCTCGACCGGATGGCGGCCGCCGGCCAGTTTCCCAACGTCCAGCTCGACTGGATCTCCGACCGACGTCGCATCCGCGCGTTCGCCGGCGTCATCACCAAAAGCGACCGGCTGCGGTTCGAGTACGAACCGTTTCATGAAGAGATTTTTCGGCAGTTCCGTTTCACGGCCGAAGAGGCCGAGCGGACCCGCGACGGGCTGGACCTCCGCACGCTCGAGCTTCCGCCCGGGGCAGGGCTGTTCCTAAGATGGCTCCGCCCGTGGCGACGGATGCAGATGCTCCAGCGGTTCGGCCTGGGCCGGCTATTGACCGTGCCATCGGCCGTCACCGTGCTGCGGAGCGGGACCCTGGGCCTGATGACCGTGCCGGAGCCCACCACCCGTCAATTTTTGGACACCGGCCGTGCCGTCCAACGTCTCTGGCTGGCCGCAGACGCCGAGCAGATCGCCTTTCAGCCCCTGGGCAGCCTGTCGATCTTCATCGCCCAACTCCAGCAATACGAAGGCCGCAAGCTCAACGCCCGGCATCAACGCCAGAGCCGCCAGCTCATCGACCGACTCGCTCAACTCGTTCCCGAAACGGCCGCCCGCACCTGTGTCCTCCTCTTCCGCCTTGGCTACGCCTCCCCCACCCCCGTTCGTTCCCTCCGCCGCTCGGCAGCCGACGTGTTTGAGTCGAATCCGGAGTCGTAGAACGTGCCGCGAGGATAGTGTCTGACTATCGAATGCGACCGTGTCACACTCCGGTGCCGGTTCCCGGAGGAATGAGCTTGCGCGACGCCAAGGCAATTGTCATCCTCAGCATTCGCCACTCGCCGCGCATCTCTCTCGGCACGGGACATGCTTCCGGTTTCCATGGAAGCCCGGATCGCACGAAGACCTTCCGTCTGCCGACCGGCAATCCCAAGAGAAACTGAACCGTGGGCAAGCCGCGAGGGACGATGTGGCACCAATGGCGCGACGTGTCCCGAGGAACCGCCTGACGCAATTCCTTGGCCGTCCACGCGGCGTACATCGAGTTGTGGAAGTCCTTGAAGAAACTGGGCAGACCGCGCTGGACGTAGTCGTGGCCCAGCGTGTTGACGTAGCGCTCTGTCAGCGCTTCGGTGCGAAGCCGGACAAGATCCATGACCATGACCAGGCCCTCGGGCTTGGTCATTCGATCCATTTCCTTAAGCACTCGTGTCACCGTGGCCAAGTCAGGCATGTGATGGGCCGCGTCGGTGAAGCTGGCCAGTTCCAATCGGCCTGTCTCCATGCCGTCGACATGCGTCGCGTCCCCAACCCGAAACGTCACCCGATCACCGAGCCCTTGTTCCGAGGCGTTCTGGTTGGCCACTTCGACCATCGGAGCCGACAGATCGACACCGACCACGCGATCGAATCCCAGATGCCGTGCAAGACACAACGTGTAGTGTCCCGGCCCACACGCCAGATCGATCGTCTCCCTGGCCATTCCTTCCGGGCGAGCCCGATGCACCACCTCCAAGCCCGAGGCATACGCAATCGCCAGCTTCGTGCCCATTACCCGATCATACTGGACCACATGATCCGCCTGATCTGTAACCTCCTCCGGCTCCGGCCGACGCTGTAGCTTCTGCCGACCGCTTTGCTGCATCACGATCATCGGAGCGAACTGGAAAATCGACGCCATGATATTCTGCTCCTGCCCTGGCTTAAGTTTTGTTGCCGGCGCGAGATACCTACAGAAAAATATACGAAGGATTTGCCAAACCTATCCCTCTATCGGAGCAACTTCAGTCAATCGCGCAACAAAAACCCCCTGAAACGTCTATCTTGACGCTTCAGGGGGATGGTTCACTTGTTATTCGGGACAAGCTCGATTAATTCTTCGTCCGACGCCAGAAGCCAAGGCAGGCTCCCAAACCAGCTAGGCAACCCCATATGAGAATTGAAGCAGGTTCCGGCACTTTCGGATTTAGAGCAGCGAACGAATTGTCAGCGAACTGCCAACCACTCTTAACTTGAGCATCGGTTGCCACCACAACCGCCGTGCTCGGCAGGATCGCAACATCGGCTGGGGTTGTGTTGCCGCCAAGACCCGTAGCCGGTACTCCCCACAGTCCGTAGGGCGCGAAATTGTTCACCAAGACGCTGAATGCTCCGGCTTCATACCCAGTTGGCGTACCCGGAATCATGACAAGGCCTGTTCCTGGTCCATTGAAATCATCCCATTCATCTACCCAACCGTCCCCGTCCGTATCGGTGATCGAGATGAATCCATCTGGTCCCGTGTCATCAGCCGTGTAGAAAATCCCGTCACCCCCAGGACCCTGGCGGTCTCTTACGTCGATCTCGAAGAAGTCCACTCCTCCCTGTGTATTCACGCCAGGTAAAAGCCCCAACGTGCCATCAAGCGTCCACGGAGCAGCGTTCAACGCGGCAAGAGCCGCTGCAGGACTAACCTGTGTTGGATCGGCCGCATTTGTTCCTGAGAGGGTAGCGGCAACCGTCGGGCCTGCACCGATCAAATGAGAAGGCAGCAGTTCGGCAACCGATAGCCCACTACCTATTGGTGTCGCCCCAAGCGAGAAGTTGATTCCCGGGTCCGATCCAACTGTACGGCCTATCCCAGTAGTCCCATTATCCATGACCATTGCCGAGAACACCGTTACAGCAGTGTTCGCGAAGGTGGTGCCGGGGTCAGAAATGCTGATGTTCCACTTGACGATGCCAAAAATGACGTCGCCTTGGCTGTAGACTCCGTCCCCGTTGTCGAAGATGGCCGTGGACACGCTATTGTCTTGTATCACATCCATCACGTCATTATACGACAGCCCAGCAGTAAACACACTCCCCATCGCCGTCACCGGCAGGCCGAAGGCCAGGAGGCCAACGAGTACCATGGAAATCCAAGCTGTTTTTCTCATCGCAAAATCTCCTTATTCATGGCGATTATTCATCACGTCGGGTTGCCCCGTGGCGCGACACCAAACTGTCGCGACCATTGTTCACGCTGTAATCATGTATGCCGCTGGGGAACCCGTCCTGACACGAAAACCCTGAATTTTCAAGGATTTTTGTGCCGGATCAGCCCATCGCGCGTTCCTGGAATTGTCTTGGCCGGTCCCGCCGCTTCCTGACAGTAATAACTCTGCAAATCGCCTTACGAGGGAGTCTGCACCTATGCTGAAGGGGTGTTTTCATGAGTTGGCAATCTGCCAACAAGAGGTCAGTGTGAAAATGGGAAGCCTAGGTTAACTAAAGCATGTCGATGCTGTTATCCCTTAAGAAATGCAATGACCCAAGCCCAAGGATTAAGGATTGATTGGCCAACACTCACCCCCCCAAGGATCGGGGGTTTTCCATTAAATGTCTAACCAATGTTCCACATACCTCTGCCTGTTAGATCAACCCCCATTCGCAGGGCGTTCACTTCACGTGCAGTCGAAACATGGGTTACAAGGACAGCCCCCTACTCCGGACTATCTCAGACCATGCGATTCTCGAACCTTCAGTCCGGATTTTTTCAACCCATCCGGCTGGCTTCAAACAAACAGAATGTCAGAGAGAAATTCGGAACAGGACGTTCAAGCCTGTCGGCTGCTTTTGGCTGTGATAGGATTGGGGCCGGAGTCGTAGAGCCTCTTTTTATTACGACGACAGCCTCTCTTAGTTGGAGAGAAGCACGGACCGGAGTTTCACGACCGAGCACAACACGGCGTGAGGCATATGTCGGTTGCCCGGCCGGGCAACAACGCAAGATCAGTTTCCTGGTCATGACCGGACGCTGATGAACGAGCATCAAGAGTCGCAAATCGCCGACGGCCTGCGAGAGGGCCGGGTCGAGGCTTGGCGGGCGTTGTATGAGGAGTACGCCCGGCGAGTATGGGGGGACGTTGCGCGAATGATGGGGCCTGCGGGGGCGAGTGACGTGGCTGATGTAGTGCAGGGGGTGTTTATTGACGCGGCGCGCAGCGCGGTCCGTTTCGATCCGGGGCGGGGGACGCTGTGGAATTGGCTCAGCGGGATCGCGCGGAATCATGTGGCGGGCCATTTTCGGAAACGGAAACAGGGCGATCCGCTCAGCCGCGGTGATGGACAGGTCGCCTGGCAAATCGCCCGATGGCTGGACGGTGGGCCGAGCCCTCCCGAGGCGTTGGCCTCGGCCGAACTGGCGGGCCTGGTTCGCCAGACGCTCACCGAGCTGCCGGCCGACTACGAAACGGTCCTGACGGCTAAATACATGGGCGGAGCGAGCATCGAGGAACTGGCCCGACAGACTGACTTATCGACCGAGGCTGTCCGATCACGTCTCGCCCGGGCGCGACGCGCATTTCGCCGGGCCTTTTCGACAAAAACCAAAGACACCGACCGGATGGCCGCTGACCGGGAGAGGACGCCATGACTCCTGACGATCAGCACAAGACCGACCAACGCTTCGCCGAGCTGTTCGACTCGATCAACTCGAGCACCAGACCGCCGGACGAGGCGTTTTTGCAGCGGCTGGGCGAGGAAACGGCCCGGGTGTTCGAGGAGAGTGCGGCCCAAGCCGGCAAGGGTGGGCAAGCCGCCCATGGCACGCCGGATAGTAGTGAGGCATTGCGCGAGAGCGACGCACCCTCACCCCCGGCCCCTCTCCCGGAGGGAGAGGGGAGGTGTTGCGGAACAGAGACTAAAGAAACCACGGCATGGAGGACTACGATGGGCGTCTTCTCTCCGAGAGTGTTGGTGGCGGCCGCGGCGGCGGTGATCGTGGCGGCGACGGTGTGGATGACGGCCACGGCCGACCGGTCGGCCAAGAAGTTGGCGGCCGTGCTGGACCAGATCGGGCGGTCGAAAACGGTCCGGCTGACCGTCACGCTGGGCGAAAAGACGATCAAAGTGGCCGCGCGGGGCGCCGAGCTGGTCCGCTGGGACTACAGCCCGGGCCGGTACGATATTGCCCACGCCGAGCGTTTCTGGGAGGTCGACGAAAAGGCCAATCGGGCGACGCCCAATCCGCTTCCGCACAAGGGCCTGACCGGCTACGAACTCGATCTGGTCGGGTTCCTCGACCTGCCTGGCTATAAACCGGGCTCGGCCAAGAATACAAAAAACCTCCGGTCGGCCGGGCCGGTCGAAGAGGTCGACGAAGAGGGCGCCGCCTGCCGGCACTACAAAATGGACCTGACCACGGCCGACGAGACGCCGATCCGCCTGGCCGTATCGGTCGAGGTCAAGTCGGGCCAACTCCGCTGGATCGAGGCCAGCCGGACACGCAACGGACGCAAGGAACCACTCGGCCGGCTGACCGTCGTCGCCCTGGACGAGGACATGCCCGAAGAGCTGTTCGTTGTCGGCGACACGCTCACGCCCGACGGGCGGATCGGCAAGGTGACCGACGTCCAAGGGCTCGTCTCGCTGCGGCCCGTGATGTACCAGCGGTGGACGCCGATCGACGGCCGCGCTCTGTTGCGGCCCGGCGATTGGCTGCGGACCGACCGCCGCGGGGCCAACGCCGTGGCCGTCCGCCTGGCGCCCCAGACCGACGTCACACTGGGTCCCGGCACGCTGGTCGAACTGATCGGGCCCGACCGGTTCCGCCTCGACTCGGGCGAGGTCAAGATCGTGGCGACCGAGAAACACCCGGTCGAGCTACTCGGCCCGGGCGAGACGAAAATCGAAGTCAAGTCCACAAGAATCTTCCGCCTCGACGGCAAGAAGCTGGTCGAACTCACGAAACGGCCCCTCTGGCTGCAAGGCTTCGAGGGCACGACCAATAAAGAAACGCTCGGCTCGCTCGTGGCCAAGGTCGACGGCCGCGACGTGCCGCTTTCGGTCGGCTACCACAAGGTGACGGTCGACATCCGCGACCAGATCGCCCGAACGGTGATCGAGGAATCGTTCGTCAACCACACCGACACCCGGACCGAGGGCGTTTTCCGGTTCCCCCTGCCGCAAGACGCCTCGATCTCGGGCTTCGGCATGTGGGTGGGCGACGAGCTGGTCGAGGCCGACATCGTCGAGAAGCAGCGGGCACGCGAGATCTTCGAGACGCTGGTCCGCGAGAACCGCGACCCGGGCCTGTTGGAATGGACCGGCGGCAACGTCTTCAAAGCCCGCGTGTTCCCGATCGAACCGCACAGCGAAAAGCGGGTCCGGATCGTCTACACCCAGGTCCTGCCACGCCGGGGCAACCAGTACCGCTACAGCTACGCCCTGCAGAGTGAGATGTTACGCCAGCACCCGCTGCGCGAGCTGGACATCGACGTGACGGTCCACTCGGTCGTGCCGCTGGCCGCCGTGCATTCGCCGACGCACACCACGCGAGACCGCAAGACGGCCCACTCGGCCCGGGTCGAGTTCACCGCCCAGCAGTACACGCCCACGAGCGACTTCGAGGTGTTGGTCGAGCTGGCCCGCGAGGCATCCACCGTCACGCTCCTGCCGCACCGCCGGGGCGAGGACGGCTATTTCATGCTCCAGGTGGCCCCGCCAGTGGGAAGCGTGTCAGCCCGGGCGGACGTCTTGCCCGACGGGGAACCGCTGAATGTGTTGATCCTGGTCGACACATCCGGATCGATGGACCCGCAGAGCCGAGTTCGACAGGCCGAGCTTGTCGCGGCCCTGCTGGGCAGCCTCTCGCCGCGGGATCGGGTGAACCTGGCCACCTGCGACGTCGAGTGCCGCTGGGCGTTCGAGACAGCCCAGCCGGTCGACGACAAGACGGTCGCTGCCGCGCGGGATTTCCTCGACAAACGCGGCTCGCTCGGCTGGACCGACCTGGACCGGGCGTTTTCATCCGCCATGAAACAGGCCGAGCAGGTCAAGGGCAACGTCCAGTTGATCTACCTTGGCGACGGCATCGTCACGGGCAAGGACAGCGACCCGGTCCGGTTCGCCGACCGGTTGAAGAAGCTGGCTCAAGGCAAGAAGGTCACGGGCCACGCAGTGAGTGTGTCGAGCCGGTACGAGTCGGGCGTGCTCCGGGCGATCGGCTCTCTGGGCGGCGGCACGGTCCGCGAGGTCTCGGGCGCCGACGGCCCGGCGAGCGTCGCCCGCGAGTTGTTGGCCGAGATCACCCGGCCGGGGCTGCGGGAGATGACGGTCGAGTTCACCGGCCTGCGGGTTGCCCGGGTCTATCCCGAGGTGCTCCCCAACCTGCCTGCCGGCTCGCAGCAGATCCTCCTGGGCCGCTACCTGCCCGAGGAGGAGAACCAGTCGGTCGAGGTGACCGTCCGCGGCCTGCTGGACGGCCGCGAGGTGTATTGGAAGACCGGCTTGACGCTGTCCGAGGTGAATCCGGAAAAGGGCACGACGTGGGACACCTCGTTCATCCCGCGGCTCTGGGCCCG
>JAFGFF010000066.1 GCA_016931075.1 Pirellulales bacterium | reverse complement strand
TCCTGGGCAAGCCGGATGCGGGAAATCCGCATGTCCGGTTTGACGAGGGGAGAGGCGGCAGCCCCGCTGCCCCTCTCCTACTCGACTCCTTTCGTGGCGAAAAGCCCACGACGCACCGGTTGCCGTGTCTCTCCGACGCCACTGAGCTAATCGACGCTCTGGGGATCGACCTATTCGTCCGGCTGCTCCGGCTTGACGGCCTCCAGAATCTTGGGGCGTCCCGCCACCCACTTCAAGCTCGAATGACAGTGTGGGCAGAGAGCACGTTTTTGATTCACCGACTCCCCGCACCCAGGGCATCGCGCCCGGCCGTCGAGGAATCCGGCAACAATCACCCCCAGCGGCCCGAACACCAACCCAAACAATAGCCCCGCGCCCAGAGCCTCGCGCCTCTCCCCGACCCTGCCCGCCGCCACGATGCAACCGATCCAGCCGATCACGACAGCAAGCATCGTCAGTATTTCCAGGAACTCGCTCATTCCAATGACCTTCTTCTGAAATGTCCAACCGATGGCATTGTCAGTTTCATCAAGAGCGTGCCGCTAGCTGTTCGAGCCTCTCTCGCAGATCAGGCGGCATGTTTTTCACTAGCCCCAGATTATCGTGATATCGGAAACCGGAATGCGTCTTTTCGGCGGCCTGCAAAGCGTTTGCGGCATGACGCCCACTGGCCTTCGAATCCCCCTTTGCATCCAGAATGATCGCCCTTGCGGCAGCCGCGAGAAACTCCTCAAGCGGAAAAGACAAATGAGTTTGAAACTCATCCAAAACGGTCAGTGCTTCGTCGAAGCACTCAGGAAAGGGGTTGGTCGCCACAAGCCAGGCATAATCCAAA
This sequence comes from Pirellulales bacterium, assembly GCA_016931075.1. Lineage (GTDB taxonomy): Bacteria > Planctomycetota > Planctomycetia > Pirellulales > Thermoguttaceae > JAFGFF01. The sequence continues at coordinate 9,109 of JAFGFF010000066.1, read as the reverse complement.
TGTGCGTTGGTCAACATCGACGGCATCGCACGTTGTGCGTCAAACGCGAGTCGGTAGGCGAGAATCGCATCCGCCGTCTCGCCCAACCGTTCAAGACACACCGCCTTCTGGTGAAAGACGGCAGCCTGTTGGGCGTCCTCCGGCCAGTTGGCCATGATGTGATCCAGAAGCATTAAAGCTACTTTGTAGAGCCCCACATCTTGGAGTTCGTAGGCTTGAATCCGGCAATACTGTGCCTTATGAAATCCCCCCCGGCTTCGCTTGAGCCGAGCAAAGAAGGCCGCCTCGTCTTCAGGCGTCCAAGTCTTACGTCGATACCAAGATTCGTCCGCCACGGTTCCCGTTCCTTGTTCTCATGGCTCGATGGCACTGCTCGAAAAACAGTCGTTCGAGAAGGGTAATCCCACTTTCCGCCCTTTCGTGAAAAAAATGACGCCGATCGTCATGTGAGGCCCGTTCTTCATCCCTGGGCATGGCACCCGGCTATTAGTCGTTTTCATCCCGGAGGGATGGCAGCTATTAGCCCCGGGTCGCGAAGCGACCCGGGGAATGCGATGGCCTCGCCTTCGCCGACCCCGGAGGGGTCGCAGCGCCCGTGATTTTTCAACTGGCCGAATCCGTGTTGGTCACCGCGACCTCGCGTCGACCCCTCCGGGGTCGACGTTTTTTTCTCACCTCTTCACCGGGGGTGTCGCTTCGCTCAACCCCCGGCTAATGGCTTTGACCCCTTCGGGGTCGGCGTGCGATCTCGCGCCTCGTCACCGGGGGTGTCGCTTCGCTCGACCCCCGGCTAATGGCTGGGAACCCTCCGGGTTCGATTCGTTCCACCCACCTTATATCACGTAGTCCCACCCGTACTATCCCTCGGCCATCCTCGTCAATCGAGATATTTGACATCGTATTGCACCCCGGCCCTCCCGAGCAATTCAACCAATTCCTCGCGAAACGACCTCTCGCGATGATGCTCTTCCTGACGGCCGATATACCGTTGGACTGATTCCCTGGCCGTCGCGTTTACGGTGAACGCCGCATAGCCTTCCTGCCATGCGAACGAGGGCTCATGGATCGTTTCGTGGATCCAGACGGACGAGGCCTTCTTCAATTCTCGCAGCACGTCTGCGACGCAATGGGTGGCCTTTAACCCGAGGAGAAGATGAACGTGATCGGCCGTCCCGCCGATCCCTTGAGGAAATCCATCGAGGCCCGAAATCGTGCCCCCGAGGTATTCGTGTAAACGAGATCGCCATTCGGCGTCAATCGACGGTTTGCGGTTCTTCGTTCCAAAAACCACGTGGTAGTGAAGGCTCAGATAGGTGGAAGCCATGTTGCCGCCCCGTCGACAATGGGCCCGTGATGTGTATTATCCCGGAAGGATGTACGTCACCCACATCCCGGAGGGATGATAGCTATTAGCCCCGGGTCGCGGAGCGACCCGGGGAATGCGATGACCTCGCCTTCGCCGACCCCGTAGGGGTCGCAGCGCCTTTGATTCTCCAACCGGTCGAATCCATGTCGGTCAACACGATCCTCGCTTCGACCCCTCCGGGGTCGGTGTGAATATTATCATCTCGTCACCGGGGGTGTCGCTTCGCTCGACCCCCGGCTAATAGCTATGACCCCTCCGGGGTCAGCGAGTGGTCTCGCGTATCGTTACTTCCGCGTCTTCTCCCGGATCGCGATCAGCTCTTTCATGACGTGGCCCAGTTTAGCTTGGGCATTCGCGGTACCGAAGGCGTCGTGCAGCGCGCGGTAGAGGGGGTAGAGGTCGGCGTAGATCTTGGCGGCGGCCTTGTTGGGGCGGTAGACGGTTGGTTTGACGCCGGTCATCTTCTTTTGGGCCGCTTCGGTCGTTTTGTACGCGCCGCCGACCACCGCGCCGAAGATGGCGGCGCCCAGGGCACAGGTTTGGGCGGAGCGGCTGATCTTCATGGGCCGGTTGCAGACGTCGGCGTAGATCTGCATGACGAAGGCGTTCTTCTCGGCGATGCCGCCGCAGTTGATCACTTCGTTGACCTCCGCGCCGCACTCTTCGATCCGCTTGATGATCGTCAGGGCTCCGAAAGCCGTGCCTTCGACCAACGCCCGATAGACCTCGGGGGCCGTGGTGTGAAGGGTCTGGCCGACGAGCAGACCGCTCAGTAGCGGGTCGACAAGGATCGAGCGGTTGCCGTTGTTCCAGTCGAGGGCCAGGAGTCCGCTCTGGCCGGGCGAGAGTTTTTGGGCGGCCTTGGTCAGATTGACGTGGACGTCGCCCTTGGCGGTGAACTCGGCGGGGGCGAGGTGGCTGGTGAACCAGTTGAAGATGTCGCCCACGGCCGGCTGGCCCGCTTCGATGCCGTACATGCCGGGCACAATCGACCCGGGCACAATGCCGCACAGGCCGGGCACATCGAGTTCCTTGCCCGTCATGGGCACGACCATCATGTCGCAGGTGCTCGTGCCAATGATTTTGACGAGCGCCCCGGGCTTGATGCCCGCGCCGACCGCGCCGAGGTGGGCGTCGATCGCGCCGACGGCGACGGGGATGCCGGCTGGCAGGCCGACCTTCTTGGCCACGGCGGCCGTCAGATGGCCGGCGGTCTGGTCGGCCGGGATGGCGGGCGCGGCGTAGCGGTCGCGCAGGTCGGCCATCTTCGGATCGAGCCCGGCCAGGAACGGCTTGCTCGGCAGGCCGCCCCAGTCCTCGTGATACATGCACTTGTGCCCTGCCGCGCAGATGCCGCGGGGCATCGTGTCGGGATCGGTGTTGCCGGTGATGAAGGCGGGGATGAAGTCGGCCTGTTCGATCCAGGAGTAGGCCGCCTTGAACACCTTGGGGCTCGTGCGGCAGCAGTGGAGGATTTTGGACCAGTACCATTCGGAGCTGTACGTGCCGCCGCACTTGGTCAGGTAGCCGGCCGGGTCGCGGCTGGCCTTTTCGGTGATCTCGGCCGCCTCGGCGTGCGACGTGTGATCCTTCCAGAGCCAGGCGTACGCGGCCATGTCCTTTTTGAACTCGGGCTTCATGGCCAGGGCCACGCCGTCGCGGTCGACCGGGATGGGCGTCGAACCGGTCGTGTCGACGCCGATGCCGACGATCTGCTCGGGCTTGAACCCACGGACCTTGGCCGCCTGGCGAAGCGCGCCTTTGACCGAGGCGAAGAACCCGTTGATGTAGTCGGCCGGGTCCTGCCGGGCCAGGTTCGGGTCCTTCGGGTCGAGCAGGATGCCGTCCTTGCCGGCCTTGTAGTTGAACACGTGGGTGCCGACCTCGCGGCCGTCGGCCACGTCGACGATCAGGGCGCGAACGCTGTTGGTTCCGTAGTCGACACCGAGGGCATACTGTTTCTTCGCGGCTTGCTTGGCCATGGTCTTGGGACTCCCGATTGGATTGCGCGATGTGAGGGTGGAAGTAATAGGTCAGGCTTACGCCTGACGTCTCTTTCTATTGCGTCTGAACACGAGACACCGGGTAGCCCCGATAGCTCCGCTATCGGGGTCGCGAAGCGACAAGAGGCATCGAGTCGCGTGGTACGTTGCATTGACCGTTGTCAACAGCACAAACCGGAGTCCGAAACCTCTTGGGCCTGACGGCCCCCGGATAGCCAAGCTATCCGGGCCACCCGCAGAGCCCCTCTTGCCCCGCAAAAGCGTCAATGTAGCCGGATTTGGGGCCCCAAACAAGGGTCCGGAGCCAAAGGGGATGGCGTCAAATCGCCTCTTTGCGGTATACTCCGGGATTCGAGGGGCAGGTGCTTTTCGCGGACCGAGCAGAGGCAGTGCAAAGGGTCCTCGGCGAGAGTGCATCGGGCATGCCAAACGACGACAAGAAGTCACGAAAAGAGCTGATTCGGGAACTCCAGACACTGCGGAGCCGGGTGGCCGAGCTTGAAGCCGCTTCGTCCAAGGAACCGGTACCGGCCGAGTCGCCCTGGAGCCTGCCGGCCATGGACCTCGCCCGGGCGCTGGACGCCCTGCCGGCGTTGGTATGCCTACAGGACAAGGACTACACGATCCGTTTCGCCAACCGGGTCTGTTGGGAAGTCTTTGGCGATCCGGCGAACCGGAAATGCTATGAGATGCTGCGAGGGCGCAGCACGCGCTGTGACGATTGTCCGATCGGAAATCCGTCGGCGCCCCTTCAACACGAGCACCGGGAGTGGACCGATCCGTCCACCGGACAGACGTTCCGGATCCATGAAGCCATTTTGAGCGACCTGGACGGGGGACCGTTTGTCCTCAAGTTGGGCATCGATATCACCGAGCTGAAACGGACGGAGGCCGAACTCCGCGCCAGCGAGTTGTTCTTCAACGACGCCCAACGCCTTGCCCACGTGGGTAGTTGGGACTGGGACATTCCGACGGGCAACGTCGTCTGGTCGGACGAGCTGTACCGGATGTTCGGCCTGGATCCGGAGAGCTTCACGCCCCATATCGACGCAATCATGGCGAGGACGCATCCGGAGGACCAGGGCCGTGCCCAGGAACTGATCGCCCGCGCCATCGAAAGCCACGAGCCCGGTGAGTACGAGATGCGGATTTTCCGGTCCGACGGCTCGCTGCGAACGTTGAGGTCGACCTTCGAAAGTTCCTACGACGACCAGGGTAATCTGCTGAGGATCATGGGGACGGGTCACGACGTCACGGAGTCGAAACAAGTCGAGTCTGAGTTGCGCGCCAGCCGGGCCCTCTTGGCCAATGCCCAACGTCTGGCCCACGTGGGAAGCTGGGAATGGGACGTGCGCACCGGGGAAGGAACCTGGAGCGACGAGATGTACCGGATCCACGGTCGCGACCCGGCGACGTTCAAGCCGACGACCGAGGTGATCATAGATTTCGTTCATCCCGAAGATCAGGAGTTTGCCAAGCAGTTATTCTCAACGGTCCATGAAAGCTTTGAGCCGTTCAAGCATGAGGCGCGGATCTTCCGGCCCGACGGATCGGTGCGCACGCTGGAGGTCTTGTGCGAGGGCCAACACGACGAGAAAGGCAACCTCGTGCGGATTGTCGGATCGACCCACGACATCACCGAACGCAAGGAGGCGGAGCGGCAGCGCGAGGAAATGATCGCCGAACTCGAGATGAAAAACGCCGAACTCGAACGGTTCACCTACACCGTCTCGCACGACCTGAAGAGCCCGCTGATCACGCTGATGGGTTTCGTCAGCCTGCTCCGGCAGGACCTCGACGCCGGCAATCGCGAGGGCGTCGACGACGCCCTGGATCGGATCGAGAACGCCGGCCGGAGAATGGACCAGCTCTTGGGCGAACTGTTGCACCTCTCGCGAGTCGGACGCCGGGCCGAGCCGCCCGAGCCGGTTCCGCTCGACGAACTCGCCCGGCAGGCGGTCGGCCTGCTAGCTGGTCGGGTCGAAGAGAGCCAGGCCCAAGTCGAGATCGCCCCCAAGCTGCCGTCGGTCCTCGTGGCCCGGTCGCGGCTGTTGGAGGTGTTCCAGAACCTGATCGAAAACGCCCTGAAGTACGCCGCCGACGGCCAACGGCCCCGTGTGCAAATCGACGCCCGGCGAGATGGGACCCACGTCGTCTGCTCGGTCCGCGACAACGGCCAGGGCATCGATCCGCGTTACCGCGAGAAGATCTTCGGCCTGTTCGAGAAGCTCGACCCCAAGACGCCCGGCACGGGCATCGGCCTGGCCATCGTCCACCGCATCGTCGAACTGCACGGCGGCCACATCTGGGTCGAATCCAACGCCCCCGAGCCCGGCTCCACCTTCCACTTCACCCTCCCCTCGGCGGGCTGAACGACCGGGCGGTTTGGGAGCCGCGCATGAATAAGTTGCCTGATTTCGATATGTAGGAGGCGACTCCTGTCGCCGAATTGGACTTGTTTTGCGGTCCATCGGCGACAGGAGTCGCCTCCTACCAATGCATATCTTCGGCAATTTCTTGTCTTACGGATCCTTATTGACCACTGCATAGCCGATATTCGGGACCAGTGAAGCCGATTCTGGCGGGCTAGACGTGCCCCATCCCGTGAAACTTGCCCCTCGAAACGGACCTTTTGGCTTGCCTCGGGCCGATTGTGTGGGAGAGTTGCTTAATGACGGTTTCAAACCCCTAGACGCCACCGGGTAGCCCCGATAGCTCCGCTATCGGGGTCGCGAAGCGACAAGCATGCTCAATACGCGGAGTACGCCGCCTTTGACCGTTGTCAGCAGCGCAAACCAGAGTCCGAAACCTCTTGGGCCTGACGGCCCCCGGATAGCCGAGCTATCCGGGCTACCCGCTTGCAGGCAAGTCAGAAAAAACGCCATTGAATCCCGTTGATGTGGACGAGACGACGATTCCGCCGCCCGCGGACGAGTGTAACGAGCTGGGGGCGCCGGGCGGGATGCGCGCGGATACGTTGGCCGACAGCGTGGTGATCCTGTTGAGCCTGACGGTGATTCAGCGGGTGGTGGGGCTGTGCCGGGCCGTGCTGTTCTGCCGGTGGCTTGAGCCGGAGCAGCTTGGGCTGTGGGACATGGCGTTCAGCTTCTTGATGCTGGCCGCGCCGCTGTCGATGCTGGCGCTGCCCAGCGCGTTCGGACGCTATCTGGAACACTATCGCCAGCAAGGTCAACTCCGGACGATGATCGCCAGGACGGCCTGGACGGTCGGCTGTCTGGTCGGATTGGTCTGCGCGGGGCTCTACTTAGGCCGGGCCTGGTTCTCGGAACTGATCTTCGGCAGCCCAGGGCACGAGACGTTGGTTAGCTACCTGGCCGTCGCGCTGGGCGTCGTCGTGTCGACCCACTTTTTTATTGACTTGCTGACCGCGCTGCGGAACGTCCGGTTCCTGGCCGTCATCCAGTTCGTCAACAGTTTGGCCTTCGCCCTGTTCGGGGCCGGACTCATCTTCGGCGTCGGGCAGACGGCCGGAAGCGTCGTGGTGGCCTATGGCTCGGCGTGCCTGTTTTCGAGCGTGCTGGTCGTCTGGCGTCTTCGGCCGACCTGGCAGGCGCTACCCCGCGACACAGCGCCGCCGACGCACCGGTCGTTCTGGGGCAAGATCGTGCCTTACGTCGTCTGGGTCTCGGCGACCAGCCTGACCGCCAACCTGTTCGAAATCGCCGACCGGTACATGATCATCCACTATTCGACCGGCGGGCCGGAAGCCGGGCTGATGCAAGTGGGGCAGTATCACAGCAGCCGCGTGGTGCCCTTGCTGATGGTCTCGATCGCCGTGATGCTCGGCGCGATGGTCACGCCCCACCTGAGCGCCGATTGGGAGTCGGGCCGCCGCGATCGGGTTCAGGCACGGTTGAATCTCTTTTTGAAGCTCCTTGCCTTGGCCCTGTCGGCCGCGGCGGTCGCCGTGCTGATCGCCGCGCCGCTTCTGTTCGATTGGGCCTTTCGGGGCAAGTTCGACGACGGCCGGGCCGTGCTGCCGATGACATTGTGCTACTGCATCTGGTTCGGCCTGACGCTCGTCTCGCAAAACTACCTTCTGTGCGCCGAAAAGGCGCGGTTGGGCAGTCTCGCCCTGGGGGCCGGACTGGTGTGCAACGTCGTGCTCAACCGGATCCTGCTGCCTCGCTACGGCCTGACCGGCGCGGTGGCGGCTACGACGGTGGCCAACCTGGTCGCGCTGGGGCTCCTCTCGACGTTCAGCTACACGCTGGGATTCCGGATGCATCGGGCGACCGCGATCGCCCTGGCTGTGCCCGCCCTGTTGATTTGGGGTCCTTGGCCAACCGCGGCGGCGCTGGCCGTGCTGGGCGTTTTGGCATGGCGGACCGATTGGATTCTCGACCCGGCGGAGAAGGAACAACTGGCCGAGGTGGGCAGGACCTATCTGGTGCGTGTGACGCATTTCGCCCGGCGAGACGGGCATTCCTGACCGGGTCGGTAGCATTCTCGCTCCCAGGCGGTTAGAATGGAGCTACCCACCTGGGATAGTCCCTCCTCGTCCGTCGTTTCGATTCGAGGCGTCCAATGCGAGAGCCTTTTCGCATTGCCTTAATCATGAGTCTGGACATCGCCTATTGTCGAGGCGTGTTGCGGGGAATCCACGCCTATTCGGCGCATAAGGCCCATTGGATTTTCCGCGACGGCACGCCCGACCGGCGGATCCTCAAGCCGCTGTTGGAGTGGCAGCCGCACGGCGTGATCGTCCACCTGGCCGAGCGGTCGTTGGTCGAGCCGATCTCCGAGTTGCCCATGCCGGTGGTGAACACGACCAGCACGTTCGACGACGTGCGCCTGCCGCTGGTGGAGGTCGATCATCACGAGGTGGGCCGTCTGGCCGCCGAACACTTCCTCGACCGGGGATTCACCCGATTCGGCTATTTCGGCAGCGGCTGGACCGGCTTCTCGCGCCAGCGGGAGGAAGGATTCCGCAAGACGCTGGCCAAGACCGGTTACGACGTGTCGTCGTGCTATGCCGACTTCATGCCCCGGCCTCCGGCCGAGTCGAGTTGGAAGGAAGTCGACACGCGGGTGGCCGACTGGCTCAGTTCGTTGAGTAGGCCGACGGCCATTCTCGCGTCGAACGACATTCCCGCCCGGCAGCTTTCGTACATGTGTCGGCAGTTGGAACTCCGCGTGCCGGACGAGATCGCCATCTTGGGCGTGGACAACGACGAGCTGGAGTGCATCCTGGCCACGCCGCCGCTGAGCACGGTGGTCAACCCAAGCGAAAAGATCGGCTACCAGGCGGCCGAACTGCTCGACAAACTCATCCACGGAGCGCCCCGGCCGAATGTCTCCATCACCATCCGGCCCGACCGGATCATTACCCGGCAGTCGACCGACACCGTGGCGATCAACGACCCGGACGTCGCCGGCGCCGTGGCGTTCATCCGAAGTCACGTCAGCGAAGGAATCGGCGTGGGCGACGTGGTCCAGGCCGTGAGCCTCTCGCGCCGCAAGCTGGAACGCAAGTTCCGCCAACTCCTGGGCCGCACCCTGCTGGAAGAACTCCAAAAAGCGCGTGTCGAAACGGCCAAGCGGTTGCTGGTCGAAAGCGACATGCTCATGCCGATGGTCGCCCGACGCTCCGGTTTCTCGACCACGGGCCGCCTCTCGGTCGTCTTCCGCCAGTTCACAGGCGTCACACCGACCGAATACCGCCGCAACTGGCAAATGAGCCGCTAGGGCCGTAGACGCGGCGTCTCGCCGCGTTCCG
>JAFGFF010000065.1 GCA_016931075.1 Pirellulales bacterium | reverse complement strand
TGGAACGCGTCCTCGGCATCAACTCCCTCGGCGCCTCCACCATCCGCTCCTTCAACCTCATAAACCAACGCTACGGCAGCTACTAGCATAGACGGCCATTTGCGGGATAACACAATAGACGACCATCCTGGTCCTTGACCGACGTGAAAGGAAGTAGCCCTAAACTCAGGGGGAAAAGTACCAATGCGAATCATGACACTCTCATCGCTCTGCTGGGCAGCATGTGCGTCCGCCTTGCTGTCTCTCTCGCCTGGAGCGAGGACCGACGCAGCCGTTTACGCACATCCGCCATGCCAACAATGCGAGCAGGGGGGATACCTGTGCTACCCGAATACCCAGTATTGGGGCTACTTTCCTCGTCAGTGGAAGATGTGGCCCGGCGACGAGAATCGTCCCGACATTGTTGATCCAAAAGGGATAGGCCGCGAGCTACTTCCCACGCCGCAAGGCACCAAGCCTATTCCCCTCCCGAAGGAGCAATATGCCGACCCGAACGTGATGCTCGAGCCGGGGTTGCCGCCGGTCGACCAAGGGCCCGCCACCGGGCCAGTTCCGCCGCCACAGGTTCCGTTCCAGTTGGAGCCGGGTATCGATCCGGGCCTGCCAGCGATACCAGATCAACCAACCGATTTGAAAGACAAGGATCCACTAAGTCTGCCCATCGAAGGAACCCAATCGAAGGCGAAAACTCCTTCGAAGTTCGGGCCAATCTATGGACAGCCTTCCGAATGGGGACCGACATCGCAGAAACCAACGGCCAGGCAGTCGTTGGCAATGCCGGCGACCGATCCGGCCGTGATTCGCAGCGGGGCCAAGGGCGGCAAGCTGTTCGAGCAAATGGCGGTGCGTCAGCCGACGATCCCGCAGCCCTCGGGCTTGAAACGAACGGATTCCGGCGGACCTTCTGCCCCATTGCCGTCGAGCACCTCGTTGCCCAAGGCGGCCAGCCGAGTGCAAGAGGCCGACTGGAAGACGCCGATTGAGACTAAGAAAACCTTGATTAAGAAGCCGACGGTTGAACAAACACCGGCGACGCCTTCATCCAGTTCGCAAGAATGGCGTTCACAGCGCAAAACGGAACCGGCCCACGCCGAGCGTCAGGTCGAATACCGAGAACCGATTGCCAAGGCTCCTCTCGGTCTGGAGGGATACTGCCCGGTGGAATTGGTCCAAAGCGAGCGATGGCTTGAAGGCGACCGTCGTCTGAGCGTCGAGTACCAGGGGCGGACGTACTTGATTTCCGGACCGGTCCAGCACCGGCTGTTCCGTGCCCATCCCGAGCGATATGCCCCAGTTCTGGCCGGTTGTGATCCGGTCTTGGCAGCCGAGGGGAAGGGACGCGTGCCCGGGCGTACTGATGCGTGTGCCGTTTTCGAGGGACGGCTCTACATGTTCTCCGGTCAGGCGACACTTGCCCAGTTCCGGGCCAATCCGAAACAGTACGTACCCGACACGGCAACCAGCCAGCCCTAGCTATACGGGAATCGAGTCGAGGCAGACCCAGGGCGTCGCTTTCTGTCGAGGGAAGAGACGCCCTTTTTTGTTGCTTCGTTGTATCGGACCTTACCGCCCACGGCCCTTTTCTATTGCTTCTCCAGCGTCTCGACGTGTTTGATCGCTTGGAGAAACTCGTCCATCGAATTGAACCGTTTCTTCTGGTCCGGCTCAATGCAACGGTGGATGGCTTTGGCCAGGGTAGGATGGATGTTCGGGCAGTGCTTGCGGATGTCGTCGGGCGGTTGATCGTGCGTCATGGCTGCCATGCCGGTCACGCCCCGCAGCCAGGGCAACTCGAACGTGCAGATCTCGTAGGCCGTCACTCCGAAAGCGAAAATATCCAGGCGCTGGTCGGTCGCGAAACGGCGCACCAACTCGGGGGCCATGTAGTTGGGCGTGCCGGTCCGGTTGCCCGGCTGCATGAACGGAGCGGTGGCCGGCACGGTCAGCCCAAAGTCGATCAGCTTGAGGCTCTCGCCGTCGCTGGAAAGCAGAAGATTTCGAGGGCAGACGTCGCGGTGAAGAAATCCCTTCTCGTGAACGGCGGCCACTGCTTCGGCCAGTTGGCGGATGAAACGGACGCGTCGCGAATCGAGGATCTCGTCGCGCGCGATCAGCAGCGAGTTCATCCCGGCCCCTTCGAGAAACTCCATCACAAGATATTGTTCACCGTCGGTGGTCAGACCGTGTTCGTAGGTCTTGACGATTCGCGGATGATCAAACTGGACGGCAATCTCGCCCTCGGTCGGTTTCTTTAGCCCCACGAAGCGCGCGGCAAACGCAGCCGTCTTTTCGGGATCGAGGATCTTCAGGCCGACGACCCGATCGGTCTGCCGGTCCCGAGCCATGTAGAATTTCGACATGGTGCCGGAGATCGCCTTGCGCATCAACTCGAAGCGGCTTCGGACGTTCAGCCGTCCACCCGAGAAAAGACCGCCTAGCCGTTCGAGAAAAGACATCCGCGCTGCCAGCAATACCAGGTCGGAAGGAGTCGCCGCGGGCTCCGGCCGGCGGCATCAAACCCACACCTACCAGTCTACTTCGCCAGAGGGGATCGTGCAACGGACGGAGTCGGCGGGCGGCCGTTCTACTGCTGCTCGCAGTAGTCGATCGCGCGGGCAATCTCGGTTTTCAGGTTCCGCCGCTCGACGATGCGGTCGACAAAACCATGTTCAAGGAGGAACTCGCTGGTCTGAAATCCCTTGGGCAGCTCGATGCGGATTGTGGCCTTGATGGTGCGTGGACCGGCGAACCCGATCAACGCCTTGGGCTCAGCAAAGATCAGGTCGCCCAGCGAGGCGAAGCTGGCGGCCACGCCACCCATGGTCGGGTCAGTCAGCACGGAGATAAACAGTCCACCCGCCTCGTTGAACCGCGCCAGCGCGGCCGAGACCTTGGCCATCTGCATGAGCGAGAGGGCCCCTTCGTGCATCCGCGCGCCGCCGCCGGATCCGGAGATGATGATCAGAGGGAGCTTTTCTTCGGTTGCCCGTTCGACGCAGCGGGTCAGTTTCTCGCCCACCACCGAGCCCATGCTCCCCATGAGGAAGGACTTGTCGGTCACGCCGAAAGCGACGCGTCGGGCACGGATCATGCCGCATCCGACGATGGCCGCGTCGCGCAATCCGGTGCTCTCTTGCGCTTCCGCCAGGCGTTGGCCGTACGACTTCTTGTCGACGAAGTCGAGCGGATCGGTCGGCTCCAGGCCGGCGTCCCATTCCTCGAACGTGCCCGCGTCGAGGACCTGTTCAATACGTTGCCGGGCGGGCACGTACCAGTGATAGTCGCACTCAGGGCAGACTCCCAATCGCTTTTCCGCCTCCTTGCGAAAGATCGTCTGCTGGCAACCGGGACAACGCAGCCAGAGCCCTTCCGGTACGCCGCGTTTGGGACGCGAGATCATCGTCCGCCAGTTGCTCGGATCGGGACGGTCTGCTGACATCATGGCCTCCTACCAGTTTGACCCTCCCGGGTCGCCGGGAATCTTCGGAAGTCCAATCGGGGGCTATTGCCCGGACGATGCGACGGGCTGGGGAATCTCGAACACGTTCCACTGGCCGTGTTCGCTGCCCGCCTTCCACAGGTCGCCCAATTCGCTCTGATCCAAGTGTTGACGCACGAGGCTGGCCATCGGCTCGGGCAGAACGACGGCAATCGTGCCTTCCTTGTGACGCTTCAGGAGTTTGGCAAACGCCGCTTCCATCCGTTGCCGTGCCATGTCGAGCGTCTCGCCCTCGGGAGGACAAACGTTTTCGGGTTGCTCTTGCCATTGCTTGAAAACACGGGGGTGCTTGCGCCGCACCTCTTCGATCTTCATCCCCTGCCACAGGCCGTGGTTGACGTTTTCCATCCGGTCGAGCTTCCGGTATTTCGCCCCGAAGGCCTTGGCGATCGTCTTGGCCGTCTGGCAGGCCGGCTCACACGGTGGCGCGTAAACGGCGTCGATTTGACGCCCGGCCAGTTCGCCGATGATGCGGGCGACTTCGGCGTCTCCCTGCTCGTTCAGCGGGATATCCAAGTTGCCCTGGATGCGAGCTTCCTGATCGTAGTCGGTCGCGCCGGGGCGGATGAGAATGATCTGAGACATAGTTTTTTTACTCGTGCGTCTTCCGCGGTTGCCTTTCGAGGGTCTCTGTCGGAATATACTTGTCGTTTCTGGGCGACTTACTATTCGTTTTTTGCCATGCAAGTCAACTCGGCAAGCCGTTTCGTGTAGTCCTCGTGGGAAAAGAAGGCCGTTCCGGTCACCAGCATCCCGGCGCCCGCCTGGGCACATGGGCCGATGTTTTCATCGTTCACACCCCCGTCGACCGAGAGCAGCAGGCGTTCGCCGCCCGCCTCGCGCAGCCGCTGGAGCTTCGTCAGGGCGCCGGGATCGAACGACTGGCCTCCGAAGCCGGGCATCACGCTCATCACCAGAATCAGGTCGCACGCGTCGACGAACGGCTCGACCGTTTCGACCGGCGTCGGCGGATTGAGCGTCAAGCCAGCCGCCGCGCCCATCCCGCGAATCTCGTCGAGCAGCGTTTCCGGCTCGGGCACGACCTCGATGTGGACCGTCAGCATGTCCGCGCCCGCTTCCCGAAATCGCTTCACGTAGCGCCATGGTTCCGAGAGCATCAGATGGACGTCCAACGGCAGCTCGGTACAGCGGCGGATGGCCTCGACCACGGGCACGCCGAAACTCAGGTTCGGCACGAAGTGGCCGTCCATGATGTCCAGGTGCAGCACCTGCGCGCCGGCCTCCTCCACCCTAGCGATCTCGCGCTGCAGATGGGCGAAATCGCATGCCAGCAGCGAAGGCGAGATCAGGGGCGCGGTATCGCGCAAATTGTCAATCACGGTGGAAGCAGCCATACCACGGGCGTGCTTGGAGGAACGGGAAAGCCAGGCGACAGAAGAATTCTGCGATAGATGCTCAGGCGGGATTTCTTCCCGCCCGCTCGATTGTCGTTCTGGAGGTGGCGATTCTTCGCGTCAATGAAAGCAATTCACCGGCCCTTTGCCGGTTGCGAATTGGCACGGCGGCGATTTGCGCCCGACCAACCCGCGAAAAGAACTCCGCGAAGCCACCTATGGAAAATGTACCCTCTTGCTAGATCCGAACCATCCGGCCACCGTCAAACCCGGGGCTCCCGAGGAGCAACCAGGACGATGGTCGAAAGATCCAATTCTAGCAACCGGTCCCTCGGGCGTCTGCGCTGTTTTCGCTCGGGAACCACAAGTGATTTCCTGGAAACGACTTGGGCCGTGCGGATCGCCCCGCGACCCCGGCTGTGGTGGGGCTGTATGTTTGGGCCAGGCCCCTCTTCGTGGTAGCAAGATTCGTGGCCGGGAACGATTACGGGAAGCGGGCGGCCCGCCCGGTCGGCCTAGCAGTGTGTTGAAAAGGGTGCCACTGCTGGCTTGTCCAGCAGTGCTTGCCAAGTTCTCTCCACTATACACTGCTGGACAAGCCAGCAGTGGCACCCAGAATCCTGAAGTCAGATGTATTCAACAAGCGGCTACCGTCGTTCCAGCTCTTCGCTTTGCGGGAGATCGTCGAGGCTTTCCAGGCCGAAGAGGTCGAGGAATCGGTCGGTGGTGCGATAGAGCGCCTTGCGAGGTCGGTCGCCAGTCCGCTCGATCGCCAACAGCCGGCGGCGGACCAGTTGGGCCAGGATGTGGTTGCTCGCTCGGTCTCGGAGCGTGTTGACCTCGTCGCTGGTCAGCGGCTGCTGGTAGGCGACGATCGCCAGCACGTCGATGGCCGCTTGGGAGAGCCTGGCTTCCCGGGCACGACCGTGGAACTTCTCGCGTAGGGGAAAATGCTTCTGACGCAGTTGCAGGCGGAAGCCGGTCCCTTCGCTGGCGATCCGGTAAGGGCAGCGGTTGGCCCGATAGGTCTCGTTCAGTTCATCGACCAGTTGCGCGATTTCGCCCGGTTCGACCCCCCGCAGCAATTCGGCCACCCGACGGCTCTCCAACGGCCGGTTCTCGACGTTGTCGACGAACAACATCGCCTCGAGGATCGTCCGGGGATTAATTGGGCAGGCATCCTCCGCGTCGCCGGCCGGTTCGAGCGGTTCTTCGATGGTTTCCGGCTCGACCGGCTCGTCGTCGACCGATTCGTCCTCCGGCTCGGGCGGTGGGGCCAAGGGTTCGTTCCGGCCCAGGGCCTGGGCGAACGCCTCGGTCAGCCCACGCAACGAGATCCCCTGCTCGGGCGACTCTTCCGGCGGTGGAGGGGGTGTGGAGGCCATGAGGGCACTATAGGCCGAAGCCTCCCTGCTGGGCAAGCCCGATCAATCGGTGTCCGGGAGCCGCACGGGGATGCCGACCAGCAATTCAGCGTGTCGCGGGGTGACGAGCCCTCGGGCGAAGGGCAGCAGTCCGGCAAACGCCTCGGGCAGTGGTTCCAGCCCGACGCGTCGCATGATCTGGTTGAGCCGGCCGAACAATCGGGCGTCATCGAGATAGTCCCAAAGAAATCGCTCGCGGCAGACGCCGGCGATCATCGGGGCCAACCGATCGGTCGCCCGAGGGGCCATTTGGTTGACCGCCTGCTGGACGGCCGCCGCATCGACCGTTTCGAGAACACGGTAATACTCCTCCAGCCGGTCGGGATGTTGTTGGACCAGGGCGGCGTCCAGGAGTATCTCGACCAGCAGATGGCCCAGGAACCGGGGACGCAGTCCGTCGGCGTCGTCGAGCACGTCGCGCACCCGCAACGTCAACCCGGCCGCCAGTTCGGCGAACACCGAGCCGCGGTGAAACACGACGTCGTCCTGCAAATGCTGCAACAGCCCTCGGGCCACGTCGGCCGTGGTCGGGTTGGGATCATGCAAGTGCGGTTGGACGTGTCGCGATCGAATCCGTACCCGCCGATCGACCACCGCCAGCATGTCGGGCACGCCCGTCGCCACCGCAACCAACGGCCGGTCCAGAAACGGCAACGCATGGGCGAAGTAGTTCATGGCTTGACGCCCACGTCACTCCGTCGTCAGGGCCAGGTGCTTCAGGGCGTTGAGGGTGGCTAGGACGTCGTCGCAGCGGACGTCGCGCCAGCCGTCGAGCTTGTGGTGGAGGATGGCCAGCTTGAGCGATTCGACCGCGTCGGCCAGGTCGTCGGGCAGCTCGGGCAGGTCCTCGAATGGACGGACCGGTTCGACTGCCGGTGCGGACGGCACGTCCATTGGGACGGCGTCGACCGGCTCGTCGAACTCGTCCGGCTCGTCGGTCGCTTTGGAGTCGTCTCGTGAAGGCCGGACCTGGTCCTGGACTTCGGAAATCGTCTTCGGCACGTCGCCCAGAACCTCGACGTCTTCGTCCGGCTCGGAAAGGATGATGTCCTCGTCGCGGGGTTTTTTATCGGCGGGCGCCCCGAGCGTTTCCCAGCGTTTGCCTCTCATCGTGGCAACCGACCATTGATCTTGGACGGCTCCTTCGAGCCACATCTCGGCGTCTTCCCAGTCCAGGGCCGCCTGGAAATGGCTCCAGTAGAGGCCATCATAGTCGCGGTAGGTTTCGTGGAACCGATCGTAGACCCGGCGGAGCCGGCCGACGTGCTGCGGACTGACATTGCCCACCCTACGGCTCCAGGCCTCGTCACTATAGGCGGATGCCGGAGCGTCGACGGCGACGAGCGCTTCGCGCCACTCGAAAATGATTCGGCCCTTGTCCCAGTTCGTCGTGCTGATCAGCCGGTTCCACGAAACGAGATATTCCGACGAAGCCTCCTCGATTCGCGGATCGTCCAACTCGGCCTGATCCTGCATGTCGTCGGCTGCAAGATCCAAAGTCACGTCGTCGCCCTGGGTATCGAACGGTACGTCCATCTCCACGCCATTCCCCTCCTTGTGGTCGGTTGCCTTGACCGATGTTACTGTTCATGGCCCGCGGAAAAGGTGCCAGGCACCTTTTGCCGGAACGGCCCTTCGGGTGCTTCGCACAAAAGGTGCCTGGCACCTTTTCCGCTCG
>JAFGFF010000064.1 GCA_016931075.1 Pirellulales bacterium | reverse complement strand
GAGAGCGTGGCTGTTGTAGTGCGAGAGGTCGCCCAGTCGCGACAGCACGGCCAGCGCGTGCTCCGGCAGGCCGAGTTCCAGATAGCCCTCGGCCGCCGTCTGGATTCGCCGCAATCGGATTCGCTCTCGGGCCGTCATCGCCGGGTCGCCTTGCATGGAGTTGCCCAACGTTGCCACGGGTTTGAAAGACTTCCTTGTCACGTCGTTTTCCCTTTCTGACTTTCATTGTAACCTCGACCTGCAACAGTCCAAAGGAAATGGCGCGCAACGGGGCCCGATGGGCCGGATCTTTCAAGGGGCCTGCAACAGGTCCGCCCGAAGTAGCAAAGAGCGACACCCGCAAAGGACCGAATCCGAAGTCCGTGGTCTATCGGCTCTTAGGGCAAAATGCCCAGGCACGATCTCGGCTCGGTATTGGCAAAGAAGACCCGGCTCCCTGGCCGGATTATGCACAGGCCGCGGAATGTGCGGGCGGGGCCGAACTATTGTCCGGTTCGAACAGCTTACGGTTGGCCGCATGTGGCGAGCGACGGCGCCAGGAGAAGACCGGTCTATTGCGCCTGCGGAGCGATTTCGGCCGCTTCGTCGTAGCAGTCGACCAACGATTTGTTCGGCGTGGCGATCTTCAACGTCGGGGCGAATTCGCCGAACAACTGGTCGACCTGTTCGAGTATCTCACGGGCCGAACCGGCGCTGGAGGGTTTCACCCGGTCGTAGCACGTCTCGAACCGGGCACGTTCCGTCCACACCGGATCGCCCACGGCCGGCAACAGGGCCGACAGCGAAACGGCGATCTGGTCGCGGGGCGCGTTGGGTTGAGTCACCCAACGGTTGATGTCGTAGTGGTTCTCGATCAACACGGCGAATGCGTCGGGCAGATTCCACTGCCGAGCCATCATGCCGGCCGCGTCGGCGTGGGTCCAGCCGAACACCTTCTTCTCCAGGTCGGAGAGCCGGTAGCGGCCGTCGTGCCGGGCGAGCAACAATTTCTCGTAGGCCTGCGACATCTCCTTGGCCAAGAGCGGAACGGCCATGTCCTGCAACAACGCGGCAACGAACGGTTCCTCGGGGTCCTTTACCCCGAAGAGCCGGGCCATGTGCCTGGCAAACAGGGCTCGACGCAGCGAATCCTGCCACAGGCTCTTCAGGTCGAACGGCCCGCACTTTGGGTTGGGCATCAGGCTGAAAACGGCGCTCCACAGCGCGAAGTTCTTGATCGTGCGGATGCCGACCAGCGTGATGGCCAACTTGACCGAGGCGATCTCCTTCGAGAACCCGAAGTAGGACGAGTTGACGAACCGCAGCACCTGACCCGCCAACCCGGGATCCGACTCGATCGGAACGGCGAATTCGTCAGGGCCGTTGGTCGGGTCCTGCGAGAGTTCGAGCAATCGGATCGCGCTCTGGGGCAGAGCCGAGAGTTGGGCGTCGCCCAGCGCCTTCTTGAGTTCTGTGTTGTTGGAGGGGTCGCCGGTCATGGGTTGTCAAATCCTTTAGGCGAAACAGCACCCTTGACTATTCAAAGGTCATCCATCGACAGGGAGCAAGGGGCAAGGCGAACATCGCCCGAGAATAGACGATCTGCCCGCCGTAACCTCCCTGCCACACGCAAGCTTAGGCCACGTCCCGCCCTTGGGCAAACGAGAACCCACCCCAGTGCAGGTGGTCAGGCATCCTCGTCAGCCAGGGCCAGAGACCGGAAATGCGGGATGGGAGGGTGACGCCGAGGGCCGGACCGGCAATCCGGCCCGACTAGGTTGCAAGAATGCCTCGCTGCCTCGCCTGGCGTGTTGACGCTCGTCATCATGGCTCTCTGGTCACGATGCGTAATCGGACGCCTTAACAGACCATTCTGTCTCATCTTGTGACTTCGTTCCTCCCAGTGAGCGGACGTCCGGTGTGGCAGTTGCATTGCCTGGGGACAACGGCCGGACGTGCAGTGGCGCAAGGTCCTGGTTCGCGGTTGGGTGGTCCGCCGCGGCACACGTCCAGCCGGCCTCCTCCCTGGGTGTCACGCGTGCGCAACGTTGGCTGGCTGCTGTTGATTCTTGTCTTGACGGTCTGGGGGCTCAGCGAGGCGCCTTCCGTCCAGAGCGAGCCGACCCATCAGGCCGAATCCGCATGGCGTCGCACGCGCCTTGGTTGGGAAAAGACGGACGCCTGGCGTAAGCCCGAGCCGACACGCCCTCCGCGCTTGCATCCACTGGTGATCGCAGCCCTGCAGGGTCTGCTTTCGGCCACGGCCCTGATGGCGCTGTCTCACGCGCCCGGCGGATCGGCTGGGTCGGATTCTTCTTCGTCGGGGATCCAGGGGTTGGACCAATCGCCCCAGTGGTCGAGGTAGTGGCGATAGGCGGCTACGTCATCGGCCCGTTGTTCGATCCACGCTTTGGTCTTGGCGATTTGAGCCTGTTCGGCATCCAGGCCGAGTTGCCCGACCAGGACGCGAGTGCGAAGGAACACGAAATACGTGTCCAGCACGTCGCACCGGCAGTAGTCGTTGATCCGAGCGAGTTGGCCGGCTTCGTACATGTCCTGGACCATGTCGCCTTGGACGTCCATTTTGCCTGGCTTGCCCAGCAGATTGGCGGCCAAGTTCAGCCCGCCCGTGAATCGGGTTGATCCGTAGTTGGTCAGCATCTCGCACAGGTCGATGTGCGCCCGGAGATTGTACCGGTTGCGGGGCTGGTCATAAGTCTTGCCGGCCAGATTGAACCAGCCGGAGACGTTCAGCCCGAAGCGAAACGCGGCCAATTCCAACAGCGGCAGGTCGAATCCCCGCCCGTTGAAGCTCACCAGCGTCGGCTGGCGGTATTTCTCCCAGCCGCGCCAGAAGTGTTCGGTGATGACGTGCGGCCGAAATTGAGGCTCGTCGAGCACGACCAGGTCGAGCAGTTCATAATGGGCCCCCAGCTTGGCAATGGCCACTGAGACGGGCGTTTGGAACGTGTAGGGGATGAAGTCGCTGTCGTACTTCTCCAGGAGCTCGTCCCGATAGCGCCGTACCGCGTCGCCCGGTGGGAGCGACTCGCCCGGATAGCGCAGCCGCGAGACCAATTCGCCATCGGCCACGCTCTCCACGTCGAAAACCAGGTAGCGGACGTTAGAAGTAGGCATGGTCGGATCCCCCGTATGGTTCGACGCGTGACAACTTGCGGTCAGCCGCAACCGTGCATTATCCCCTCTGGTAGAGGGAAGAAAATTGTTATTTGGCAACCAGAAGAAAAAGGATACCGTGGCCAGCCTACCAAAACGGACCCAAATAGTGGAGGATGGGGGGCGGACCTTTCCTTGACTTTCTAGGAGAACAGATCATGGATTCCGAACGACTCCTAGAGCGATTCCTTCGATATGTCCAGATCGACACGACCGCCCGCGAGCAGACGACCGAGTATCCCAGCTCGTCCGGCCAACTGCAACTGGGCCGTATGCTGGTCGAGGAACTGCACGCCCTGGGGGTCGATTCGGCCGAACAGGACGAGAACGGAATCGTCCTGGCCACCCTTCCGGCCACGACCGATCGAGTCGTTCCAACGATTGCCTATTGCGCCCATCTTGACACGTCGCCCGAAACTCCCGGCAAGGATGTCAAGCCTCAAGTGATCCACGACTATCCGGGCGGGGACATCGCCCTGCCTGGCGCTCCGAACCAAGTCATCCGCGTGGTCGACAATCCCGAGCTGGACCAGTTGGTCGGCCGCACCCTGATCACGACCGATGGGACAACCCTGTTGGGGGCCGACGACAAGGCGGGCGTGGCCATCATCGTCGAGGCGGTCGCCTGGCTGACGGCCCATCCTGAAATCGAGCACGGCCCAATCCGCATCTGCTTCACGTGTGACGAAGAGGTTGGGCGGGGGGTGTCCCGTCTCGATCTGAAGAAGCTCGACGCGGCGACCTGCTACACGCTCGACGGCCAGGGCGCCGACACGATCGACACAGAGACCTTCTCGGCCGACCTGGCGGTCGTGACGATCCGTGGCGTGAACATCCATCCGTCGATCGCCAAGGGGCGGATGACCAACGCCGTGCGCGTCGCGGCCGATTTCGTCGAGCGGCTCCCCCGCCAGACGCAATCGCCCGAGACGACCGAGGGCCGGGAAGGATTCCTGCACCCCTACGAGATTTCGGGCGGCGTGGGCGAGGCCAAGATCCGCATTCTGCTTCGCGAGTTCGATTCGGCCTTGCTTGAGGGCCAGGCCAAGCTGTTGGCCAAGATCGCCGCGGCCAGCATGGCCGAGTTCCCCAGCGCCAACATCGACGTGAAGATCACCCCACAGTACCGCAACCTGGGCGAAGGTCTTGCCCGGGAACCCAGGGCGGTCGGTTGCGCCAGGCGGGCGCTCGAACGGCTGGGCCGCAAGGCCCGAGCGACGATCATCCGCGGCGGGACGGACGGGTCGCGTCTGACGGAGATGGGTCTGCCGACGCCGAATCTCTCCTCCGGCCAGCACACGCCCCACTCGCGTCTGGAATGGGCCTGCCTCGACGAGATGATCCTTTCGGTCGAGTGGCTCGTCGCCATCGCTGAGGCATGGGCCGAATCGGGCCATGATGCTTAAGGTCTTTGCGTGTCGATGGTTAGCACGTCGCTGGGCAGGCAAACTCGTCTTGCTCCAATACCCCAATCCGGCTACAATCCCCTCCTTATGTCCGATCCCCTAGTGTTGTGTCTCACAACTGAGGGGTCATATAAGAAGCTCGCTCCAAGTATCACTGGCTCTGCCAGTGTCTTGGGTCGTGGGAATTCCAGCACTGGCAGAGCCAGTGGTGCCCGCCGTTGCCAACAGCATCAACCTGAGATTGCCCATGTCCGCGGAAGGGATGCCGCCGACGGAACCTTCGCTTCTTGCCCGCCCGTTGCGGTTGCTGACGGCCGGGGCTGTTCGCGCGCCGGTCGCGGTGATCGCGTTAGCCTGCACGGCGGCCCTGTTCGCGTTGCTCTACACGACCAGTGGGCTTGGGTTCAAAACCAGCCGGTTGGACCTGCTCAATCCCGAGTGTAGCCACAACCAGATCTGGTGCGACTACATCAAGGAGTTCGGCGATCAGGACGACGCGGTTATCGTCGTGCAGGGCTCGGACCGCGAGGAAATCGTGCCGGTGCTCCGCGAACTTTCGGCTGCCCTTGTCAGCGAGGACCGCTACTTCCACGCCGTGCTGCACGAAATCGATTCGTCGAAGCTGCGCAGCAAGGGGCTCTACTTCCTCCCCACGGCCGACGTGGCGGCCATCGAGCCGTTTCTCGACGAAGTGACGCCGGTCCTGCAAGGCGACTGGTCGCGGCTGAAGCTGAGCAACATGATCGACCAGTTGTGCCTGCAGTTGCACGACATCCGGTTCGCCGCGCAACGGGAAGTAACGCTCGATAGACTCGATCGGCTGGCGACCACGTTGCTCGCGCGGCTAACGGGCCAGGACGTGTACGAATCGCCCTGGCCGGAGTCGCCCCTGGCCGCCATGGCGATGAGCGACTCGGGGCCCGAGTACGTGCTGCTCAAGGAAGGCCGCTGGGGCGTAATCCTCTTGCGGCTGGCGGTCAACGACACGAGCAGCTTCGCGCCAGGCAGCGAAGCCATCGACGAGCTGCGCAGATTGACGGCCAAGGCTGAAGCCCGCCATCCCAACGTCAAGATCGGCCTGACCGGGTTGCCGGTCCTGGAAAACGACGAGATGCGGTCCAGTCAGAAGGCCATGCTTCGGGCGAGCGTCGTGTCGTTCTTCGGCGTGGCCTGCCTGTTCATCGCCGCGTTCGGAGGACTCCGCCATCCGCTGATGACGATCGTCGCCTTGCTGCTGGCCATGGCTTGGTCGTTCGGCTACATCACGCTGGCCGTGGGCCACCTGAACATCCTGAGCATCGCGTTCGGCGTAATCCTCATCGGACTGGGAATTGATTTTGGCGTCCACTACACGGCCCGCTATCTCCAACTCCGCCACAACGCCCTCCCAAGCGACCTGGCGCTGTGCGAGACGGCCTCCAGCGTGGGGCCAGGCATCGTCACCGGGGCCGTCACCACGGCAATCGCCTTTTTCATGGCGGGCTTCACCGACTTCACCGGCGTGGCCGAGTTGGGCATCATCGCCGGCGGCGGCATCCTGCTCTGCTGCGTCGCGGCCATGCTGGTCCTTCCCGCGATGCTCTACGTGAGCGATTCGCGTCGGCCGCACCAGCTACTGCCCGTGCCGCTAGACTACCGGCCGTGGCTTCGCCCGATCCTCTCGCGCCCGCGGTTCGTTCTTCTGCTCTCGTTGGCCGGCACGATCGGTCTGGCCGCCGGCATGGCGAGACTGACCTACGACCACAATCTTTTAAACTTGCAGGCCGAGGGCCTCGAAAGCGTTGAACTCGAACAAGAGCTTCTCGGCGAGAGCGACCAGAGCGCCTGGTTCGCCCTGTCGATCACCGACAGCCGCGAGGAGCTTGAAGCCCGGAAGAAGGAGTTCCTCAAACTGCCGACCATCGAACGGGTGGAGGACATCTTCGAGAGCCTGGGAACCGACCACGAGAAGAAACGGCCGATCATCGAACGGATCCAGAGCCGTCTGGCTCACCTGCCCGAGCGCCCGCCGATCATCCCGATCGACGCGCCGGCTGAACTGGGCAACTCGCTGCGAAGCGCCCAAGTCCTGGTAGGCCGTGGCCCTCGCGCTCAGCGGATCGCCTACCGGCTTGAACAGGTTCGCGAGGCGATACGCCGCCTGACCGAATCGGAGTGTCGTACCCGACTCGACGCCTGCCAACACGGCCTGGCCAGCGACGTGTTGAGCCAGCTCTTCCGGCTTCGTTCGGCGGCCAATCCCGAGCCGCCCACGCTCGATGACCTGCCCGAGGGCCGGGTCGCCCGGTTCGTCGGCCAGAATCGCGACCGATACCTGATGAGGATCTACAGCAATCGCGACATCTGGGACATGGACGCGATGGAGCAGTTCGTCAAGGAGGTCCGCAGCGTCGACCCGAAGGCCACCGGCAACCCGCTGCAAACCTACGAAGCCTCGCGGCAGATGAAGGCCAGCTACGAACGGGCCGCCTGGTACGCGCTGGCCGCGATCGTGGTCGTCCTGTTCCTCGATTTCGAGAGCATCGGTTACACGCTCCTGGCCATGCTCCCGCTCGGCCTGGGCATGGCGCAGATGTTCGGCATTCTGGGACTGCTGGGCATCCCGTTGAATCCGGCCAACATGATCGTCTTGCCCCTGATCTTGGGCATCGGCGTCGACGACGGTGTCCACGTGGTCCACGACTTCCGCCGGCAACGCGGCCGATACGAAATCAGCGCCTCAACCGCCGCGTCGGTGCTGATCACCTCGCTGACCACCATGATCGGCCTGGGCAGCCTCATGATCGCCAAACACCAGGGCCTGCAAAGCCTCGGCCGCGTGTTGACGATCGGCGTGAGCTGCTGCCTGTTCACCTCGCTGATCATGCTGCCGGCCATCCTCACCTGGGCCACGCGTCACCGGCAGGACGAATCAGACGAGTCCACTATCCAATCCCGGCAGCGCCCCCACCGCCGTCACGAACCGGCTTCCCACCCGGGCACCAGCTCCCACGCCGTGTCCCGAGCTCCCCGTGGCGCTGTCTCCTTGCCCGCCCACACCGGCAGCGACGAGCGGTAAGCGGTCCACGTAGAGCATACCAGCCCGAACTTGCTTCCCGCAGTGGTCTGTTGCCAATCGAAGCAGTGGGAACTGGAAGGTCTTGGATTGTCCCGTTCGAGAGACGTCTAGCCCGGTACCCAACTCCACGGCTCGCGCTTGGGGAATTGGGAATCGAGGCAGGACGCGAAATAGCCCTTCCTCCACTTCAGCGGTGAAATCCATACCACCGTCCCCGCCCAATCCACCACCTGCCCCTTTGCAGAGGGATTGCGCCGCGGAAGATCGACAGTATCTTGTCCAACGTCGGGCTTACTGGCACATCCAACGGTGGTCGACCGGGGCAAGTAGACATGTATCCGAGGGTACTCTCATGAAAACACGCATCGCACTCGTTCTTGGTCTATTGCTTCTCCTCGCGACGAGCGCACAGGCCAAGGAAAGAAAGGCCCTTTCACCGGAAGAGCAAAAGGCATTCTTGGCCAAGCGGACCCACGGAGGGCTGTTCGGGACGTTCGACAGCTATTGTAGTTTTTTATATGCCACCCAGGACGTGGCCATCCACACGGAGAGTAAAGAGGTCAACCAGACAGCTTTACACACGTTCTTCCCGGAGTTCTACAAGCCGACATGGCGAGAGCTGTTCGATTGCATTGCCCGGCAGACGAACAGTTCGTGGAAATACGACTCGAAACGCGACTTCTGGGTGTTTAACCCGCCGGCCATGCCGCTGCCGTTCGAGGTGAAGCTGGCCGAGGGCTGGCGCAAGGAAGATCGGGGCGGATACGTCTTCTTCGGTCCTCCGACGGCGCCCGTGGGCATGGACATCTACATGGCGGGCACCTATTCGGCCTCTGAAAATCAGCAGGTCCTCTTCGACAAGGTCCGCGACTCCATGGCCCTGCGTTTCGCCAGGGCTCTCAAGAAGGACGTCACCACCAAGGACATGTCGATCGTCAAGGTTGGTAAGTACGATGCCCTGCACCTCAAAGGCATCTCGGAGAAAGGTGTCATCTGGCGACAATGGGTTCTCGTTGAGTCGGGCCACGCCTTCATCATCGTCAGCGCGATCAAGCCGGAGGACGAAAAAGAGATTTTCCCCGACGTGGAAGCCATGGTGAAGTCGTTCACCGTCAAAAAGTCCGAACGGCCGGCAGCCAAACCGGCAGCCGCGAACGAAAAGGCATCCTAATTCTAGAAGAACTCGACTCGTCTCGGCCAACTACTGCCATTTTGGCAGGATCGCTCGGAGGTACCGGGGCGGGGATTGCGCGACGCAAGTTCTCTTCAGACAAGGTCTAAGGGCTCGACTGGCCCGTTCGGCACGGACTTTGCGTTTTCAGACTTTCAGAACTGAGAAGGCCAAGGCCGGTGGGAAAAGGGAGCCGGCGCGGTCTGGTGTCGACGAGCCTATGGGCGCGTTGCGCGGATCCTTCGCGCTCTCTTCCCCTGCCGTCCTGGAAAAAACGACCATGCCCTATGGAGAAAGGAGGGTGCTGTGATGGTCTTTCGTTATCTCACTCCACGCTATCCGGTGGATCAGCTTCGGCATGACATGAACCGGCTATTGAACGGGTTCTTCGCCACGCCGGGCAACGAGTCAGCGGCCCGTGAGGGTCGGCCGGCGGTGAATGGTTGGGATCGAGACGAATCGTTGTTCGTCGAGTTGGAAGTGCCGGGCGTAACGTCCGAGCAGTTGGATATTTCGGTGGTCGACAACGAGCTTTCGATCCGGCTCGAACGGCCCGACGTCCAGCAGGACGGGGTCACGTACCATCGCCGCGAGCGGCCGGTGGGCGCGTTCACCCGGGTGTTGAGGCTGCCAGTCGATGTCGACGCCGATCAAGTATCGGCCAACCTTCGCGACGGCATCCTGACGATCGAACTGCCCAAGGCCGAGAGTGCCCGGCCGAGAAAGATCGAGGTGGCCAAGGCAACCTAAGCCATTGAGTCACCAGGCAAAGCAAAACTCGAATAAATCGAGGATCACGAGAAGGAGAATAAGCCATGTCCAACGATACCGCGACTGCGAAGCCCGAGGTGGGCGAAGTCGGCGTGGCCGAGCGAACCCGATGCGGGTGTGAATACCGGCCGAACGTCGATATTTTGGAAAAAGTCGACGAGCTGGTCGTCGTGGCCGACGTGCCCGGCGCGGCGGCCGACTCGATCGACGTGGATTTCAAGGAGGGCATGCTTTCGATCCATGCCCCGGTGCCCCAGCCCGAGGCGCGCAACGATCTGCTGCGCGAGTACGGCGTGGGGGACTATTATCGAACGTTTCGCGTCAGTGAGGCGATCGACGCGAGCAAGATCTCGGCCGAATACTCCGACGGCGTGTTGACACTGCACCTGCCGAAGGTCGAAGCGGCCAAGCCTCGCAAGATTTCCGTAGGCACGAAATAAGACGTATGCGTTCACAGGCCGGGGACTGGTGCATTTTTCGGCCACTTAGCTCGCCACTTGCGGTTGAGGTGCAAGCCGAAAACATGCACCTGTCCCCTTTGGCGGCGTTGGCCCGTGAACCGTTACAATAAAACTCCCATAGGGAGAGGAGGTGTCTCATGAACCTGATACCCTGGAGAAACAAACAGTCCGAGGACTCGGAGACCGGGCGGTCCAGTCTGACGACCCTGCGGGGCGAGATGGACCGGCTGTTCGATCGGTTCGTTCGCGAGCCGTTCGGGGCGCTGGAATGGCCGTTTGGCGAGCCGGGCGCCTGGTCGCCCACGGTCGACGTGGCCGAGAGCGACACCGAGATCACGATCCGTGCCGAGGTGCCCGGCATCGAGCCGGCCGATCTGGATGTCACGCTGGCCGAGCGGCAGCTTGTGCTGGCTGGCGAGAAGAAAGAGTCGACCGAGCACCAAGGGAAAGACTACTGGCACACGGAGAGCCGCTTCGGCTCATTCCGCCGGAGCATCCCCCTGCCCGAGGCAGTCGACCCCAAGGACGTCGACGCCCAATTCGCTAACGGCGTCCTGACGATCCGCCTGAAGAAGAGCCCGGCAGCCGCGCCGAAGCGGATCGAAGTGAAGGTGAACAAATAGCCGGGCCTGGTGTGTGGATATTTCTATCACAAGTGTGCCACGGCCTCCCGGTGCCGTGGCACACGGTCTTTTTGCCTGTTTTCCCGCTCTTGCCCCATCCGGCGTGCAAGACTAAATTAAGAGTTTGTGCGCTGTGCGCGGCCCCTCTGCAGGGTGTCCCGCGCAACGGGGCAGGTTGTTGGCAAGACGGTGTTCTCGTGTTCAAGAAGGCGGCGGATACATTGCGGGCCGTGTTCGACCTGGAAGGGTCGGGCAGGCTGATTCTCTATAGTGCCCTGGTCGGCGTGATCGCCGGGCTCGGGGCGGCCGCCTTCTATGTGACACTCAACGCATTCCAGGACTTGGCCCTGGGGCGTTGGATGGGCTATGTCCCGCCTCCCGCTGGAACGGAACCAGACCACCAAACGATCTTGCCGAGCATCTGGTGGAAGGTCCTCTTAGTTCCAACGCTGGGCGGCCTGGCCTGTGGGTGGTTGGTCTACAAATTCGCGCCCGAAGCCGAAGGGCACGGTACCGACGGTGTGGTCCGCGCGTTCCACAAGGCCAAGGGCCTGATCCGCACCCGGGTGCCGCTGATCAAGACGATCGCCAGCACGTTGACGATCGGCACGGGCGGGTCGGCCGGCCGCGAAGGCCCGATCGCGCAGATCGGGGCCGGGTTCGGCTCCTTCCTGGCCGGGCGGTTGAAACTGAGCGACTGGGAACGCCGGATGCTCGTCATGGCCGGCGCGGCCGGAGGCGTCGGAGCCATCTTTCACGCGCCTTTGGGCGGCGCCTTGTTCGCCGTCGAAGTCCTCTACGCCAGCACGGCCGTCGAGTTCTCGGCCATCGTACCGTGCGTTTTCGCCTCGGTCATTTCCTATTCAGTCTTCAATGCCATCTTCCATATGGACGTCGCTTTCCGAGCGCCTGAGCGGCTGGTATTCGGCGGTATCTCCGAAATCCCTTTCTACGTGGTCTTCGGCGTCGTGTGTGCCCTGGCCGGATTTGTCTATGTCTGGTGTTTCTACGGTCTGCGCGACTACTTCTTCAAACGTATCAAGATTCCCAACACACTCAAGCCGGCGATCGGTGGACTGATGTTGGGGCTGATCGCACTGGTATGCCCGCAGATCATGGCCGGCGGCTACGGCTGGGTCCAAAAGGCCCTCGACGGCGCTCCGGACATGACGTTCCAACTCATGGCCGTCCTGGTCGTGGCCAAGATCCTCGCCACGAGTTGCACGATTTCCTCCGGCGGCAGCGGCGGCGTGTTTGCCCCGTCGTTGTTCATCGGAGCGATGCTCGGCGGCGCATTCGGCAAGGCGTGCGAACACCTGTTTCCCGGCATCGGGCCCGAGTCGTCGCAGGCGTTCGTGCTGGTCGGCATGGGCGGATTCTTCGCCGGCGTGGCCAAGGTGCCTTTGACCGCCCTGATCATGGTCTCCGAGATGAGCGGTTCGTACAACCTGCTCGTTCCGTTGATGATCGTCGGCGTGATCAATGTGGCCATCCTGTCGCAGCGTTGGACGCTTTACGAAGAGCAGGTTTCGTCGCTGGTCGACAGCCCCGCTCACCTGGGCGATTTCGTCGTCGACGTGCTGGCCGGCATGCACGTCCGCGAGGTGTTCCATGCTTCACGGCCCGTCACGCTGGTCCGCGAGGACATGCCCTTGCCCCAGGTCTTGCAGGTCGTGGCCCAATCGAACGACGCCTATTTCCCGGTCGTCGACGTCGAAAACCAACTGGTGGGCATCTTCTCGCTGCACGACATCCGGATGGCGCTGGTCGGCAACGGGGCCGGAGGGCTGGTCGTGGCGGCCGACCTGGCCACCTGGCCCGTGGCCACCATCACGCCCGACGACAACCTCCACACGGCTTTGCGCCTGTTCACCCAGAAGCAAGTCGCCGAACTGCCCGTGGTCGATCCGGAAGAACCGGGCTGCGTGATCGGCATGTTGCAGCGTGGCGAAGTCATCTCCGCCTACGACCGGCAAATCGAATCCCACCGCTCGAGGAGCTGAGATTCCGGCCCAAGGACGTACGCCCATGAGCGACCAGGATCTTCAAGCCCGGCTCGAAATGGCCATCGAAGCGGCCGGCGAGGCGGGGCGAATCACGCTGGAGTACTTCAACCGCAAGGACCTGGCCGTCGACCGCAAGGGGGACGACTCTCCGGTCACGGCTGCCGACCGTCGGGCCGAGGAGTATCTGCGGGAGCGGATCGCCCGAGCGTTCCCCGACGACGCGATCCACGGCGAGGAATACGACGATCGGGCCGGCGAGAGCGGCTATCGTTGGATCCTCGATCCGATCGACGGAACGAAATCGTTCATCCACGGCGTGCCCCTCTATTCAACGCTCGTGGCCGTCGAGCACGGCCCGGAGAGCGTGGTCGGGGTGATCCGGCTGCCGGCGCTGGACGAAACGCTCTACGCCGCGTCGGGCCACGGAGCCTGGCACGTGGTCAAGGACGCCGACCCGCAACCTGCCCGGGTGTCGGATTGTCCGCGTCTGGCCGAAGGTCTCTTCGTCACAAGCGAGGTGGCCAACTTCGATAAGCTGGGTTGTCGCGACGTCTACGACCGGCTGCAAGCCGCCGCGCGTGTAACCCGGTCCTGGGGCGACGGCTATGGGTACTATCTCGTGGCGACCGGTCGGGCCGCGCTGATGGTCGATCCGGTCATGGCCCTTTGGGACGCCGGGCCCATGCTGCCCATTCTCCAAGAAGCCGGCGGCACGTTCACCGACTGGCAGGGCACGCCCACCATCCACGCCGGCGCGGGCCTGGCCACCAACGGCCGTGTGCTCGACGAAGCCCTGCGTCTGATCCGCGGCGACGGCTGACAACGCATTCCGAAAGTGGGTGCCACTGCTGGCTTGCCCAGCAGTGCTCTTCCCGAGGCATTTGTTTCACACTGCTGGACAAGCCAGCAGTGGCACCCTCGGTCCTTGCCCCCCGGCGTTTTTGTGCCCGTTTTTTACCAAGTTGCCGGGCGTCTTTCCCGGGACTACAATCGGACAGGACGGGCCGACGCCCAAAACGTCGCGGAGCGCGTGCGACGGCCTTCCTTTCGCCACGGCAACAACCCCTTTGACGCGATGCAGGAGAACGACCATGTTCACCCTTTCCACCATGCTGCGCCGTTGCGTGCTTGGCGCGTTTGCCTTCGGGCTGATCCCAAGCATGATCTTGCCGGTTTTCGCCCAAGGGCTCGAAAAGCTGACCCAGTGGGAAGAAGGGCGCAGCATGAGGGTCGGGTCGAACGTCTGGATCGAAAAAGACCGATACGACCGCCGGAACAACTTCGACCGGCCCGACCGGATCGAACCGGGCGAGACGTTCGTCATGGCCGATCTCAAGGGTCCCGGCGTCATCACACATATTTGGATGACCTTCTTGCACGAGCCGCATTTCTGGGTGACCGACGGCGCGGCCAACCACCAGGAGATGCTCCTGCGCATCTACTACGACGGCCGGAAGAAGCCTGACATCGAAGCGCCGGTCGGCGATTTTTTCGCCAACTGTTTCGGCAAACGGATGGAGGTGGTCAGCGTTCCGGTGATCGTCGAGGACGGCGATTCATATAACTGTTTCTGGCAGATGCCCTTCCGCAAGTCGGCCCGGATCGAGATCGTCAACCAGAGCAAAAAACCGATCCGCAAGATGTACAACAACGTCGATTGGATCAAGAAGAAGTCGCTGCCCGAGAACACGATGTACTTCTGTGCCCAGTACAACCAGTCCTATCCGACCGTGCCGGGCAAGGACTACGTCGTCCTGGACGCCGAGGGGAAAGGCTACTACGTCGGCACGGTCCTGGCCGTCCGGACGCGAAGTCCCTCGTGGTTCGGCGAGGGGGACGAGCTGATCTACATCGACGGCGAAAAACGGCCTTCGATCCGCGGCACGGGCACCGAAGACTACTTCCTCTCAGCCTGGGGGCTGAAGAAAAACAGCACGCCTTACTTCGGCGTCCCTTACCTGAACCAGCACGACCGGATCATTGGCCAGATGACGTGCAGTTACCGGTGGCACGTGCAAGATCCGCTGGTGTTCAACTCGGGCATTCGGGTCACGTTCGAAACGTTCGGCTGGATGTCGCCCGACGAGAACAAGGAACACAAGGCCCATAGCTGGAATGAGCGGCAGGACGACTTCAGCAGCGTGGCCTATTGGTATCAGATCGGCCCGACGAAGAAGTTCACGACCGTCCCCCCGGCCGAGAAGCGCAAACTGCCCAGCCTTGAGCGGATTCTCGTCTGGGGCAAATTGAGCATCGAATCACAACATCACGGCGCTGGCAAAGTGTCGATCCAAAAGGGCGAGCGGTTCCTCGACTCGGGCGGCCAGCTCCGTTTCAAGCCGGACAATGTCGAGGAAGGCTGGCTGAACTACACGTTTAAAGTCAAGGAAAAAGAACCCTTGCGGCTCTTGGTCGAGGCCAGCCGGACGCCCGACTCGGGCATCTACCAGGTCTATCTGAACGGCGTGAAGATCGGCAAGCCGCTGGATCTCTATCGGGCCAAGCCCGACCTGTGGGAGTTCCACCTGATGGACTTCTGGCCCGAGCCGGGCGAGTACCAACTCCGCCTGGTCTGCGTCGGGAAGAATCCGAAATCCTCCGGCCATGCGATCGGCGTCAACTCGGTCCGTCTCCGCGAGCGCCGCCCCCGCGTCAAGGCGTTCGGCTACGACAAGGACAAGGACTGGCGGAAAGAGCAGTTGCTGTATGAGTGAGGGGGGCTGGGGACTCGGGACTCGGGGCTGGGGACTCGGGATTGGAACCGAGCGGGGGACGTTAGTCCCCTGTGCCGCCGTGGGATTGGGGATGGAACGAGCCGGTTCCACAATTCTTTTTTCTCTGCGTTTCCGCGCCTCGGCGGTGAAATGACGACGAAGCGAGGTTGATTTGTGTCGGTCGCATCGCGTGGGCGGGCGTGCGGACCGGGGTTTCTGGAGCGTTTGGAACAACCGGCCCGTCCGACAAGACCTTTCCGCCCGGCAGGACCTTTAAGCGCCCACCTTCTCCGACGCGCATTCCCGCCGGTTTCCGCGCATCCGGTCGAGTTGACCACGGCCGGTTCCGATAGAAGATTTTGCCGGCGCCGATTCCTCGTGGGGCAAGGCCCGGTGTGAAACGCATTCTCGCTTGAGTCGACGCGTTCACGCGCACGGAAGCACGCCGTTCCTCTTCTATGAGGAACGTGGGATGACGCCGTGTGGCGACGGATCGCGACGCTGAGAATGGATACAAAATCTCCCGGCAGTGGCGCGGGCTCTCTCCCTCGGACACGAAGGCGCCTGGGGTCCGCGCTGGATTCTGAATACAGGAGCGTACGGACATGAAGACGTATAGATGGATGATGGCCTTTGCCCTGTTGGGCATGGTTTTGGGCGGCTCGGCCGACGCACGAACCGAGTCGACGTTCGAGCTTCAGCAGCCCGTTTCGCTGGAAGGGTTGGCCCGGGACGCCGTCGGCATGGCCGAAACATCCAACGCGGCGTCCGCGATCACGATTTCCAGCTTTGACGAGGCCACCGCGCCGAAGAAGCTGCCCGACCCGGCCTACGGAGAAACGGGTGTCGCCGACGCCTGCACCGACGCGTTGACCTGCGGCAACGCCGCGTGCGATCGGTCGTGGCAGGGCTGCGGGCTTTGTGACGCGGATCGTGGTCTGCGTTTCGGCGGCTGGCTCCAAGCCGGTATCACGGCGAACGGGCAGGATCCGAACAACGGATTCAACGGACCCGTCCTGACCAACGACCTGGCCGGCGAACTCCAGATGCACCAGCTCTGGTTCTATGCCGAGAAACCGGTCGACACGGGCGGATGCGGCTGGGACTTCGGCGGACGGTTCGACATGATCTATGGTACCGACTGGCGATGCGCCAACAACCCGGGCCTCGAACAGCGGATCAACTCGATCGACCAGCTCTACGGCCTGGCGCTGCCCCAGTTCTACGCCGAGGTCGGCTACAACGACCTGAAGGTCAAGGTCGGCCACTTCGCCCCGCTGTTCGGCTACGAAACCGTGCCCGCGGTGAACAATTTCTTCTACTCGCACGCCTACGCCCTGTGCTACAGCGAGCCGATCACCGTGACCGGCATGCTGGCCGACTATCAGCTCGACAAGCACTGGTCGATCCGGGCCGGGTTCCACCGCGGATACAATATGTTTGAAGACAACAACAACCGGCTCAACTTCCTCGGTGGACTGACCTGGAAGAGCTGCGACGGCCGCGATAAGATCAACTTCAACCTGGACAACGGGGCCGAAGACGCCACCGCCCAACATAACCGGTTCGTCTACTCGCTAAGCTACGAACATCAGTACACCGATCGGCTGAAGTACGCCATCCACCACATCCTGGGCAACGAGAACGGCACGGGTGTGAGAGGATCGGACGACAACTGGTACGGACTGACCCACTACTTCTTCTACACGCTCAACGAAAAGTGGACGGCCGGCGCCCGGTTCGAGTGGTTCCGCGACACGGCCGGCGCCCAGGTCGCCGGGCTAGGGAACATTTACCCCGGTCACGGCTGGCCCGGCAGGACCGGGTTCTCGGGCGATTTCACGGCCCTGACCGTCGGGCTGAACTACCGCCCGCGGCCGAACATCGTCTTCCGGCCCGAGCTGCGGTGCGACTGGTACAACGGCACGAGAAACGTCGACGGCCAACTCCCGTTCGACGACGGCACGAAGAGCCATCAATTCCTGCTCTCGGCCGACATGGTCGTCCAGTTCTAGGCAATCGACAAGCCCACTTGGGGACGGTTCCCCTTCTCGCACCCCCCCTCTGCGAGAAGGGACTGTCCCCTTCGGTCGTTCTTGGGGACGCATGCCGCATCTTGAACTCTATACGGCTGGGTGGCACTGGCGTCTCGCCAGTGTCCTTGCAATAGCACTGGCGAGACGCCAGTGCCGCCCGTGACCATCTGATCACTTCGGGCGAGCGGCCTCGTGTTTTCGGTACTTTTCCAGCACGCCCTGAAGCATCTCGTGGACGGCCGAGGCGTCGGGATCGAGATGGGCCGTGTCCAGTGGGACCGGGGCGTAGCCGTCGCGCATGTCGAGGAACTTGCCGGTCTGGAAGAGCTTGTAGCGCTGGTTTCGGGCGAAGACCTTGGCCTTCTTCGGATCGCCGGTTCGCGAGAACCAGCCGTAGACCCATTTTCGCGGGCTGCCCTTCTCGCCCTTGGCTTGCGGGAGGAAGCTCTGCCCGTCGATGGCCAGGTCCTTCGGCAAGGCGACGTCGGCGGCCTGACATAGCGTGGGCAGGAAGTCGGTGAAATCGACCAGGGTTTGAGAAACCTGACCCTTGGGCACCGTGCCGGGCCAGTTGACGATCAGGGGAACGCGGGTGCCGTTGTCGTTCACGCGGTACTTGCCGGCTTTGACTCGCCGGTCACCCATCCTCGAGACGACAGGCTGATCGGTGCCGTTGTCGCCGGTGAAGATGACGAGCGTGTTCTCGCGCAGGCCGTGTTCCTCGAGCTTGGCGACGATACGGCCGACAAGCTTGTCCGCGTAGGCGACCATGTCGCCGAAATACTTCGCTTTGCCTTTGTAGGTCTTCGAGCCCTTGCTCTTCGGGTCCCAGTCGGCCGAGTCGGGCGTCGGCTCGAAGGGGCAGTGGGTCAGGATCATCGGGTAGTAGACCAGAAACGGCTGGTCCTTCTTACGCTCGATAAAGTCGCAGATGTATTCGGTCGCGACGTCAGGCCCGTACTCGCCGCCGGTGTAGTTGACTTGTCGGCCATTGATCTCCATGCCCGGGTTGGGATAGCGGCTGGGCCGGCGATTGAGTTGCCAGAGGCAATACTCGTCGAATCCGAAATGCTTGGGCCCTTCGTATCCGCCCAGCAGTTGCCACTTGCCGGCGACGCACGTCGCGTAGCCGGCCTTCTTAAACAGGTTGGCGAACGTCGTGGCCTTGGGGTCGAGGTATCCGAATCGGACGTAGTTGCGGACGTTGTAGATGCCCGTCATGAGCTGGACGCGCGTCGGCGTGCACAACGGTTGCGAGTAGCAGTGCTCGCACCGAAAGCCCTCGGCGGCCAGTTTGTCCAGTTCGGGCGTCTTGTAGGACGTCCCCCCGTTGGCCGTGAGACACTCGTAGCCGAAATCGTCAGCCATGATGAGGACGATGTTCGGGGGCCCCTTTTGCACGGCGTCGGCCGACGACGCGATAAACAGGAACACGCTCGCTAGAAGCAAGGTTCCCACGCCCAGCAGCCGGATACGGTGGAAGAAAGGAGCCATTTTATTTACCTCCCGTGTCGGTTTGTTCGCCGTCGAAAGAAAATATCCGACGTATGCCCGCAAAATCGTCAGAGGTCGATTATAGCACCGGGATCCATGGATGTCCCGTCGTCCTGGAGGTCCCCAAGTCGGACGTTTTTCGCGAAATAGGGATCCTCCTCCTACCACGGACGCGACGGAGCGCGTCCCTCCAATTCACGATGGAAGATCACCTGGAGGGCCACGCTCCGTCGTGGCCGGGGGCTCTTCCGGCCCGATTGGGCGTTTGATCAAAACGATGAAAACGGTCGTGCGGATTATCGGCGGGGCTATGCGGTATTTGGTCAACATTTTCTGTTGACAAAAGCCTACACGTCGCCCAGGAGCGTGCTACCTTTCCATAGAGACGCAATCCACACCACGGGTTGCGTCCAGGGTATTTGGAAGAGCCCTTTGGAGGCCGGGTGCGGGCCATGAGTTGGGACGGATCGCAACGCCGACGGATCGCCGCGACGCTCTGGGTTTGCGCCCTGGCGGTCGTCGTGACCGCCGGCTGCACGAGTTGGCGGACGAACATCGATCCGTCGGGCCAACACCTCTTCAACCCGCCGCCTCCAGCCCCCGCGCCAGTAGCCAACACCCCCGTGGCCAACGCGCCGGCGTCCGACTTCCGCGTCTACCCGGGCGGGCCGCTGCCGTGGGACAACACCCAGGTGATTGTCACGCCGGCCGAGAGCATCGCTCCGGTCGGGAGCGACGTCGTCATCCTGGCCGGCGTGAAGGGACCAGACGCATATCTGCGAACGAATGAAAAGGTCGAATGGACCATCGCGCCCGGTAGCGTCGGCCATCTGGTCGACCACGGCAAGGGCCTGTGGCGCGATTTTCTGGTCGGCGATTTCACCTGGCCGCGCAAACTCGCCCCCGACTGGGCCGTGACGAGCACCTCGCGGCTCTACCTCCGCTTGAACAGCGAAACACCGACGCCCGACGACGACGTCAACGTCCTGCGGGGCCAGACTTGGGTGAGCCTCACCTCGCCGGTCGAAGGCACGAGCCATGTGACGGCGTTCGCCCCGAGCGTGTACGGTTGGCCCGCTCGAAAGAAGACGGCCGTGGTCCACTGGATCGACGCCGCCTACGGTTTCCCAGCGCCGGCCATCTGCCCGGCCGGAGGACAGCACGTCTTCCGCACGACCGTCACCCGTCAGACCGACGGCACGACGCCCCGAGCAGGCTGGGTCGTGCGCTACGAAATTACGGGCGGACCGCCCGCCGGATTCCTGACCGACGGCGGCCAGGTGGCCGAAGCCCGGGCGGTGGAAGTTGTCACCGATGCAAACGGCCAGGCGGCTGCCACGATCGTCCAGCGCGAGGCCAAGCCGGGCACCAGTTGCGTCCGCGTGCAGGTCATCCGCCCGGCCGGCATCGACGGGACCAACAGCAAGCGTCTGGTCGCCAGCACAGGCAGCACGACCGCCACCTGGAGCGCGCCGGAACTATCGATCCGCAAGATAGGTCCCCCGGCCGTCGGCTCCGAAAGCGAGCTTGTCTACCGGATCGAAATCAGCAACCAGGGCGATCTGCCGGCGGACAACGTCCAGGTGACCGACGAGATTCCGGCCGGAATGACCTATATCAGCAGCAGCCCGGCGCCTGTCGAGCAGACCTCGCAGATGATTCGCTGGGACTTGGGTCGTCTGGACGCCCGACAGGTCCGCCCCTTGGAAGTCCGGCTTCGCACGGGGGCGGCCGGCAGCGTGACCAGTTGCGCCGAGGCGACCGCCACCGGAGGGCTCCGCACGCGAGGCTGCGTGACCACGACCATCGGCGCGGCCGCGCTGGCGCTGGACATCCGGGGCCGCACAACCGCCCAGGTGGGAGACCGGGTCGATTTTCAAATCCTGATCACCAACCGAGGCCAGGTCACGGCCACGGGCTTGAAGATCCGCGACTCGTTCGACGACGGCCTGGTCCACGACGCGGCGGCCAGCCCGATCAAGAAAATGCTGGGCGACCTGCCGCCCGGCCAGACCATTCCCGTCGACATATCGTTCCGTGTGACCAAGTCGGGCGAACTGTGCCACGAGGTCGAAGTGACCGGCAACGGGGGTATTCTGGTCACTGGTCGAGGATGCGTGACGGCCACGGCGACCAGCATGCCGTCGGACGTGCCGGGCACTCCGCCAGCCG
Source organism: Pirellulales bacterium (assembly GCA_016931075.1). Classification (GTDB taxonomy): domain Bacteria; phylum Planctomycetota; class Planctomycetia; order Pirellulales; family Thermoguttaceae; genus JAFGFF01. Next base: position 1,040 of record JAFGFF010000064.1, on the reverse strand, counting down.
CCGGACGAGCGGCCATCTCGGCGACCCTGACGGGACCGCAAACGGCCGAATTGGGCAAATCGGTCCTGCTGAAAGCCACGGTTCGCAACACGGGCCAGGTCCCGCTGACCGGGGTCGAAGTGGTCGCCTCATTCGACATGAGTGTCCTGAAGTTGATCGGGGTCAGCCAGGGACACAACGTGTCGGACAATCAGGTCGCCTGGAAGGTCCAGCCCCTTCAACCCAACGAAGGAGTGGTGCTGGAACTCGACTTCGAGTGCAACGTCCCGACCGCCGGGACTCCGATCCGCGTGCAAACCAGGGCCAATCAGGCGGTGGAGGATAAAAAAGAGTTCACGCTCCGCGTTGGTGATGCCGGGGCCGCGCCGCCGACTGGTCCTTCAGGCGTCCCGCCCACCACACTACCTGCCGCTCCGCCTGGCGGAACGCCCGGGCTGACGCTGAGCATGTTCGACTTCACCGACCCGGTGGCCTTGGGCGCCAGGGCCCAATACGAGATCAAGGTGACCAACGGCCTGTTCGGACCAGACAAGGACGTGAAGCTCGTTGTGACGTTCCCACCGGGGATGACACCGTCGCAGGCGGGCACCAGCGGGCCTTCGGGCGTGGGCGGATTTAGAATCTCCGAAGACCGCCAGTCCGTCGAGTTCGACTCGGTCGCCGAGGTCCGGCCCGGCGACAACCTGGTCTACACCATCTGGGCCGACACGGCTCAGCTTAGCCACAACACCATCCAGGCCCACGTCACCAGCCAGAACCACCCCGCCGGCCTGACCCGCGAAGAAACGACCGACGTCGTCTCGCCATAATTTCAAGAAACGGGTGGCTGGGGCATAGCGAAGCGCTGCCCCAGTTGACCGCGATCTGGGGCAGCGCTTCGCTATGCCCCAGCCACCCTTTCAATCTGTGCTGTTCGACTCATGCCCCGATTCGTCCTCCTTCAGCACGACGATCCACGAGGGCCGCACTGGGACTTCATGCTCCAGACGGGCACGGGCTTGGCCACATGGGCCCTGAAAGAGCAAGTCGAGGGCGGCAAG
>JAFGFF010000008.1 GCA_016931075.1 Pirellulales bacterium | reverse complement strand
TTGAGGCCTCCTTGCCTGCTGGTGATGCTTCCAAAAACCACAAGTGTGGCAGGAGGCCTCAACTTCTCCAACCCCAACGCCTTAGCCACCCCCAACACCCTCCAAACGTGGACGGCGTTGGGTGGCACTGGCGTCTCGCCAGTGTTCTTACGGCAACACTGGCGAGACGCCAGTGTCACCCCGCCGGGATATTGAGAGGATCCTACCCCGGCCGCCCGTACTCCATCATGAGCAGGTCGACAATCGCCGGGTTGCGGTGCGGCCTCGGCAACCGGTCGTCGCGTTGCAGCGACTCGTTGAAGGCCTGGGCGAGCCGTGCGGACAAGAGTCCCTGGTCCTCTGAAGCAAGATCTCCACCGGATTCGTTCGATTTCCCGTCCAGAGGCGAGGCCAACAGGGGAGCACCCTCGGCCGGTGGACGCCAATCGGTGGGGAAGTTGTCGGCATAGACGTTGCGTCCCGGAGACGTGTTGTCGCGTTGATAGTTCGCGGCGAAGTAGGCCAGGTCAATCAGATTGACCTGGCCGTTGTGGTCGTAGTCACCCGCCCACGACCACGTCGCTCCGGCATCGCCGACTGCGTGACCATAGCCGGCGGCGAAATAGGACAGGTCGATAAGGTTGACCGAACCGCTATCGTTGTAGTCGAACATCATTGGCCAAAGCTCGGCGTTCTGCAGCTCGGAGATGGTCAGATTGGTGGCGTCGACACTGCTCCACTTGACTTCGGCGTTTTGGAAAAAGAAACCCAAGTCGGTGATCGGCGCGGCATACTGCCCCTCGCCGGTGTGCGGTACGCCGGGCCCGTTGAGGTTCGGCTCGAAATAAACGCGGGCAACCAACACGTAGCTGTTGTCGCCGTAGAGGTTCACGTCGGTCGGATCGAAGGCATAGTCGGCTCCGTAGACCGGGTGACGATAGCCCAAGTGCTGGTTGACCGTCAGGACGGGCGTCGTCCCGCCGAGGTCTTCGACCACGCCGTCGGCCGTGTTGATCTCTCCGGTCCTTTGCTGGAAGAAAGCCGGGCCGTATTCGATCTGGGTGGCCGTGAACAGGTCTTTATCATAAACCAGGTCGGTCGTCGTCGTGTGGACGCCGAACTGGTTCGGGTCGTCGATCTTCGTCCAGACCTCGATGGCAAATGAGTCCCACTCGTCGATCCATTGATCCTGAGGCAACGTGTCGATCTCGCCGTCCTCAGTTACCAGCGTCGGTTCGAGAACCAGTGTCATGTCTAACGATGCGGCGGGGGCCGTCTCGGGCACGATATAGACCGGCACCACTTGATAGTCGACGCGCGCATCAGGGCCTTCGTTGTACGGTGCGTCGGGATACCAGGCTGGATCGTAGACGGCCGAGACCGTGATCGGATGAATGCCAACCAATCCGTTAGACGGCGAGACAAATGTCACGCCCGTGACCGGATCGATCTCATAGTACAGATCATTGTGCGAAATCACCGGCAAGTAGCGGTTGAAATTGTATACATCCGGTTCCGCCAGGAACCATTCGTCCAAGATGTAGCACGGGTCGCCCTCGACGTCAATATATCCAATCGTGACAGTGGTGTCGGTATCGACCGCCGTGCGGATCTCGGGGATCTCATCCAGGAAGGGCTCACTGTTGTAGCCGTAGTATTCGTCTGGGTCGGGTATGACGGTCACGTGGAACGGCGTCTGGGGGTATTGGTTGCCCTGGCCGTCGACGATGGTGATTGTGATGTTCGCCTCGCCCGTATAGCCCTGTGGCGCCTTGAGCATCAGGACGCCGTTCTCCTGGTCGACGAAGATCTCGACCGAGTCCATGACGACTTCAGTCAGAGGATGGTCGTTGTCGTCGGTTAGCACACCGCTGATCGCCTCGCGGACGTCTTCTCCTTCGACCAGGAGCCCGAAGATCGTGTGGTTGAAGTCGAGATAACGCGTCGGCCCTTCGGTGATAAAGAACTGCGAGTTGTTCGTGTCGTCGGACGACTTGGCCATCGACAAGATACCGCCGCGGTTGTGCTGCAGGTCGACGTTGAACTGGTCGTCGAAGTCGGGCAGAGGTGAACTGCCGCTGCCCGTGCCTGTCGGGTCGCCTCCCTGGATCATGAAACCGTCGATCACCCGATGGAACACGATCCCGTCGTAGAACCCGCTGTTGGCCAAGTCGATGATCTGGCTGGTCGCCAGCGGCGCGCGGTCTTCGTACAACTCGAGGATCATCTCGCCCTGGATCGGGCCGTCCCCCTCCCCGCCGTCGGCCTTGCTGACCGAAATCCTCATGCTGCGGTTGCCCTCGGGGATGTAGGTCTCGACATCGATATTGTCGCTTTGGGCCAAGAACGTTAATGGCGAACCGTCGGCATCGTAACCGTCCAACGGTAGGTGCAACGGTGAACCGGAATAGAGCGTCACGTCGCCGATCGGGGCCAGCGTGGGCACCGAGAGAACCTGCCGGGCCTCGAGTGTCTCGAAGCGGCAGTGACGGCCGCGCATCGACCTTGTGCCGGGACGTCGTAAACCCTTGGACCTATGCCGAAAACGGGGCCTCCGCTCGTTCATCGCTCGCCTCGTGAACAGGGAATCGCAAAGGATGAGAAACTCCGCCGACCGTCGTGTGTGCGCAACCTACCCCCAGGGCAGACCCCCAGCGCGACAGCTATCCCTCTACTTTACCCAGAACGCACCTTCAGCGTCAAAACGATCTCCAACGGTGGGGGTGTGTGGGCGGCCGAAATCTGTGCTCGGAAGGCCGATTGACGCGAAGAGATAGGGCCCCTATTCTGGTGGCTTGCCCCCGAGCGACCGTTCCCGGAGTCCGCTATGCCCGATCCGAGCCCGCGCCGCGCCCCCAGCCGCCTGAGCCGGTGGCTCGAATCAGCGCCCGAGCCGGTCTTCGTCACCGTGGCCATCACGGCGGCCTTCTCGGCCTATTTCTGCACGTACGCCTTCCGCAAACCGTTTTCGGCCGTCCCCTACAAGGGCCTTACGCTCTGGGGGATCGATCTTAAAGCCGTGCTGGTCATCGGGCAGCTCATTGGTTACACGCTGGCCAAATACGCCGGAATCAAACTCTGCTCCGAGGTCACGCGGCGCTATAGGGCAGCCGTGCTGATCGGCGTCATCCTCCTGGCCGAGGCGGCGTTGGTCTTGTTCGCCGTCGTGCCGGTTGAGTGGAAGGTGGCGGCCATTTTCCTTAACGGCATCCCGCTGGGCATCGTCTGGGGCGTCATTTTTTTGTATCTCGAAGGGCGGCGGTTCTCCGAGGTCCTTCTGGCCGGACTGACGTGCTCCTATATCGTGGCCAGCGGCGTGGTCAAGGACGTAGGCAATGCCCTGATGACGCACGCCGGGGTGAGTCTCTGGTGGATGCCGGCGGCTGCTGGGGCCCTGTTTCTGCCCGTCTTTCTCGTGTCGGTCTGGCTCCTCGACCAGTTGCCCGAGCCGACTCCGGCCGACGAAGCGGCCCGGACCCATCGCCAGCCGATGCACGGGAGCGAACGGCTCGCCTTTTTTCGATGTTTTCGCTGGGGGCTGCTGCTCCAGTTGGTCCTGTATTTCTTCGTCACGGCGATGCGAGACCTGCGCGATAATTATGGAGCCGAGGTTTTCGAGAGTCTCGGATACGGCCCAGAGAAGCCCACCCGGTTCACGACCTCCGAGACCTTCGTCGCGCTGGGGGTCGTCGGGGCCATGGCCGCGCTGAACCTGTTTCGCGACAACCGCCGTGGGTTCCAGGCCGTCTTGGGCATGATGGCCGTCGGCACGGTTCTGGTCGGCGCGGCCACGCTGCTCTTGGACGCCGGCTTGATTAGCGGAATGGTCTGGATGATCCTGCTCGGACTGGGTTGCTTTTTGATGTATGTGCCCAACGGATCGATCTTCTTCGACCGGTTGCTGGCCTCGACCCGCTACGTCGGTACAGCCGTCTTCGCCGTCTACCTGATCGATGGCGTCGGCTACACCGGCTCGGTCACACTGAACCTCTATAAGGCTCTGGCCACACCAGACGTCGATTGGCTCGACTTCCTCCGCGTGTTCAGCTACCTGCTGGCCCTGCTTGGCCTGGTCATTCTGGCTTTCAACAGCATCTATTTTACCCGAAAAGCTCGAAGCTCCACGGAACCACCTAGAACGTGACCAAGGCGGTTACTAGGCCATCGAAACGCCTGGGATAGCACTGGCAAGGCAATTATCCCCCGCAATGGGGGATTCGTGTCGATTTCACCGTGCCAGACTGTCGACTAAACGCCCAAAAGTGGGTATTCATAGAAGGTGGAAGGGCATTCCTATTAATGAGGTTGCGTATAGCGCGGAGGTAAACGTGATGAACAAGGTGAGTTGGCGAAGATTTATCATGCGGGGACTAGTTGTGACGGGGCTATTGGCAATCCTCGCCGCGGGGCCCGCCAAGGCGACCGTTTTTCTTTCCGAAGACTTTGACGGCATGACGACCGATGCCGATCTCGTGATGGCTGGGTGGCAGATGATTGACACGGCCACCGCGGTGGAAGCGTCGACCTGGACGATCACCAACCCCCTTGGCCGCGTTAATCCGCCGACGTTTGATGGCACCCCGACAACGGGCAACTTTCTGATTTCCGATTCCGACTACGGGGGATACTCGTACTCGAATCCAATCGACACGGGCGCATCGCACGATTTATATCTGCCAAGCTTCAACGCCCCCAGTGCCGGGCCAGTTTGGCTCCACATGGACGTGTCAGCGCAGCTCAATGCGTATGGTTCAGCCATCTTCGCCATCGATGTTTGGGACGGCAACGTGGCCCCGCAGGGGGATTGGGTCAATGTGAAGCAGTGGGTTGCGCCGGGGCGCGTGGTCAATGAAGGGGCCACGACCATTCCACCGACCAATAGCAACGCCGACGGTTACTACGGGCGTTTGGATCTTGATCTCTCGTCCTTCGCGGCCGGCCAGAGTGACGTGGCCATTCGTGTGCGACATTATGAACCAACGTATGACTACTGGATCGCGCTGGATAACGTAATGGTTGACGATGTGGCCCCGCGTCAAGGTGGCCTCTTGGTGTACAACGAGCATTTCACCGGAGAGCCGAATCCCAGGGGCGAAATGATGGTCGATGGTCTGCTGGGCGTGCGGACTTGGGGGACCGACGACCTGGGTGGACGGTACATTCCAGGAACTGTCGGCCCACAGAATGTCAACCGGATCGGTCATCCGGACACCGATCTGGGCGCCGCGATCATCGACAACTTTGGAATCGGATACACCGTGGACGACTACCTCATGACACCTCTGTTGGACTTTTCCGACAAGGGAATGGTCTACATTCAGTTTGACAGCGAAGGCTGTACGCCCTACGAGCTACACGAAGAAGACCGAGCGATGGAAGTCCTCTTGATGCAGGACAAGCCAGGTGAGTCTGGGGCAGGTGTTCCCGACAAGGATGACACGGTTATTAAAGTGCTGTTCGACTACACGGCCGCGCTGCACGAACCCAACACCGATCCCCACTTCGCGACACGTCTCTTGGCCGTGCCCGAGGCCTCCGGTCTGTCCGACGTCTTCTTCGCCTGGCACTATGCCGGGACGGACGATCAGTACTGGGCGGTCGACAACATCATGGTGACGGCCAATCCGTTCGTCCCGGGCGATGCCGATGGCGACGGCGACGTCAACGCGGCCGACGCGCGGCTGCTGGCCGAACACTGGCTCCAGGCGGTCACCGGTCCCTTCCAAGGCGACCTGAACGGCGACGGCTTCGTCGACGACCTGGACGCCTCGATCATGGCCGCCAACTGGAACGGCGGCAGCGAATCCGTCGGCGTGCCCGAGCCGGGCATGATGGCACTGCTGCTGGGGCTGGCGCTCTTCGCCGTGCCGGCTGTGCGTCGGCAACGCGGGTGAGCACGTTGACCTACTCGACCGCCTTCGGCTTATACAGCGGCAGGTAGCGGTAGTAGACTTCGAGGATCATGCAGGCCATAGCCGTGTTGTAGAGGCGGCCGCCTTTATCGCCGTGGCGGTCGGGGAAGTACCAACTGCCGTTTTCCAGACCTTCGTTCGACTGGGTTTGGACCAGGTAGTCGCGTATCGTCCGGTTCCAGCGCGGCCACGGCCTGCCGCCGGCGTGGCGCAGGACCTGGGTAGCGTAGTAGTCGTAGTAGAGGTCGGTCTTCGACGGGCCCCATTTGTCGAGATAATCCACGCCCCGGGCAAGCGGCGACATGTCGCGGCCCCAACCGCTGTACATCCGGCACAGCAGGCCGATCGACGTGGTGGACCGGCGGGGCGTCGGCGTTTGATAGCCGTACAGGGCCCCGTATTCCGATTCGACGCTGTCGAGGAACCGGTTGGCCAGGTCGATGGTCGGGGTGGGCACGTTGAGCTTGGCCATCAGGCCGCTCTTCAGGGCCATCACCTGCCAGCCGGTCACGGTCGTGTCGCCCGGCTCGCCCGGCATGTAGCGCCATCCGCCGCCCGGCTTGTTCTGGGCGAACACAACGAAGTCGATCGCTCCCTGGGCAAGCCCTCGAAGGTCCGGGTCGCCCGACATGGCAAAGGCCTCGCACAGGGCGATCGTCGCCAGCCCCTGGCCGTACATCGTGCCGTCGCGCAGATCGAGCCCCTGGCCGGTGACGACCGCCTTGTTGTTCAAGTAGTAGAGCGCCCGGTGGATCGTCTCGGCGTGTTCGCCGTCGCGATGTGTGTAGCCCGCCCCCAGAAACGGCAGCAGGACCAGGGCCGTGGCCGCCGTGGTGCTCAATTCCGTGCCCGGGTTGCGGTACTGATAGCCGGGCGACGTGCTTTCGAGATGGTAAAAGGTCCAACTGCCGTCCTCGTGCTGTTGGGCGGCCAACCACCGAAGCGCCCGCTCGACCGCCCGTTCGCTGTCCGGCGTGCCGCCATCCTCTTGGGCCAACTGGGATCGGGCGTCCCGCCCTCGCCCACCCAATCCGCCGGGCAGACCAAACCGGCCCGGGCGTTCGAGTTGTGCCGGCTCGGTGCCGCTAGGGTGCGGTGGGCGGATCGGCGTCGTGTTCGGATCACGAAGCAACGGCCCAAGCTGACCGACTCGCGGCCGCATCGTCTCCATGGGCATGGGCACCGCCTGGCCCAATACCTGGTCGTTGGTGATCGGGTCGGGCTGCGGAGGCTCGGGCGTTTGAGTCTCGAGCTTCACCGGCGTGTTCGGCAACAGGGTCAACCCGCCCGTCGGGCCCAGCCCTTGATAGACCTCGAATGACAAGGCTAATAGAACCAGGAGCGTCGCATGGAAAAT
>JAFGFF010000007.1 GCA_016931075.1 Pirellulales bacterium | reverse complement strand
GGGGAGAACGCTCCCGCGAGGCGGCCGCGAGGCGGGTCGAATTGGAATGCCCCGAGTTGGGCAGCCACCTGATCAACCTGGTCCAGTTGGGTCAGGACACGCCGCGCGACGACGGTCCGTTCCATGAAGCGGCCACGCGTCAAGCGGCCGAGGGCCTGGCGGGCGCGCGATTCAATCAGGCCGCCACGCGCCAAGGGCGCTGGCGACGGTTCCGCCTCTCGATGCAGACGCCCCGCGACCTGGTCGAGTCGCTGGGTCTGCTGGGCGTGCTGATCGGCCTGGCCATCGTCGGGCATCTCCTGCTTCCCAACTGGGGATCGGCCGCCGGCCGGCTGCTGGCGCCTTGGCGGTTCGTCCCGTCGGTCGGCTCGGTCGAGATCCTCGAAGTCACGCCCGGCGACGTCGACTTGCTGGCCGGCCAGCGACTCGAAATCCTTGCGACGATCCGCAACCCGGAGGGCACGCCCTACGAAGCGACCGCCTGGATCGGCACGCCCGACGGACGGGAAGCAGACCTGCCGATGACCACCTCGGACGACGGGACCCAGTTCCGGCTCACGCTCCCGTCGGTGACCGAACCGATGACCTATCGGCTGGAGATCGGCGACTCGCAAACCGAGCGTTTCGAGGTTCGGCTGCGCGAGAAACCGACCGTCCAGAGCGTCGACGTGACCTACCACTTCCCCGACTACCTGAACCGTCCGGACGAGTCGTTCACGCAGAAGACGGCCGACCTCGAAGCGCCCCAATTCACGGTGGCCGAGTTGCGGATCCGGCCTTCCGTGCCGATCGCGCGAGGGCACCTGACCCTGGGGCGATTTGAGTGTCGTGGCGACATCGAAGAGAAAGGCATGTTATTGCACGTGACCAACGTGCCCATGACCGAGAACGGGACGTTCACGATCCAACTTGAGGACGATGCGGGCTACAGCGACCCGGAGCCCCGGGTGAACCGAATCCGGGTGCTGCCCGACGCTCCGCCAAGCGTCCAACTGCTCAAACCCGGCCGGCAGACGACCGCCGCCCCGGGCGACGATGTTGTGGTCCTGGTCCGTGGCGCCGACGACCACGGCCTGGGCCGTCTGAAAATCGAGATGCGTCGGGTGGAAACGAACGCGGATGCACCGGGTGCAGACGCCGATTCTTCTCCCGTCGTTACACTTAAAGAGTGGACCGATCTGGACGAAGGCAAGACGGCAACACGGCGGCATCGATTGAAGCTCGATCCGGAGCACGTTCGGCCGGGACAGACGATCCTTTTGCGGGGCATTGCCTGGGACAAGCGGCAAGTGGCAATGCCCCGGTGGGACATGCGGTTGACGCCCCAATCGACCACAGGGCCGTGGCATGCGGTGCGGATCGTTACTCCACAAGACTCGGCCGAAGCGACGCTGGAACAACTCGACAGCCTCCGCACGGCCATCTACAAGATTTTGATGATTCAACTTCGCGCACATACGGACACGGTCCGGGTGGTCAAACTGCAGCGAGAAGACGAGATCCAAGCAGCGGCCGGTCGGGTGCGTGCCCGGCAGATCGAGATTCAGAAGTCGACGGCCCAACTGGTCGAGTCGATTGCGTCGAACGTCCCGCCGCCGCATCGCGAAATTCGCCGGTCGTTGAACCGGCTGGCGGTCGGCCCGATGATCGAGGCCGTTCGACAGGGGGACGAACTGGCCCGGATCAAGCGTCCGGACAAACTAGCCGCGCCGGCTACCTCGCTAGGTCAGACACAGGAAACGATTATTCAGACGCTGCGCAAGCTGCTCGACGAAACCCGTCGAGCAGAAGCTGACATCCTGGCCGAGATGGCCAATCGCCCGGGCGGCGACCTGCCCGACGACGTAAAAAAGAAGCTCGAAGAAGCCCGAGACAAGCTGGCCGAGTTCCTTAAACAGCAGAAGAAGGTGATCGAGGCGACCGAGAACCTGGCCAAACGGCCGGTCGAAGACTTCACCGAGAAGGAAGAGGAACTGATGAAGCAGCTCGCGGCCGCCGAGGACGACTGGTCGCGGTTCATGAAGGAGCTGCACACCGACCTGAGCAAGCTGGCCGAGCAGGATTTTTCCAACCCGTCAATGCTCAAGGAACTGGTTGAGATCCAGACCGAGCTGAAGATGGCCGAGGACGCTCTGACGAAGAAAACGGCCGACATCGCCGTGCCGTTGGAGCAGTTGGGCTACGAGATGGCCGAGGAGATCCTGACGAACATGGAGAAGTGGCTGCCCGACTCGCCCGACCGCGAGCGCTGGAGCCAGGAGGAATCGCTCACCGACGCCGACAAGGAGGCCCCCATGGCCGAGCTGCCGGGCGAGCTGGAGGACCTGATCGGCGAACTGATGGAAGAGGAGGAGGACCTATTCGACGAGATGGAGGACATCTCCAGCAGCGCGGCCGACTCGTTGGACAAGGGGGCCGGCTGGGATGCGATGGACGGCCCGATCTCGAATATGTCGGCCAAAGGGGTGACCGGCAACCGGTTGCCCAACACGAGCGAGATGAGCGGCCGGGCGGGCGAAGGACGCAGCGGCAAGTCAAGTGGCGAGTTCGTCGGCGACGAGGCCGTCGGCAAGGGCGGTCGCAAAACGGCCAGCCGGCTTACGCCCGACCCGTTCGAGAAAGGCCAAATCAAGGACCACAGCAAGGATCCCGTCGGTGGCGCCACGGGCGGCGGCAAGGAAAGCGGCCAAGGCGCCGAAGGGCTCGAAGGCCCTCAAAGCCGCAGCCCGGGCGAGCGCGACATGAAACGACTGGCCGGCCGACAGGCCTCGCTACGCAACAAGGCCGAGGGGATCGACCTCCAGTTCCAGGTGCTCAACTACCACCACACCGACCTGAAGAAAATGATCGAGCTGATGGCGCAAGTCGAGCGCGACCTGAAGGCCGGCCGTTATCAGAATGCCCTGCGCCAGCGCAAGGTCCTGGCCGACGGGCTGGGCCACGTGAAACAGTACGCCGAGGGCCAGTTCCAACTCCGCCAGGACGCCACGTCCAACCTGCCGGGCGAGATTCAAAAAGAAATCCTCGGCGGCATGCGCGATCCCTCGCCCCCCGGTTGGGAAGAAATGAACCGCCGCTACTTCGAACGGCTCTCGTCGGGCAAGGAAGGGCCGTAGGCCGGACTCTTCAGCCTCAGTGGCGCCCGGCGCTTTTCTCAGCGACGGTACCAGCGCCATCCGGCCCAGGTCAGGCCTAAAAAGATCCAGACCATCAGCGAGCCCGGCTCGGGCACCACGCCGGGCGTGCCCAGCGTCAGGTCGTCCAGGCCCCAAACGTCGTATTGACTGCCTATGGTGTCGTTTCCAAAGCGAATCGCGTTGAACTGCATCCCAGGATCAACAATCACACCGAAGAAGAACACCGATCCGTCGCGGGCGGAGGGAATCAAGGTCTGGGGCATGTCAAACGTGGCAACCGTGCTCGGGCCGCCATCCAGAAGCGAGAGAATCATCGTGTCGGATTCATACTTGTACGCATCCACATCCGTGGCGAAAAAACCGACTGCGGTCTGCCACGAATCCGCGCCGGTGGAGTCGGTAAACGAGATCATCAAACCTCCAGTTTGAGAGGTTACCCGCGAAGTGACATATTGATCGCCCGAGATAGGGAAACGATTGCTGCTTGCCCCCGACGCAATGCTGATGGGATAGAGAGAGTTCGTGGAAGAGAGGGTTGCCGTTACATCGCCAAGTTCTTTCACAAACGGAGTGGGATCCGAGGCGTCATCAAAGCCCTCGGTCCAACTCATTCCCAAGCTGGCCAGGAAATTGTCCCGAGCAGCGTTGGCATGATCCCGCGGCATGGATGGATCTCCGCCCACCGCGTCCTCGCCGAAGAAGATCTGAATCGATGCCCCCGCCTGACCGGCTCCGATTAGTACAACAACCAACGCCAGACTCACTGCCCATCGAAGCATGTTTTCGATCCTCTTGTTGTCGAATCTGCACAAATCCGCCGTTTTCACACTCTCTTAGTATGTATTTGCCGCCCGAGGGGTGGAACTGACAATCTGGCTGCGGATTCTAAGAAAGGCGGAGATCGATTCTCCAGCCACGCAACCATGAGGATGAATCCACCCCGTCGGGGGTGTTTCTGGACGGAAGACAGGATGGTTTGCTAGAATCCGGGCCAGATTGGCCGTGTCGGATTCCAAGGACTCCCCCGCTCGGGCGAAATCACGAGAGGGCCAGATGGTCGGGAAGGGACAGACTCTTCCCCTCTGAAGAGGAGCCGCTCGCGCCGGTTTTCCGTTTGGAGGTACGATGCACCCTGAACAGACTTCACCCATGCGTCCCACGCCCGCGCCTCAAAAACTCATCCCGCAGTATTCTCTGCGGTGGCTCCTGGCCATGACGGCCGTATGCGCCGGCATGTTCGCGGTGCTGGCCTGGGGGCTGCGGGGACACGCCTGGGCGTTGGGCGTGTCGATTGGTCTGGGGGCGCTGTTGGTGCTGTTCGCGGTTTTTGGGTTTATGTTCGGGTTGATCTGGATGGTAAGCCGGTTGTTTGTGTCGCCCCGGCCTGAGCGGTATGTCGAGAACGCCGTTGGCCCTCTTTTGCCCCGCGGGGTGTCGCCGCCCAAGATGCCCCAGCCGCCCGGAGACGACGCGACATGAAGTCCACACGCTCTCTGCCGGTCGGGTTTGGAATCGTCCTAGTGGCGTTGGTCGGCGCGATCGTCCCGCCGGGCCCTTGTCTCGCACAGCCTGTCATGCCCCGGCGGCAGGTAAACCCGAGCCTGGTTTTCCCGTTGAACATCGCGGTGCGGAATGTGGTCCGATGGAACATGCAAGTCGACGCCAACTGGCCCGACAATGCGGGCTACCGGCCGTTCCGCATATCCGTCAGCCCGGCGAAAACGCTCCAGGCCGATTGCCGGTTGACCGTCGTGTTGAGAATCGTCCAACGACGATGGGGATCGCGATACGGCCTGTCGGTTGTCCAGGAAATCGAGATTCCCGCCGGAACGGCCCCAAACGAGCAGGTCAAAACGACGATCTCCGTTCCCGTCCGCGCCGACACACAGGCCTACCGGCTGGAGATCGTCGAAGACGGCGAGGTCATCTCGTCCACCCAGCACAACTGGAACCCCTTGGCCGCGGGCCAGCCCAGCATCGAGGGCTCTCCTCGAGTGCTGGTGATCGGCTCGGCAGATCCCAACACGTGGAAGATAGGCCAAGCCCTCCAGGCAAATGAGGTCCAGAACGTCTACCAGCGTTCCTCGGCGACCTGGTCGTCCCATGGACCGCCGCCCGTGCCGTTGCAGACGTTCATGACCATCGCGCCCAAGGAATTGCCGCGACAGTGGATCGACTACACGTGCTTGGACGTCGTGTGCGTTTCGCTCGACCGCCTGAAAGGATTGGCCAAGGACCAACCCGACGCGCTGGCGGCGATTCTGGCGTGGACCACGGCGGGGGGCAATCTCTGGGTCTATGGGTTCGACGGCCAGAAAAAACCCGACGAACGATTGGACGACCTGGCGAAGTTGCTCAACTTGCCACCGACCGAGCAGCCCGCCCAAAGCTGGACGACGCCCGCCGCGAGCGACCTGCCCCCGCCGCGGGCAGAAATCTGGTCGAACCAGTCTAGCATGGGCCAGCCTAACATGGGTCCCCGGCCGAACTCGCGGAGCGCGAGACAGCGTGTCTCGCCGCCCGGCCCGACGCCGGTCCCAAAAGGAAAACCTGGCTTCGTCTTCCGCCACTACGGCCTGGGCATGGTTGTTGCGATGGACGGTCCCAACCCGCTCTCCGGACGCAAGGCATGGGACACGGACCGTTGGAAGTGGCTCCTCTTAACGGTCGGTCCCGATCGGCTGCTCTGGCGCGACCGGCACGGCCTTTCCACGACGACGGAAGCAAACCCCGACTTCTGGGATTTCCTCATTCCGGGCGTGGGCCTGGCGCCGGTGACCGAGTTCCGCATTCTGATCACGCTGTTCGTCCTCTTCATCGGGCCGGTCAACTACTACCTGCTGCGGAAATGGAAACGCCTGCACCTGATGGTCCTGACCGTCCCGATCAGCGCCGCGGTGGTCGTGGTGTTCGTCTTTGCATACGCGCTGCTGGCCGACGGACTGGGCACCCGGGTCCGGGCGTGGAGCCTGACATGGCTGGACCAGCGACGGGGCGAGGCGGCCACCTGGGCACGCCTGTCCTACTACGCCGGCCTGACCCCGTCCGATGGCCTGCGATTCTCCGAGAACGTGGCCATTTATCCCATCCGGCCCAACGCCTCGTCGCGACGCGACTTGCGACGGAACGAGCGGCGAGAACTGGTCTGGGACGAGAACCAGCACCTCGCCCGGGGATGGCTCAACGCCCGCACGCCGACGCAATACCTGACCGTCCGATCCGCCCCCACGTCGCGGCGGTTGGTCATCGGCCCGTCGCCCGGTCTGACGGACGAATTGGAGGTGACAAACGAACTAGGGGTGCAGATTGACCGGCTGGCCATCCGCTCGAAGGAGGGCAAGTACTACTGGGTAGCCAACGTCGGCTTGGGCAAGACCGCCCGGGCCACGTTGACCGACTTGAAACAGATTAAACCGTGGCTGGGCGAACCCGCCACGGCCAATCTGCCCGTCTCGCCGCTTGGCGCGCCTGCGCCCATCCGCTACTACGACTCCGACTTGCTTGAGCCCGGAGTGATGGCCGACTCGATCCTGGAAAACAATCTGTCCCAACTTCGAGGACTCCGTAGCGGGAAGGGTTCGATTCTCGCTCCCGGCCGCTTTGTGGCCTTGGTTCCCGCCTCGCCGGAGGTCGAACTGGGCACCGATGCCGCACGGGAAGAAGACAGCTTTCACGTAATCGTAGGGGAGTGGTGACGCCGTGATCTCTTCGCACCCCATGATCGAACTGCAAGGACTGCACCGCCATTTCGGTCCCACCCGGGCTGTGGACGGCGTCTCCTTT
>JAFGFF010000006.1 GCA_016931075.1 Pirellulales bacterium | reverse complement strand
CCTGGAAAACAAGCTGCTAACGGCATCTTGTGGGTGCATGTGGAGGTGATGGGTGGGTGGCTGGGGCATTTGCCCCAGGTCGTTTGAGTTACATCCCTAGCCTTCTGGGGCAAATGCCCCAGCCACCCAATTCCCGGACACACTCATGACAAGCGTGGGCATGGCACCCGTAATGTTAAGTGAGATAAACCGCCGGGAAGAGGTGTCGGGTAAACGCTCGGTGCTATCCTGAAGCCGAAAAGGAGGTGTCGGATGCGGAAAGTCAGCATCCTAACGTGCATGGGAGCGGGAGCCGTCGTGTTGGCGGCAATGATGGCTGATTCCGCACTGGGGGCCTGTGGCCAGGGCTGTGGACAATCAGGCTGGGGGCATATTTCGGCCCCCGCTTGCGGCGCGCCGAGCTACGGCTCGATGACGCCCGGCTGCTGCCAGTGCCAGCCCTCGCGATGCGACAACGTCTGGGACGGCTATTGCCAGGAACGTCAGCGTCGTGGTTGCTGCTGGTGGTTTTGCCGCCCGGTGGCGTGCCAGCCGACTCCAGCATGTATCCCCCCTGTATGTGGCTGTCAGGTCATGCCCAGTTCATGCGGCGGTGTGCTGATGTCCGAGCCGGCTGCCCCGATGCCCGGGCCGATTTCACCGACGCCGGCTTTGCAGGTGGCTCCAGAACCTGAACAGATACGCCCCTAGTCAGCAGAAAACGGGCTGATAATAGAGAGTCAGGTGGCGTCAGTGTGGTGCAATCCGCCCCAAACGAGCGGGTGTCTTGCCTGTGATGGGATCCGCTTGGCAAGATCGGCTTTAGCGGCGCCGTGGGCACGGCCGATACCATCCTTACAGACCTGCCGGGAGGGCGGGACACGCGTTGTTCCGTTTCAGGATAGAGATCATGGCAAGACGATGGATCGGCTTGCCATGATCTTTTTTCTTGCGCGTCGGGCTACTGACTGAGCCGCTGCAAGAGGGCTTCGGCATTAGCCCGCTCGGAGAAGGGAGCCTTGGTCTTCAGGCTGCTTTGCAAAAGCTTCTTGGCTTCATCCTTCTTGCCAGCCTCGGCCAGCAACTCGGCATAATAATAGGCCGTGTCGGGCGAGAACGCCCCGGCCATCCGGGCCGACTGAATGAATGCCTTTTCCGCATCGCCCACGTTGCCAAGCTTGAAGAGTACGCGTCCGAAGGTTGAAAACGCTTCCGGGGCATATCTCGTCTTTTCGAAAAGCCGGGCGTTCATTTCGGCGTATTGCTTGGCCAATTGCCACTTCGCTTTGTCATCCTGAGCGCAGTAGACAAGGGCCAAGTTGTTGCTGGCACTGAAGTTGCTTGGTTGAATGGCCATCGCAGCTTGAAAGTGCTTTTCAGCAGCAGGGTAGTCATGCTGGAAAAGGGCGACGGTTCCCATCATGAGGTTGGCGGCGAGCGACTTCGGGTCTTCCTTGAGGGCCGCCTCGGCCTGTTGACGCGCGGTGTCCAAGTCATCGATCTTCAAGGCCCACTCGGCAGCCACCAGACGCGTTTGAATGTCCTTCGGGGCAACCGTGAGCGCCTTGGTGAACATCTCGATGGCCTTTGGGTGGTCACCAGCCGACTCATACCACAAGGCCACTTGGGCCTCGGGTGTCAGCATTTTTTCATTGGCTATCTTGGCGGCGCGAAGCTTCTCGAGCGCTTCGTCCACCTTACCCTGCTGGAACAGGACACCGGCCAGTCGCTGCAAGATCTTTGCATTGTTGGCGGGTTGAAGCGTCAGCAGGGCCTGGAGATGCGACTTGGCCTTTTCCCAGTCTTTATCGCGGGTAGCCAGGCCGGCCAACAGTTCGTGGAGAGCTGACTCGAAGGCTGCCTTTCGTTTGGCATCGCCTTGGAAGTCATCCAGTAGGGTCTTAATCTTGTCAGCCAGCAACCGGGCCTCGGTGATCCGCTGTTCGGCTGCAGCTACTTGAGCCATGATCACATAGGCTTCAGGATCTTTGGGATGTTTGTCGACTGCCTTCTCAATCCATACCCGAAACCCCCTGCCATCCTTGCTTTTAGCGAATAGACTCGCAAGGACGACCTCGGCCGGCGGGATCGTCGGGTTCTTCTTGGCTGCAGCTTCGAGCTTCTCGATAGCCCCGTCTATATTGCCGCTCTTGAGCAACTCCATGGCGGCAACCACGTCGGGATCATTATTAACTTTTTCCACGTCCGCTGACGGATCCTCTGGTAACCCCTCGGCTCGAGCCATCTGACCGGACAGCAGGGCGAGGGAAACGACGAGAACGCATGAGACAATCATCCACCCAATTCGAGAACGTACCATCGAAGGTTTCCCCCTTGCGACAAGAAGTATTGGCTTGATCGGGGACACAAAGCCCCCTGGTTTTGTTCCCATGCCACCCAAAGGAACTGGCCCGAGCAAGTGTAACGCGCTGCTCGGAGTCCAAATCTAGGCTACCGCGAACGCCGGTGCGGGGCAAGCGGCTCGGCACTTTACGAGTGAAAGAGCAATCCATTCACGTCGCGCGGGCTTGAAAGGATTGGAGGGAATGTGCCGAAAGAGGGGGGGGCCACCTCTGGTTACCTTGCTTGGACGTCAACAGCCCGGAGATTTCCACCTACCCACGACAAGCGAGGGCACGGCACCCGTCAGATCAGGGTGAAGCGACTACTAAAGCAACGTCACAGTCCGTGTGCGGCCCTGTTCGTCGATGGAGATTTTCTCCTCGCGAGCGAGCCACCCGAGCGCCTGCATGATCAGATCGCGGGGCTTGCCGACCGCCTTGACGAGTTTTGCAAGACTCATCTCGCCGTTCTCGTTCAAGACTGCCCAGACCAGCCCGGCCGTCTCGCCAATCTGTACCACACACGGAGAAGTGGTCCCGGCTGCCATGATTCGTTCCTTCTGTCGAGCGTATTGCTGCCGGATGGTCCGCGTCATATACACAGGCAGCGTTGCCTGAGGACGCTTTGCCTTTCGCGCAGACTACATCACACTAGTAGCACATCCAACGACAGACTGCAAGCAACGAACCCTCACGAAAGAGGGGGGTATTCACCCAAAACTACTACCCCACGACTGGCAACAAGAAAAGGCAACGCCACCGACAAGCAGCCGGTGGCGTGAAGATCTCGTGGTCCCACAGGGTGGTCAGTAGGACAAATTGGGATAGGTGCTTGATGAGGCGTCGGGCAACGAGTGTGATGCCGGCACTACGCCCGAGTTATTGCTGGGCATAGCGGCTGTTGGGGACGAATAGGGTGGATAGGAGCTAGACGGAGGATAATTCTGCGGGTAACTCGACGGATACGCGCCCGTTGGATTCTGTGAGCCTCCTGTCCCAATTGGGGTCGCATACGGATATTCTGTAGTGCTCCCCGGTTGGAAGCCGGAGGAGCTGTTTATGGGCGCCGGATCGGGCAGATTCGGTACGCTCGATCCGAGTGGCGACGCGGTCGGGCTGTTCTGTGTTGTTGTATTGCCCCATGGATACGATGGATCAGGACTGACGGGCGAGCCATTCTTGATCGGAGCATAGCCAGCAACCGGATTGACGGCCCCGTTCTTGTAGGCCGAGATGTTGCCATTCGGACTGCTGTTGGCTGTTGGCGTGCCGCCAGACAACGGGTAGGGGGCGACTGGCGGGCTGGGCGGCTCGTTGGATGATCCGAAACTGGGCATCGTGGGGGCCGCCGGCAGTGATGAGCCCGGAGGCGAGTAGGACGCCCCGGCTTGGTTTGTCCGTGATGCCATCAGGCTGTTTTGATAACTGTTGTTTGTGTCCATCGATGCGTTCGTCGGACTGCCGCCGTAGGGAGGAGCCGGGTTGACTGGTGCGCCATAGCCGGCCTGCGCGTCATACGGATAACCCGAACCATTTGTCATGGTATTCGTCGGCCGGAAAGGATTGCCCTGGCTTCCGGTTGCCGATGGCGAACCAGCATAGGAGGAATCGATCGCCGGCTGCATCCTGGGCGGAGTCGAAGGCATCTGGCTCCAATTCGTTTGTGCGGCGTAGGGCTCGGCCTGCGGCGCCATGTAGGGCGCGCCGCCTGCTGTGGACGAGGTCTTCTGTGAGGAGAAGGCATTCCCGCCCGGATAGCCCTGGGCCAAGGCTCCACCGTTTGCTTGCGAGCCGGTGGTCGGATATGGCCCGTAGGGCGCGGCCGTGGTGGATGTCCCGGAACCGGTCGGCGAGGCGTTCAAGGATGGTTTGGCCGGATAGCCGTTTGTCGAAGCCAGCGACGGCGACGGCGCTTCGGGACGCGTGCCCATGGCCCACGTCGACGGATTCCACGCCGATGTGCTCCAATGCCGCGAGGTCCACTGGCCCGTGGTATGGCAGCCTGTCAGACCGACTGCTAGGAAGCCGATCAAGATACATCGTGTTGGGAGAGAAGAGCGCATGATTAGAACGTCCTTTGGAAATGGACTACAAGCAGGGCACGGGCGGCCATCGACCTCCATGTCGAATTCATATTGCCGTCGTCCTCGTCCGTGAGGACTTATGGTTTCGCCGGCCAAGGGGAAGCAAGCATGGCGGTGGGCCCTTTTCATGCAAACCACGCCCACGCACCGGAGGCTTCCCGCCAACAGAATCGGGCGGATTATAGGGACCTTTGCTTCCGGGTCAACGTCAATTGGGTCGTTTTGGCCCTCGGATAGCCCCCAATTTAGGAGCTATGCTGTCGGCACCTGGCGAGGAGCCTGTGGCTTGGCTGGCTTGGGAAGATGGGCAAACTTGGGTTTCGTGAGATGAGATCCCATACAGCTATTTTCAACGGACCAAGGATCGGTAAACCTTGCCTATTTCGCGGAACGGTTGCATTCGTGTCGACCCTCAGGCTCAGCAAGATCAGTTGCCGATAGGAAACAACGCACGGAAGACGGCCCATGTAACCGTTCACGGCCAGTGGAAAAGGTGCCAGGCACCTTTTGTGCGAAGCACCCGAAGGGCCGTTCCGGCAAAAGGTGCCTGGCACCTTTTCCACCGCGTTGCCCCACGAAGAGACTCGTGCCCGTGATGCCAGCCGCCCATCCATTTCGCCATCAGAACTACTCGACGGCGCCGCCCGCCGCGCCGCACCACACACTTACGCCGGGCACATTTCCCCCGTTGGGATCGGAGCTGTTCAAGCAGCGGATGAACGAGGTGGGCCGGGCCCTGGAAGCGGCCGGCGTGGCTGCCGTCTATTTGGTCCATGGCACGTTTGTCGGGTCCGACGCCCTGGGCGTGCTGACCGAGTTGGCCCGGGTGCTCCCCAGGGCAGGCAAGGCCGCACGACGACGCATCAAGCGGATCGTCGACAAGGTCACCGGCGAGGTGGGCAACTACACGGGCCAATACGCCCAGCAGTTCGAGGAATCGATCAACGCGTCGACGAGCGCGCGAATCCCGGTTCGTCGGTTCTGCTGGTCGAGCGAGAATCACCACCTGGGCCGGGCCGACGGGGCCGTGCGGTTGATCGACGAGTTGGTCTCCCGTAAAGTGCCGGTCGGCAAACGTATCTTGCTCTGGGGGCACAGCCATGCCGGCAACGTCTTCGCCCTGGCGACGAACCTGCTCTCGGGCAATCGCGAAGCGATCGACCAGTTCTTCGACGCCGGTCGGATTTACTACCGTTGGCCGTTGGTCCCGTGCGTGGACATCCCCGTCTGGAAACGGGTTCGACACGTCCTGGCCCGGGAAACGTCTCCCCTGCAGGGCGTCGGGCTGGACATGGTCACGTTCGGCACGCCGATCCGCTATGGCTGGGACCGGAGCGGCTTTGGGCAGCTTTTACATTTCATCAATCATCGCCCCAACAAGGGCATGCCCGACTATCGGGCGCCTTTCCCGCCCAAGCTGACCGACCTGATGACGGCGGCCGGGGGCGACTACGTCCAGCAATTGGGCATCGCCGGGACGAACATTATGCCCAACCCACTCTGCTGGCGGACCTGGCTGGCCGACCGCCGGCTCGACACACTTCTCCAACAGGATCTGGCCGGCCAGAAACTCCGCGACCGATTCGCAACCGGCGCGATCGTGCCCGACGAAGGAACCTCGCTGCTGGTCGACTACGGCCCCCTGCCGGGCGGCGTCGACCGGCACCTGGCCGGCCACGCCGTCTACACCAGCTCCGACTGGCTCCTCTTCCACGCTGAAGAAGTCGCTCACCGTCTCTACGCCTCACCAGAATCGAACGGCTGAGTGCTGTGTCCCTTTTGGTGTGAACCGCGTAAATCCAGGCCCTCGCTGCAATTCGACCGCCCAGGGCCCTCTCGCTTGGGGTGACGACGTGGTATCATTTCTGGTGGCTAGGAGTTGAGGGCTGGTAAGATGACGGCTGGCACTGGCGGCTCGCCAGTGGGATTGCCTGTCAACATTGGCGAGATGCCACTGCCACCCACCCCTTGACCTTCTAACGGTACTACGGCGATTTCTTCGGAGAGGCAACTTGTTTATCGGTCCCGTTTTTACGCGTGAGATTGCGATTGCCCCGCGGCGGGTGAGGCTTTATGTCGCGCGGACGGTTTATGTGTTGGCGTTGTTGGGGCTGATGGCCATTGCGTGGCTGATGGTGACGGGCACGCAACGGGTCGAGGACGTGGGCGATCTGGCCCGATTTGGGGCGATGGTCTTTCAGACGCTGGGGCCTTTGCAGTTGGTCGTAGCGCTGTTCTTCTCGGCCTTGCTGGCCGCCAGCGCGGTCTCGCAAGAAAAGGACCGGCGGACGCTGGATCTATTGTTGATGACCAATCTGTCCAACAGCGAACTCGTGTTGGGCAAGTTGATGGCCAGCTTGCTGACCGTGTTGGTTCTGCTCGGAGCGGTCGTGCCCTTGTTCGTGGGGCTCGTCCTGCTGGGCGGCGTCTCGTTCGGCCAGGTGGGACGGCTGTTCGGCGTCACGCTGGCCAGTGCGGTGGTCGCTGGCAGCATTGGTTCGACGCTGGCCCTGTGGCGCGAAAAAACCTTCCAGGCGGTTGCCTTGACAGTGATGGCGATTCTGATATGGATCGTCGCGTGGGAAGCCGTGACGGCCGGGGTGTTCGGCCCGGAGTGGCTGGGGCTTTCGTGCCATCAATGGGCGGTCGGGTTCAGCCCTTGGCGCGCGGTGCTCGAATCGACCGCGCCGCTTACGGTATCGGATCCGGCGTTGGGTTGGTTGGGCAGCCCGGTCCATTTGTTCTTTCTCGTATCCGTGGCCGGCGCCGTGACCGTCAACGGCGTGGCGATCGGGATGGTCCGCGTCTGGAACCCGTCGCGGGAGATTCAGCTCACGCCCGAGCAGGAGAAAATGGTTGCCGACATGGCCCAGCGTGCCGATGCCGAGACATCCGCTTCCGCTGAAGTGCCAGTACCGGCTGCTCCCAAACGGGTTCAGCGAAGCCGGGCCGTGTGGGACAACCCGGTTTTATGGCGAGAGATGCGGACCTGGGCCTATGGGCGGAAGATCCTCGTGATCCGGCTGATCTATCTGGCCCTGTTCGTCGCCGCGGCTTGGGCGCTGCATTCGATGCTTGCCGGGGACGAGCCCGTCAGCCGGGCGCAAGGGGCCGTGGTGCTCGTGCCGCTGTTCCTGTTGAGCCTGTTCCTGCTGAACGCCCAGGCGGTCACGTCCCTGACCAGCGAACGGGATGGCCGGGCGCTCGATCTGTTGCTGGTGACCGACCTGACGCCCAAGGAGATCGTGTTCGGCAAGTTGGGCGGCGTTTTCTACAACACCAAGGAGATGGTCCTGTTGCCGCTTGCCCTGTGCGGCTACCTGTGGTGGCAGGACGTGCTCACGCTGGAGAACCTGATCTACGTGGCCGGCGGGCTGGTCGTGCTATACATCTTCGCGGCCACGCTGGGAATCCACGCTGGGATGAATTACTTCAACTCGCGGACGGCCGTGGCGACGAGCATTGGGACGCTCTTTTTCCTGTTCATCGGCGTGGCCACGTGCATGTGGATGATGATCGCGTTTAGCGGTTCGTTCCACGCCCAGTTGCAGCCGTTCATGGCGTTCACCGTGGGGGGCGGAATCGGCCTCTACGTCGCCCTGGGCGCGCGGAATCCGTCGACGGCGATCGGCATCGCGTCGTTCCTGTGCCCCTTCGCGACGTTCTACGCCATCACGAGCTTTTTGCTGAACTACACCCTGGCCGTGTTCCTGGTGACGGCCGTGACCTACGGTTTCACCACCGCCTCGATGCTCGTGCCCGCGATCTACGAGTTCGACGTGGCCACCGGCCGAACGACGTTGGAGGACTAAAATCTCCCCTCTCCCACTGGGAGAGGGGCTGGGGGTGAGGGCGTCCTGCTCTTGAGAAGAAATGAAGTTATTCCCGAAGGACCGCTCCCGAGGCCTTGTATGAGTGTTGACTCGCAAGTTCATGTTGTCGAATTGAACCGTGCGCTCCCTGCTCGTCAACAGCTTTCCCTCTTTTTCTTTGACGGAGTAAAGATGTGAAGTACTCTGCCATCCTAATAATGCCGGTGCCGCTCATGGTGTTGGCCGGTTGTTGGCAAAACGCAGAGGAGGTTCCTCGACAGGAAGCCTCTCAACGGAATATCACTCGGCCGACACCAAAAAATGCTGTCACAAGTCAACAAGAGGCAATCGAGGCAATTGAGAAGCTGGGAGGCCATGTCTACCCGAGTGTTGATGGTATTGGTTTTGACGACACCACAATCTCAGACGCTGCGTTGGAGCATGTGAAATGGTTTCCCCGTCTCAAAGAACTGACTCTCAATGACACTCATATTTCCGACGCGGCATTGGAACATCTCGTGGGATTGAATCATCTTGAGCAACTGAACCTCTACGGAACAAGAGTAACGGGAACTGGGCTGCGCCATCTAAAAGGGCATAAACACCTCAGATACTTGAACCTCAATAATACTAAGGCAACGGACACTGCACTGGAAAACTTGGAAGGCATGTCGGCTCTCGAAGACCTCGGCCTAATGAACACTCAAGTGACCGATGCAGGGCTCAAGCACCTCAGTCAGTTGACTCACCTCACGGACTTGGACCTCTCGGGTACCAAAGTCACTGACGCCGGGTTAGTGTGGCTTAGCAAATTGCGGCAACTCAACTATCTGAGCATTGAAGACACCGAAATCACGGATGCCGGATTGGAACATCTCAAGGGTCTCACCAAACTTGAACGAGTGTTCCTCGATAAGACTCGTGTCACGGATGAGGGCGTGAAGATGCTAAAGCAGATCCTGCCGAACTGGGTTGTTATCTCAGACGGCAAGGGTTTCCTTTCGGACTGGAAGAAAGGCATGCCCATCCCGATGTGCGTGACCCCCTACTATAACTTCGAGGGGCCCCAGATTAACGTAGGCGCCTTCAGTAAACCGCTATCAGGTGCAAATGCCGAAACGATTAAGGATGTCGTTGCGGATATGAAGAAGCAATGGGACACCTTGCCCATCGAAGCCATGTATGTCGCTGCCATCCGGCTCTACGACCTGGGGCGAAAAGACGAAGCCGTCTACTGGTTCCACGCCGCCAATCAGCGTGCGCGTTTATTTCTTGACGTAGCAAAAACTAATGAGATCGGTTCAGCCGAGTGGGAGGCTTCTCAAGCCTTTGGGGCCTTTCATCAACTCGCGGGCCAGTGGATCAATGGTTATGCGGCTGGCAATCTGGATGCACTGAAGACAATCACCACAACAGTGCAATCGGATAGCGTAAAGAGCGTTCCAAAGTTCGCCAAGATCTATCCAGCACTCGGTTTCATTCCAGACAAATCATGGGTAGAAAAAAACAGAAAGGCTGCGGCGTACTTCGTGGAATTGCGGGACTATATTGAGAAGAACGCTGATGAAATTAAAGCCCAGAGGAAGCAACAAGGCCTTGAAGGTAAATATTGATCGTTTTGTGAGTTGAGCTCGATGCTTATCGCCTATCTTCCCTGGTTGGCGGCGATGGGAGTGTTGATTCTCGCTTCGGCGTTCTTTTCGTCGAGCGAGGCGGCCTGGTTCTCGTTGCCGCAGAAGGACCAGCTCGCGCTGCGCAAGGGCAATCGGGCCCAGCGGATGGCGGCCGCGCTGCTGGACGATCCGGACCGGCTGCTGACGGCCGTGCTGTTCTGGAACCTGGCGGTCAACCTGACCTACTTTGCGATGGTCTCGATCGCCAGCCTGCGGCTCGAGTCGGAAGGCCATGGCGCGACGGCCGGCACGCTGGCGGTCGGATCGCTGTTGGTGATGATCCTGCTGAGCGAGATGCTGCCCAAGAGCGTGGGCGTGCTCATACCCCGCCCGCTGGTCGCGCTGCACGCGGTGCCGCTGGCCGCCCTGGTCCGAGTGCTCGACCCGATTCTGCCGTGGCTCCGCGCGGCCAATGTCGTGTCGCTGCGGCTGATCTGGCCGCGGTTCGAGCCGGAGCCTTACCTGAGGGTCGGCGACCTCGAACGGGCGGTCGAGCTGTCGACGACGACCGACGCGTCGCTCTTGAAACAAGAACAGCAGATCCTCCAGAGCATTGTGCTCTTGTCCGAAATCCGCGCCGACGAACTGATGCGGCCGAGGACCCGATTCCGGTGTTTCCAGCCGCCCGTGGCGCTGGCCGACCTCGAGGGCTGGCTGCCGCCCAGCGGCTATCTGCTGGTGAGCGAAACCGACACGGACGAGGTGGCCTCGGCGATCGACTTAAAAAGTCTATCGAACCTGCCGACCGAACACCTCGAACACCACGCCGAGCCGGTCGTCTACGTGCCGTGGTGCGCGACGGTGGCCGACGCACTCGAGGCGATGCGGGCGGACGACCGTCAGGTGGCCGTCGTGGTCAACGAACTGGGCGAAACGATCGGCATGTTCACCTTCGACGACATCCTCGACACGATCTTCTCGCAGAAACGAAGCCGCAGCGAACGCCTGCTTAAACGGGCCCCCATCCGGCAGGCCGGGCCGGGCGTCTGGCACGTGACGGGCATGACCAGCCTGTGGCGCCTGGCGCGACATTTCGGCATGAAGCGGCCCCAAGCGAAAAGCGTCACCGTCGCAGGCATCGTGCAAGAAGCCCTGGGGCGGCTGCCCGAGCGGGGCGACCGGTGCCGCTGGGGACCGTTCGAGATGGTCGTCCTCGCCGCGCCCGAACGCGGCCAGATCGTCGTCGAATTGACCCTCGTCCAGCCCGAGGAGACCGGCTCATGAGCTACGGCATCCTCGCATTGGCCCTGGCCGGACTGCTCCTGAGCGCGTTCTTCAGCGGCTCGGAGACCGGTTTTTACCGCGCGGCCCGGGTTCGGCTGGTGTTGGATGCTTTGGGTGGCGATTTCGTCTCGCGGTTCCTGGCATGGCTGACCAACCACCCGGCGCTGTTCGTCGCCACGACCCTGGTCGGCAACAACCTGGCCAACTACCTCGCATCGCTGGCCATCGTGATGGGCACCCAGGCGGTCTGTGGGCCGAAAAACCACATTGCCGGATTGCTCGCGCCGATCGTCCTGGCGCCGG
>JAFGFF010000063.1 GCA_016931075.1 Pirellulales bacterium | reverse complement strand
GTGGGGCAGGTGTGCCCCACCCTACAGCATTGCGACGGATTGAACGAGTCATAAGGAACGGATCATGAAAAACGCCTCGCTGCGGATGCTGTTTGGACGGGTACGGCGGCGGTTGGTGTTGTTGGGCACAGGCAGGGCCGTGGCCTGGGGCGCCGTCGGGGCCGTCGTGTTGCTGCTGGCCGGCGTCTGGCTCGATCTTCTTTGGGACCTGCCGGCCGCCGGGCGGATCGCCACGTTGCTAGTCGCCGTTGGATTGGGCGTCGGATTGATGGGTGTGCTCGTCGGGCTGACCCTCCTGGCCGGGCAGAACCGGCCGGTCGCCCGACGGCTCGATCGAACCGGCCAGACCGGTGGGGCCATCCTGACCGGCTGGGAACTGGAAGACTACCGCAACGACGGACCGCATGCCGAGTTGAGCCACGGCATGGCCGCGATCGCCGTCGATCGGGCCGCCACGTTGGCCGCCGGTGTCAACGTCGCGGCGGCCGTGCCCGCCCGGCCGTTGGGGCGTTCGATGGGCACGTTGGCCGGGCTGCTTTTGGGTGTGGTCGTGTTGGCGCTCTGCCTGCCGGACGTCGCCCGAACGCAGTGGAACCGGTTCGCCCATCCGACCGACGACGTCGTACCCTATTCGCCGACCACGTTCCTCGTCACGCCGGGCGACAAGGAGGTCCGCTACGGCGACTCGCTGGAAATCGAAGCGGCGGTCGAAGGCCCGGCCGTCGAGCAGGCCGAACTCGTACTGGAAGACACGTCCGGTCGGTCCGAGGCCCTGCCCATGTTCCCGACCGCCCAGGGAAGCTGGCGGGCCGTGCTGGCCAAGGTCACGGCCGAGACGGTCTATCACGTCCGCTCGTACGGAGCCCGGAGCGAGCGGTATCGGATCACGGTCATCACGGTCCCTCAGATCGAGAAGGTCCGTGTCCGCGTCACGCCGCCCGCCTACACCCGGGGCCGAGCCGACGAAGGGTCCGTGCCGGCCGACGGGTTGGCCGGGCTGCCGGGCACAGTCGTCGAGATTTGGGCCCGAAGCAATCGCCCGCTCTCGGGCGGAACGATCACCCTGACGCCCGCCGCCAAGACCAACGGCAATGGCGCCGTCGCCGCGCCGCCGGTCGACGTGCCCATGACGCCGGTGGCCGATGGCGATTCGGAAGTAGTCGGCCGGTTCGAGATCACGGCCGACGGGACGTTTTCGGTCCGGGTCCAAGACGTCAACGAGCAGTGGTCGCAAGAAAGCTTCACCGGCACAGTGAGCTTGCTGGCCGACCACCGGCCGTTGGTCCGGATCCTCAAGCCCGAGCCCATGTCTATGGCCACGCCCAACGTAATCCTGCCGGTCGAGATTTCGGCCGAGGACGATTACGGGCTGTCACGCGTGCAGCTCTATCGCAGCCTGAACGATTCGCGGCCCATGCCGGCCGACGTGCCGATGCCGAGCACGGCGCCGCGGCGGTTCGGCGAGCAGGTCCTGTTGCCGCTTCGTGATTACGGCCTGCAGCCGGGCGACGTGATCAAGCTGTTCGCCCGGGTGGAGGACAATGACCCGGCCGGCGCTAAAGGGGCCGAAAGCAGCGTGGTCACCGTCCAGATCATCTCGCAGGAGGAGTTCGAGCGAATGCTCCAACTCCGCGAGGGACTCGAAGTGCTCATGTCGAAATACCGCGAAGGCCAACGCCGCTTGGAAGGCCTGAAAAAGAAAACCGAAGAGCTTCAGGAAAAACTCCGCAAGCAGTCGCCCGACTCGAAGGCGTCGAAGGAAACCAAGGAGGAACTCCGCCGCATGGCCCGGCGGCTGCGGCGCGAGTCAGAGGCCCTGCGCAAATTGGCCGACTACAAGCTGGACGTCGACTTGGATAAAAAGCTGGGACTGCAAGTCGAAAAGGTCGCTTCGATGACCGACGAGATGGCCGAGGAGCTCGAAAAGCTGCTCAAGCAGAAGGATCTCCTGAACAAGAACGCCTCGGACAAGATCAAGGAGATGGCCAAGCGGATGGGGGCCCAGAAGGACGAATACGAAAAACAGGCCATGATGCCATTGGAACATCTCGAAGCGGTCTTCCCCTTGCTGGTCGACAAGTCGCGGTTCGAGGTACTCGTGTTGCGCCAACGCGATCTGGCCGAACGGCTGGCGGCGCTCAAGGGCAAGGATAACCAGGACAACCCCGCGCTGAAGGCGCGGATGCGCGACCTGGAAGAGGAACAGCGCGAGCTGCGCCAGGAGTTGGAGTCATTGCTGGACGACATCGAAGAGCACGTCAAGCGTCTGCCTGACGACGAGATGTTCGACAAGCTGCGTGATACGGCCTCGAAGTACGCCAAGGATCTCCGCAAGGAGGGGGCCGACGAGGTGATGAACGAGGCCGAAATGGCCCTGGCCGGTTTTCAAGGAACCAAAGCCCACGAAAAGGCCAAGGAAGCGGCCGACATCCTCGATAAGTTCGTGAAAAAAGGCAACTGCCAGGGCATGGGTGACTGCGCAGGCATGTGTCTGAGTTTCCAGCCGACGCTGGGTCAGTGCATGGGCCAGTCGCTCCAACAACTCTTGGCGGCGATGGGGTTCAACCCGGGCAGCGGCATGGGCTCGGGCATGGGGATGGGCATGGGCGGTTTCAGCGCCCGGCGGGGTTATGGCCTCTACGGCGGGCTGCCCGGCATGGGACACATGCCCTTCGCCATGCGACAGGGACGCGGTCCCGACAGCCGACGGCCGGGCCAGTTCCGCGGCGCCGGCGCCAGCGCCGACGACACGAACCTGATCGAAGCCCCGGGCGTGGACGGCGCGGCCGGTGCGAGCCACGC
The DNA here is from genome assembly GCA_016931075.1 of Pirellulales bacterium. Classification (GTDB taxonomy): domain Bacteria; phylum Planctomycetota; class Planctomycetia; order Pirellulales; family Thermoguttaceae; genus JAFGFF01. The sequence goes on along the minus strand of JAFGFF010000063.1, from coordinate 45,914 downwards.
CATCATCCCGCCCCGATTTTGGCGACGCGTCGGCCAATATCACCAACGCGTAGCCGAGGAAACTCGCGATTAAACCCGATTGAACAGGGAACGATCCCGTGAAAATGAATAACACTGTGGCAAGTTCATCCCTACGGGGTGCGGCCCGGCGGACGCTCGCCGCGCTGTTGCTGGCGATCCTGCTGGTTCCGGTCGTTCAAGCAGATGACCCGGCCAAGTCGCCCGTCAAGTTCGTCCCCGACGCCAAGCAGTCGGGCGGGGAGCCGGACGGGATCGTCCAGGTGGCCAATCTGGTCTACGCCGGCACGAAGAGCAGCCGGTGCTTCTCCGACCATTTCCTGATCAAGGCGGAGAAAGATTCGTCCATCTCGACCAGCCGCCGGTTCCACGCCGTCAAGCTCAGCGAGAAGGCCATTTTCGAGTATCCGCTTCTGATCATGACAGGCGAGGGCGACTTCCGGCTCTCCGACGCCGAACGGTCCAACCTGCGGCGTTACGTCCGACGCGGCGGGCTGCTTCTGGCCTCGGCCGGCTGCTCGTCGACCGAATGGGACAAGTCCTTCCGCCGCGAGATGGCCACCATCTTCCCCGACAACCCGCTGAAGCCCATCGGCATGGACCACCCGATGTTCCACACGGTCTACGACATCAAGCAACTCCAGGCCGCCCACGGCAAGCCCAAGCCGCTAGCCGGCGTCACGTTGGAGGGCCGCCTCGGGGTGGTCTATTCCCAAGACGGGCTCAACGACACGGGCCACACCCAAGGCTGCTGCTGCTGTGGCGGCAACGAGTTGCGAAACGCCATCGAAATCAGCGTGAATATCTTGGCTTACGCCCTGACATATTGAGTGGAAGTTGATGCGAGTGCTGGCAGAAGAAAAGGGACAAGGGACCAGGGGCGAGGGACGGGGGCGTCTGCGCGCTACATCCCGCGGGTGCCGTCCGTGCTTGAATACTCGCACCATGACGGTGTGGGCCGAGCCGGTGTCACCCGGAGCGTGCCCTCCCGTCCCTCACCTCTGGTTCCTTGCCGAGTGCCACTATCGGCTTGTCCAGCAGTGCTTCTTGGGAGACGTTCGATCCACACTGCTGTCCAAGCCAGCAGTGGCACCCCAGGAAAACATCGATTCCCCCGTCCCCCGCCCCTCGCCCCTCGCCCCCTCTTTCATCTTGCTGCTCACACTCACCTTTGCCACCGGTTGCTGGACCAGCAACGACCCGGCTCCGTTGGTCGTATTGGCCAGCGGCGACACGGGCGGGCGGATCGTGCCGTGTGGATGCACGTCGAACCAGTCGGGCGGGCTGCCCCGGCGAGCCACCCTTGTCGAGCGGCTGCGAGGCGAGGCCCAGGTCGTCGTGGTCGAGGTGGGCGGCGCGCCGGCCGGCACGTCGGTCTACGACCGGATCAAGTTCGAGGCCATCCTCCGGGGTGAAAAGGCCATGGGTATTGCTGCCCACAACATCGGCGAGGCCGAAGCGGCCTTCGGGCCGGACGTGCTCATGGAGTTGGCCAACCAGACGGGCGTGCCGTTTATCTCGGCCAACGTGCTGGACGCGGAAGGCCAGCCGGTGGCCCCCGCCGTTCGACTGATCGAGAAGGCAGGCCGGCGTCTGGCGGTGATCGGCGTGTTGAGCCAGCGCTTCGCCGCGCCCGGGCTGACCGTCCGGCCGCCTCGCGAGGCCGTTTTGGAGACGCTTCGAGAGGTAAAAGGGAAATTCGACACGGCCATCGTCCTGGCCTATCTGCCCGAGGATGAACTCCGCGAGTTGGCCCAGGCGCTGCCCGAGGTCGACGTCGTCCTGGGCGGCCCGACCGGCCAGCCGATCGTGCCCAAGCGGCAAGGGCCGACGCTGTTGTCCTCGGCCACGAATGAGGGCAAGTTCGTTATACGGCTCGACTTGCCGGAGAAGGGTCCGGCCGGCGCCTGGTCGGGCAGCGTGGTCGAATTGGACGAGAGCTTCGCCGACGATTCCTGCCAGGTGGAAAACGTCAAACAGTTCTATGAGGAACTTGGCCGCCGGGACCTGACGCCGGAAGAGACGTCGCTGGTCAAGGCATTGCCCACCGGGCTGCCTGACGACTACCGCGTGGCCGGCACGACGTCCTGCTTTGAGTGCCACGAGGAGGAAGCGGCCGTCTGGCGCAAGTCGCGTCACGCGCACGCCTGGCAGTCGCTGGAGAAGAAAGGGGCTCACGTCGACCCGGCCTGTCAGCGGTGCCACACGGTCGGCTACGGGCTGCCCGGCGGATTCCGCTCGGTGACGCGGAGCCCCAAACTGACCAATGTCGGCTGCGAAGACTGCCACGGCCCCTCGCTGGCCCACGTGAAGAAGCCCGAGACCTACAAGACGACCTACGGCGCCGGCGCGACTGACCGGTGCACGGTCTGTCACGACCAGGAAAACAGTCCACGTTTCGACTACTCGACCTATTGGCCGCAGATCCAGCACGGCGTGCCGGCGGCCGAAGGGACGGAACCGAAAACGAAGATGTCCGAAACAGACAAGGGGAAGAACCCATGAAGGCCCTTCAATATCCTCGAACGACGATCGTCTTGACCGCGATTGTCCTGCTCGGGCTGTGCCCGTCACTCGGTCTGGCGATTAAGGACCCGCCTCCACAGTCCTCGGCGGAGAAGAAGGATATCGAAGAGGAAAAGGCTGCCGAAAAGGCCTATATCGAGGCACGAGAGAAGGAGTTAGCCTCCAGCAAGGCTTATGTCGCAAATTACGAGAAGAAGAGGGTGGCCGAGCTCAAGAAGGCTGTACAAGAGAAAGCCGCCACGAGAGAGGAGAAGAACAGCACAAATAAAAAGAGCGGCGACGAGAAGGACTCCAAGAGAACGCTGACGCCGGAAGAAACGGCAAGGCTTCTGGACGCGATGGAGAAAGGCCCGCCAGACAAGGCCATTGGGGTTTTGAAAGAACTCCAGACGGCCGTTCTCGTCGCAGAAAAGCAACCCGAGCCGCCGTCCGCGCCCGACGCGGACGCCTCTCCTTCAAAAAAACCTAGCGGACGACGCGCGACGGCCGCCCTGATCCGGGCGTTGCTCGAATCGGTCGAGCCGGAGTCGAGCACAGTGCCGCTTGTTCAGATGGACTCACCTCCTCCGGAGGTAACGCCCCCGCCGTCTTCCCCGTTCGGCTCGGTTACTCTCGATCTCGGCAGCGGCTTGCAGCCGGGCTCGACGGGCAAGCCGACGCCGCCCGGCGAGGTGCCGACCGAATGGGTCGACAACCTGGCCAAGGGCCACCGTCAGGCCTTGACCCATCAGACGCCGATCCTGATTCGCGTGGGGGCCGAGTGGTGCGCGGTGTGCAAACGGGTGGCCAAGGAAATCGAAAAGCCCGAGGTCCAGCAAGCGCTGGGCGGCTGGACGCGAGTTTATATCGACGTGACAAACGGGTCGTCGGAAGACGCCACCCGGCTGGGCGTTCAGGCCGTGCCCACATGGCAGATCCAGAACGCCCAGGGCGTCAAGATCGCCGAGAAGGTGGGCTACCTTTCGGCCGAGGACCTGGTCAAGTGGCTGGCCGAGCATCAGGCCGAAGCTTCGGCCGCGCCGGCGGACGTCCTGATGCGCTCCGGCCCGCCGAGCGCGGACGACACGATGACCCTGGTGGGGCAGTTCACCGACCGCAGCCCGGTGATTCGCGAGGCGGCCGTCCGCCGGCTGTTGCCCCATCCGAAGTCGAGCGGCCCGACGGTGGTCGACGCCTTCCGCAAGGGCGACCTGTCCACGCGGTTGGCGGCGCTCGAATTGTTGGACGAGTGGAACGCTCCGCTGGAGGGTGTCGACCCGTGGCAACCGAAGACGCTGACCAAGGAACGCCTGGCCGCGTTGGCCGATTGGGCGAAGAACCCGCCCGACACGGCGCCGACCCGGCCCGAGAAGCTCACCGAGGCCCAGCAGGTCGAGCTGGGCAAGCAAATCGCCCGGATGCTCTCGGTCGACGACGCCGAAGCGGCCGCCATCCGCGAGCGGTTGGCCGGCTGGGGCCCGGCGCTGATGCCCGAGGTCTATGCCCGGCTCAAGGACGCCGCCTCGGACCAGGACCGTGGCCGGTTGATGGCGTTGCGTTACCGGCTGGTCACGAGCGACGCCCTGGCGCTACGTTGGCCCGGCGGGATTGTGCAGCTTGCCTCGGCCGATTCGCGAGGGCGTCAACAGGCGGCCGAGCAATTGTCCAAGATGGCCGGAGCCGCCGACCAGGCCCTGTTGCTGGAGCTGTTCAGCGATTCCGATCCGCTGGTCCGCGAGATCAGCCTCCGCGGCCTGCAAAACATCGGTGGCCCCCAGGCGACCGCCGCGCTGGTCAAGCTGTTGGCCGACCCGGAGCCGAACGTTCGGGCGGCCGTCCTGAAACAGCTTGAAGAGAAGCCGCAGCAGACCATGGTCCCCGCCGTGGCCGAGTATCTCAAGACCGAGAAGGACCCCGACCTGTTGGTCCACGCCATCCGGTTCCTCCGCGCGGCAAGCTGCGAGGAGGCCGCTAGGGCCATGCTCGGGCTGCTGGATCATGAAAGCTGGCAGGTCCGGGCCGAAGCCGCCGTCGGCATCGCCGCTCACCTGGATCGAAGCCACAGCTATAGCTACGTCTCGTTCAACGGCCGGACGGTTCGTCAGGAGGAAAAGACCAAGCCGTTTCAGAAGCAGATCCAAGACGCCCTGATCAAGCTGCTTGGCGACCCGGACGCATTCGTGGTCAGCAAGGCCATCGAAGGGCTGTCCCGCACGAGCAACGAGGCCGCCGTCGAGCCGCTGGTCGCCGCTGCCAAAAAGCATCCGACCCTGGCCGTGTCGATCGTCGGGATGCTTACCGGCAACGACACGCTGCGTGACAAGGCCCTGCCCCACTTGATGGAGTTCGCCCAGCACGAAACGCCCGAGATCCGGGCGGCGGCCGTCGAAGGGCTTTCTCGGACCACGCCGGACAAGATGGAAAAGGTCGTCCTGTCGGCCCTGTCGGACAAGGACAGCGCGGTCCGCGTGGCCGCCGCGGGGACGCTCGTCCGGTTGCTGGAGAAGCAGAAGAAGGCGATCGACGAGGCGGCCGAGAACGCCAATATAACCGTCTCGCCTCACGGCTTAAACGTTTTGGTTCAAGGCGATACGGTTGAGTGGATCGAGCCGGAGCCGCCCGAGGAGCAGTCGTGGCTTGGGTCAGCTCTGGAGGCATTGGGATTGAAGAAGTCGCGTCCGACCGCACGGGTGGAATACGAAGTGAACGGGAGGAAGGTATGGGTGGACGTGCCGCAGCCTGCATTCGTGCATGACGCGCCGCCGCTTCCACCCGCCCCCAAGCCCGTCCAGGAGTCGAAGAAAAAAACCTGGTTTGGCAAGGCAGCCGAAGCCATGGGCATGGACCCGACAAAGAAAAAAGATAAGGGCGATGCGAAAGCGGTCGAAGGCGGTGTCTTGAAGATTGAGGGTGATTTCGACTGGAAGCCGGGCACATGGAAAGAGGTGAAAAACAAAGACGGTCGTTTGGAAATGCGCGTCGATCTCAAGTTCAACACTCAACCGGACGCGCCGCTGGTCCCGATGGAAGCGCCAAAGTGGCAGCCCGCCAGGCCGGGCGCCCAGCCGGTTCAACCCCCGGCCCCGGACACACTGGTCCAGTCGGGAATGATGCCTTGGCCGATCAACGTTCCAACCAAACAGCCGGCCACGAAGGGCCCGGTGTCCAAACCGGTTGCCGCGCCGCCGTATGTTCCTGTCGATCCGGCGCCGTATTCGGATTCAATGCTCCCCGTGCCTTCGGGCGTGTCTGAACCATACAGGGCAACAACCAAGGGGGCGGCGGCGACGCCGGTTCGACCCGACCGGGACTGGGAAAAGTACGATCCGTTCCGGTCCTCGACGCCGACATCGAAAACGAAGGAAGGTGCGGAGCATAAGACCTCCGCGCCAAGCACGCCGCGTTATCGCCCGACCGTCATGCCCGCACCGGGCACGATGACGCCGGTTCCGGTTGCTCCGAACAGCACGGTGCCTGTTCTTCCGCCGCAGCCGGCCCCTCCGGATATGCTGCGTCCTCTGGGCATCGTCGTGACGGCTCCGGATGGACGCGGGACGTTCGTTCCCGTGGAACCAGTCCCTGGTCCCGGGGCCGTGCCGGTCATGCCAGGAAGGCCGGTGCCCACGCGTTTGGTGCCCGTGCCGAATGCCCCCGGGCCGGGCGCGCCCATGCTTCCGGGCGGTACGGCGCCAGCCGTATCACCGCCTCCTCCGGCTTGGGATCCCTACGCTCCGCCGACCATACCGCCAACCACGCCGCCAACGACGCCGCCCGTAGCCGTTCCAGCCACGGGGGTTCCCCCGGTCACGCCGCCGGCCATCGTGTATCCGGCCGGTCCATCAGGCGAAGCGGCGGTGACGGGTGGGATGGGTGGGACGGTTTTTGTGTCGCCGCCATCCCTGCCGGGCATGGCGCCTCCCTCGACCGCGCCGGCAACGGTGGCCCCGGCCTTGGCGAAGCTCTCGAAAAAGGAACGGCTGGTCAAGTTCCTCGCGGGCGAGGGCCGCCCGGATTGGATGACGAAGACGGTCGAGCCGCTCGAGAAGATGCTCTCCGCAAAGGAGGCCGAGGAGCGCGTGGCAGCCGCGTTGGCGTTGGTGGCGTTGGGCAAGTCGGAAAAGGCCCTGCCGTTGATTCTCGACGCGGCCGAGTCCGACCCGGCCGTGCCGGCGCAGGCGGTCGGCGTTCTGCAGTGGCTGCCCTGGCCCGAGCGAGGCGACGCCTTCCGACGGCTCTGGAAACACGCCAACACGGACGGACGGCAGCGTCTGGCCATGACGCTCTCCGAACTGGAGGACGCTCAGGCCGGCGACCTGTTTTGGGAGATTCTGGCCGACGAGAAGATGGATCTCCACACGGTGATGATGGCCCAATACGGGCTGGCGCAGAGCTACCTTGGCCAGGCACACTATTCACCTTCCGACGCTCCGCCGGAGAAGCGCAAGGCCATGGTCGAGGAAGCCCGACCGCATCTCGTGTCAAAGAGCCGTTGGCAACGGATGGTGGCCCTTTCGATCCTTCTGAAGGGATCGCGCGACGAGGCGGCCAAGGCGGCCGAGGCCATGCTTCACGATCCGAAAGAAGACAAGGAGGCCCAGGACCACGCGTTTCGCGTGCTCCTGGCCGCGCAACCGAAGCAAGACCGCATCAAGACGGCCGTCGCCGCGCTCAAGGGCAAGTCGGCCGAGCGTCGGAAAGTCGCGCTGCAGTATCTGGCCGTCGGGACCGAATCGTTTGTGTACTCCATGGACCACCTGAACGTCGACTTCGAGGAGTATGACGACTTTCTCGGCAAGAATACCTACTCCAGCCCTGGAGGGCCGATCGTGCCCGAGGCGCCGCCCGGCCTGAAACCGGAAGACGTCCGGCCTTTGTTGAAGGACTCCGACAAGCGGACGGCCGCGATGGCCGGTTATCTGATGGCCGTGATGAAGGAACCGGCCGGGCTCTCTCCCTTGTTGCGCTATTGGCACGACCATGAAGAGGAGATGGTCCTGGACACCGAGGTGCTCGACATCATGGTCTATCGGGCGATCGCCCGGCTCGACGACGAGAGCCAACTGCCCGTGCTCAAGGAGATACGCGCCCGCTTGGAGGGGATGAATCTCGGGCGGTTCTATTGGACGGTTCGCATCATGAGCGGGACCGAGATGCTCAAGTACCGCAAACAACTCCGGCAAGAAGCGGCCGCCGAGAATGTGTCGCTGTAGCCGCGATTCAAAGATGACTCTGATTCTTTTTAAACCGTGAGGAAGCGAACCATGCTCAGACGTGCTGCCGTGATTGTATGGTGTGGAGTATTTGTTGGGTTGGTCGGCGCCGATTCGGCGCGAGGGCAGTTCAGGCCCTGGTCGTCTGTCACGATGAACGCCGGAGTTCCTGGCAGCCAGGTTGTGGTCGGCATGGGCCAGGCCACGATCCGCCAGGAGCCGACGAAGACCAGCAGCGCGATCAGGCGATGGAACAAGCCTTCCAGAAGGCCAAGGCCCATGCCGAGCGACTTGCCAAGGCGGCCGGACGACCGTTGGGCGAGTTGGTCGGACTAGCTGGCGGCAACGGAGGCGCGACGGACGAAATCGAGACCATGATCTCCAGCCCCTACTCCTATCGCCAACACCAATACCTGAACCAGTTCGTCGACGCCGATCTGACCAGCACGGGCGAACCCGACCCCCTTGTCCACGTCAGCCAGACCCTCGGTCCGGTCACATTCCAGTTCGGCATTACCGCGTCGTATCGTGTTGGCAAGTGAATCAAGATCGCGCCACGCCAGCAGAAAATCACCTCGACCGGCAATGACACCATCAGACCAAGAAAGAAACTCGCGTGCCGCGGCTTGCATTCAGCCGTGACACGCGAGTTGGTTTTCGATCTCTGATTATTATAGCCCAGGCGTTAAGTCTGGAACTGCCCGACGAGTTGTTGCAGCCGGGTGGCAACTTCGGTCAGTTGGCCGCTGGCCGCTTGGGTGGAGTTAGCCCCTTCGGCCGTTTGCTTGAGGGCTTCATCCATTTCAGTCACGTTCTGGGCGATCGTTTGGGTTGCCGTCGCCGATTCGGCCACGCCGGCTGCAACCATCTGGGCCGCGTTGGACGTCTCGGAGATATTCTTGGCGATCTCGCCGGTCGTGGCGCTCTGCTCTTCGACCGCGGCGGCAATCGTCTTCGAAACGCCGTTGACCTCTTGGATCACGTTGCTGATCTCGACGATCGATCGGACCGCTTCCTCGGCCGAGGTTTGAATGCCTTCGATCTTTGCCCGGATGTCTTCGGTCGCTTCGGCCGTTTGCTTGGCCAATTCCTTGACCTCGGTGGCCACGACGGCGAATCCCTTGCCGGCGTCTCCGGCCCGGGCGGCTTCGATTGTGGCGTTCAGGGCCAGCAGGTTCGTCTGCTCGGCGATGTCCTGAATCGTCTCGATCACTTTGCCGATTTCGTCGGCCGCCGTGCCGAGCTGGCCGATGTTCTCGTTGCTTGATTGGGCCAGGTGGGCGGCGTTCCCCGCAACGGACGAGGCCTGTTCGGCGTTCTTGGCGATCTCGCTGATACTGGCCGTCATCTCGCGAACAGCGTCGGCGACCGTCTTGACGTTGGCCGTCATCTGCTCGGTAGAGGCCGACATGTTGACCATGCTGCTGGACACCTCCTCGGCCGAGCTGGCGGCCGCGGAGGACTGCGACGACATCTGTTGGGCGCCGGCGGCCATCGCTCTGGCCGTGTTGGCCAACTCGGCCGACGAGGTCGACACGCTCGTGGCGTCCACGGCCACGTCGCGAATGATGCCTTGCAGCTTCTCGACGAACGTGTTGAACCACCGCGCCAGCCGGCTCAGTTCATCCTTGCCCGAGGCGTCTAGTCGCTTCGTCAGATCTCCCTCGCCCTGGGCAATGTCCTTGAGCAAGAGGATTGTACGGTCCAGCGGCTTGGTAATGGATCGGGCCGTCCACCAGAATATAAGCATCAAAAATGCACCGCCAGCCAGGACGATTCCAATGTTGAACCACATCACCGTCTTGGCCCGGGCGAAGACATCAGCCGAGGGAACGGCCACTGCTAACCGCAAGGGGGAGGCAGCAGCAGTCTGTTTGCCGTCGGCATTTTCAGCAGTGTCGTTCTCGCCTGAAGCGAGTTGATCGGGCCCCATGACCGTGGCGAACGTGACGTACTGCCACGCGCCGCTGATGTCAAAGGTCCTTGTCTGCCCGGCGTTGGCCGCGTCCTGCAACCAGCCGTTGGCTTCGTCGACGAGCGACCATTGCGACTTATCGCCTTCCACACAGGACCGGGCGACCACCTGACCGGTTCTCGTGTCGACGAGAAGCGTTCTCGCATTGGGAAATCCATTTTGCACGAGATTATCTCGCGTGCTTGTTGCCGAATGCTGAACCGCCGAAGGGTTGAGGTAGGCAAGGAAGACACCGTTGGACTTGCCCGACGAGTCCTTGCTGGGATAGCTGAACAGGAATGTCTCCGACGAGCCAAGCCCCAGACGGGAGAGAGCCTCCGTGTCGATCAGTTCGACGGTCCGGGTAGTGGTTTGAGCAAGCTGCTGGGCTTCCTTGAGGACGGTTCCTTTCAGGGTGGCGACCTGGGTGGACTTGCCTGCGTCCCGGCTAGAGGCCAGCAGGACCTTCCCGCTGGGATCCGCCAGGACAATCAGACTGAACTGTGAAGCCGCCGAGGTCATTTCCTGGAACTTTTTTCCCAGTTCGTCGAGTGTATTGAACTCGATCGCCAGGCCATAAATGTCCTCGGCGGTCCATTTCTGGAACACATTATTCTGCGTCGTCAGCATGGCGTCCGTTTCCCGGGCGTTGCTGGCCACGATGTACTGCGCCATCTGCTGGCTGGTCTTCTCGGAGGAATTCGAGTCCGACCTGTAGGTGATCACGCCAACGGCGATCATGGGCAGCGCCGCGGGCAGGAGGATCGCGTTGATCCTGGCCCGGATGCTCCAGTCGCTCCACTTTTTCAACGCAAACATGATGGTTCCCCTCAAAACCCGGTTCAATATTGAAATGGTCTTGCCCCAAATTCTGTTTCGATCGTGGACCCTAGGGTCCCGCCTCGGTCTCCGCGTTTTAGGCCGGGGAGACCGGGGCGGGCCCCCGTCCCCCGCAGGGGACGAAGGGACCGCCGGCGCCGCGCAAGCACGGCGCCTCGGTTGGTTGGACTATTCACCAGCCAGCGGCTCAAGGTGCGTCGGCTTGCCGGCCGCTTCACGCTCCTTGTTCCACTCCTCGCGGGTGCACACGGCCTCGTTGCCGGGCAGCGAGCCGATGATCTCGAAGTAGTCGAGCTTGAACTTGTCCTTGTTGACTTCGGCCTCCGGCTTGCACTTGACCGTGTAGACGGTCTGGACCGACTGATGGTCGAAGTCCCGCCACTGCTGTTCATCCTTCAGCGAGACGTATTTGTGGCCTTCGAGCGCCTTGACGATCTTCTCGCCATCAAAGGAACCGGCCTTCTCGGCCGCGTCCTTGAACTGGTATAGGATCGTGTAGGCCGAGCCGCCCGAGGTGCTCGGATAGCGGTCGTACTTGGCCGAGTAGGTCTCGACGAAGTTTTTGCCCTTCTCGAAGTTGTACTTGTCGGGAACGTTCCAGCACCACGGCAAGGCACCGATCACGCCCTCCATGACCTTGGGCCCGCCGCCCTCGGCCATGCCGAGCGTCAGGTTCGGAACGACGATCTGCATCTGCGACTTCAAACCAGCGGCTGTCGCCTGGCGAACGCAGTTGACCATGTCATTGCCAAAGAGGACCAGAACTAGGACGTCCGGCTTGACCATCTTGGCGAAGGCAACCGCCTTTTTGAAATCGGCGTCCTTGGCGCCGGGGAACGGCGTGGTAATCACCTTGTGGACGTTCTTGTCCTCGGTGTCCGTGAAGTTCCGCATCGACGCTTCGGTCGTATGACCCCACGTGTAGTCGGACGTGATGTAGAGGTACTTCTTGCCGGGATACTGCTTCTTCAGGTACGACCCCAGAGCCTTGGCGGCCATCCACGAGTCGTAGCACTCGCGGAAGGTGTACCGGTGGCCGTCCTTGCCGGTGGTAGCGGTCGAGTAGGTCAACGTGCCGAAGAACGGAATGCTCTTCTCCTGGCAGACGTTGCCCACAGCGACGGCGACGCCGCTGGACGAGCCGCCGAAGATCATCTTGACGCCTTCCTTGTCAATCAACTCGGTGGCATTGGCGACGGACACGTCCGGTTTGGACTGCGAATCACGCCAGACGATCTCGACCTGCTTGCCGAGGATGCCGCCGGCCGCATTGATTTCTTCCGCGGCCAGATTGGCCGCCCGCCACTGATCCGCCCCTTGCACAAAGTAGGGGCCGGTCTTCGGGTAGTTCAACCCGACCTTGACGTTCTCGGCGACGGCACACGCCGTCAACACGAAACACACACACAACGCGAGAATCATGAACCTCTTCATCATCAGTTCCTCCAACAGGAAACGGAAATACCCATCGAACCTCCGAACGCCCATGCCGCGGATGCAGTCAGCATTTGCGGACATGACCAGACAGGGCGGGTTCGAGCAACAATGGACACAACTCCAATCAATAACGAAATATCACTGCCGATTTATTCTTCCAGCTATCACAACGCACTAGACACACATCGCACGGTCTCTTGGTTGGTGCAACCATGCCACGAACACCTTTTTTAGGGCTAGCGGGCATTCTCAGCCAATGATGCATCAGAACGAAATGCGATGAATCTGAAACTCACGGATTGCCCCCCTTGGCCTACTGCAACCGTCCGTGAGGACTCCCATTTCTTCCCGAGGCGCGATACCATCCCCGGATCAATGTTATGTGAAAAGGTAGGTTGCATACCCCTGTAAGCAAGTAGAAGAGGGTGAAAATGGCCCCCTAAATAGACGGATTCACGATGCGAGTTCTGCGTTTCCCCGCAAGACAGGTGGTATAGTAGTGTGGTTTGTACCGATTGCAGCGGAACAAGCCCTGCGTTCAAGAGAGGGTATTCCACGAAACGGCGAACTGTTCAACACCTCCACATGGCCGACTTGTCGCACGAAGCCCGGCCGAAGAACAATACTCCAATGGGAATTCACCCACATTAGAAGTCACAGGGCCAAGAAACAAAACCGGGAGGCCGGCACGGCGCCGACCTCCCGGTAAGACTGTCATGAAGTGCCGCGAAGCTACCTCTGGGACAATTTTTCTTTCTGGATGATGCTGACGTGATCGGTATCGATCTTGAAGGGCCCGCCGTCCATCTTGACTTTAACGTGATAGACGTCGGCTAGTTCTTCGGGTACTCGCCACGAGTACCGGCAGGTGAAGCCTCACCCATACTCGAACTTGCCGGTGGCCACCTCCTTGCCGTCGGCCGTGGTAATGATGAACGTCGGTTCGGCGGGCTGGCGGCCGTTGATTTCCATGTCGCTGCAGGACTCGCCGACGATGCCTGTCAGCGTCAGACCAAGCGAGACGGAATTCTGACCGGAACGATACTGGACATCGACGACCGGTTTGTACGGTCCGCCAAAGGGCAACTCGATCGTTTCGCCTTCGACCACCTTGACCGGCTCGTAGTCACCCATGGCTCGAGCGCTCACGATCGACACGCGAGGCCGGACGGGGCGTTTCTTCGCCGGTTTCGCGTTTTCCTTTGAAGAATCGTCCTTCTTTTCCTCGTCTTTGGCTTCCGGCTCTTCCTTCGGCTGTTCGACATGCCGGATGGTGTAGGCCATAAGCTTCCACTCTCCAGCGGGCAAGGGGGCCTTGCCCGAGTCGTCGCCAACCGCCTTGAGCAACCCGCCAGGCCCGTAGACGATCGCCTGATAGTCGCCGTTCGGATTGGAGACGAAGCCGACCGGGACGGTTTCGGAGTCGATCGTCAGTTCGTCGCCGGCGGGCGAGATCTTCAGGCCGTGGAATCCGTCGCCGACCCGGACGAGCTTCCCGACGAAATGGGCGTAGTCGTTCTGCGTCGGGTCGTAGGGACTCATGCTCTTCAGCTTGCCCTCGGCGTCGATCAGGTAGAGCATATCGCCCGGGGTCGGATAAACGCTGCCTCTCGGCCCACGGACTCCCTTGGGAATCTCCGTTGCGTCGTCGAAACGGCCGTTGCTGTTGAAGTCGACCAGGGCGACGACGTAGTCTTTTCCGTCGAACGTGATTTTCCCCTCGCGGAACGCGGCGGCGGAGAGTGACGCGTTGACATAGGACATGGAGGACATCTTCTTCCCGATCTGCCCGCCTGCCCGCATGGAGAAAGCGTACTCGACCTTCGTTCCATCGACGTCGATCGTGACGTTCGTGACGGGGAATGAAGCGTTGTAGTAGTAGCTGTCGCCGAAGTCGTGGATCCGGGGCTTTTCGGCCTCGATGACCTTGTCGTCGGTCAGGTCGCCGTTGTGGTTCAGGTCGAAATAGAGCCGCGAGTAGGTGGCCACGTCGGGATTTTCCTTCTTACGGGCCTCGGCCGTAATCGCTTTGGCCAACGCGGCGGCGAATCCCTTTTTCTCTTTCGCGTCCTTTTTCTCGTCGTCTTTGGTTTTATCCTCGTCCGCCTTCTTTTCTTCCTTGGGTTTCTTGGGCGGATCGGTGTCGAAGACGAAACCGAAGTACTGGGAGCCGAGCTTGGCCACGCCTCGGAACGGATGTTCCGAATTGTACTTGGCCGGCTCCTTCTCGATGACTTTCGAAAACTCGGGCGTTCCGGCCGGCGGTTCGGGGCCGTGCACCCTGCCTTTTCCTCCGATCTGTTGGAAAAAGGACTGGCTTCGCGCATAGCGAACGACGTTGCGCACCACGGACGCGCGATTACCGTCGCCAGGCTTCACCTGGTCCGTCCTTTTCATCGTCAGTTCGGAGGTTGCCGCGCCGGCATGGGTTGCCAGGACAAGCAGTCCCGCGACCGCGCACAGGCCGACGCCGTGACGCAACCATCTTCTCATAAGCAGGCCCTCCAAAACGGATTCCTCCGGCGCGTGGTTCACTCGCGCGCCGACAAAACAGGTTCCGGTCGAACGTTCGACCACGTCAGTGCATCAGGTCGCATTGTACGGCGGATTTGGACGCCTGTCGAGGCAAAGCCCCCCAGCCGGGAGGGCGAAGAGGGGAACCACGAAACACACAAAATCCACGAAATATAAAAGAAAAGCCGGGAGGCCCACTCGGGGTCGGTCTCCCGGCGAGGGAATCTCTCAGGTTGAAAGGAGACTAATTGCCAGCCAGGTCTTCTTTGGTGATCGTGCTGACGTAATCCAGGTCGAACTTGAAGGGGCCGTCTTTCATGACGACTTTGACGTGGTAGACATCGGCCGGTTCCTTGGGTACTCGCCACGAGTACGAACAGGTGAAGCCTCACCCATACTCGAACGCGCCGGTGGCCACTTTCTTGCCGTCGGGCGTGGTGATGGTGAAGGCCGGTTCCTCGGGCCGGTTGCCGAAGACCTCCATGTCGGAACAGACTTCCTCGGCCGTGCCGACCAGGGCGAGTCCCAGCGAGACGTGCCGGTTGTCCGAACGATACTGGACCGAGACGATCGGTCTGTACGGTCCGCCGAAGGGCATCTCGACCGTCTCGCCGGCGACCACCTTGACCGGTTTCGTCTTGCCCGACGCGCGGGCAGTGACCGACGAATACTTAGACCGGGGCATCCGCGGCGACCGGGAAGGCCGGGGCGGGGCGCTCAATGCTTTACGCAACGCACCCAAAAACGACGAGCTTTCTTTCTGGGCGACCTTGTCTTTGCCCTCTTTGCCTTGCGCCTCTTGCTTGGCTTTCTCCTCTTCCTCCGTCTTTTTCTTGTCGGGATCATCTTCCCGGCGGATGGTGTAGGAGAGGAGGGTCCACTCGCCGGCCGGCAGGGGCACCTTGCCAGAGGCATCGCCGGACGTTTTCAAAAATCCACCCGGCCCGCGAAAGACGGCTTGAAAATTGGGGTTCGTATTGGAAATGGTCCCGGTCGGCAGGGCTTCGTCGTCGATCGTCAGTTCGTTGCCGCTGGGCGTAACCTTCAGGTTGTGGAATTGCCCATTGACCTGGATCATCTTGCCGACGAAGTGCATGCAGTCGTTATCCGTGATGGAATACGGACTGACCCGTTTGGGCTTGGAACCCGATTCAACCAGGAAGACCATGTCGCCCGTCGTGGGATAGATCGCCTCGGTCGACGAGGGGTCCACGTCCGTGACGACCGAGGCGTCGTCGAATTGGCCGTTGCTGTTGTAGTCAGACACAACGACACGGTATTCCTTGCCGCCGAAGGTCATTTTCCCTTCTCGATAGACGGCGGCCTGGAGCCCCGCGTTGAGATAGGAATACGTCTTGCTCGACTGCCCGTAGACGTACATCGAGAAGGCATACTCGATCTTCTTGCCGTCAACGGTCAGGGTGATATCCGTTGCCGGGAATGAAACGTGGTGGAAGCCCGGAGACATCGCATAACCCTGATTGCCTTCGACTTCGATCACCTTGTCGTCGGTTAGATCGCCGTTGTGGTTCAGGTCGAAGAAAACTCGGGTGTAGGCAAGCGGAGTATCCTCTTCCTTTTTCTTTTCAGTCACCGCCTTGGCGATGGTCTTAGCCAGCGACCCCGACTCGTTGTCCTTCTTCTTGCCGTCGCCCTGGTCTTCCTTGGCTTCGGCCTTCTCGTCCTCGTCCTCCGGCTTGTTCTTCTTGGCCTTGTCGCCCTCTTTCTTTCTGGGCGGCGAGGCGTCGATGACAAAGCCGTAGTACTGGGAACCCAGCTTGGCCACGCCGCGAAACGGATGTTTCGAGACGTACTTCTCGGGCTCTTTGGTGATGACCTTGGAAAACGCGGGCTTCTTGGGGCCGTCGTCCCGATGAACAAGACGACCGTCGGCTCCGGTCTGCATGTAGAACGACTGGGCGTCCGCCGAACTGAGCATGGAGTAAAGCACTCCAGCGGATCGTCGGCTGTTCGGCTCGCCCATCTTCTTCAACTCCAGCTTGCAGGTTTCCGCCCTGGCGCCGGCCGCGAGCGCAAGCATTCCCGCGGCCACGATCACACCAGCCAGACGGTGCAACCACCTCTTCATAAGCAGGCCCTCCGATAAACAGGTTGCTTCGAGACAGAACCTATAAAGTGCTTCCCACGAATACGTAGCGGGCCCGATGGGTGGCACTGGCGTCTCGCCAGTGTCTTCTGGTCCCAGCACTGGCGAGACGCCAGTGCCACCACGCTACAGGTTCATGAAAAATGCTTTAGCGATTCTCTTTCCTCAAAAGAAACCGGGAGGTCGAGGCGGGCTCGACCTCCCGGGCGGGTTGACTATTCCTTCTCGTCAGAAGGCTCTTTTTCTTCTTCGGACGTCTCCTTCGGTTTCCAACCGGTCGTATTGATGACGTTGCGGTGATCGGATTCAACCTTGAAGGGTCCGGCGTCCAGCTTCACGACGATGATGTACTGGTCCGCCAGGTCTTCTGGTACTCGCCACGAGTACCGGCAGGTGAAGCCTCATCCATACTCGAAATTGCCCTTGGCCACCTCCGTGCCGTCGGGCGTGGTGACGGTGAACGTCGGCTTGTCGGGCCGGTTGCCTTTGAGGACCAGGCCGGAGCACGACTCGCCGCCCGCGCCGACCAGCTTCATCCCAAGCGAGGCGCGATTGTTCTTCTTGTTATACGAAGCCGTGACGATCGGCTGGAAGGGAGGGCCGAAGGGCATCTCGACCGTTTCGCCTTCGGCGACGGTCACCGCGTTGTACTCGGGCATCGCCCGGGCGTAGACCATGGTGTCCGTCGGTCGGGCCCGGCGCGGCCGGATGACCTTCTTCGCTTTCTTCTCCTCCGACTTGGCTTCATCGGTCTTCTCCGACGCGGTGTCCGCTTCGGCTTTCTCTTCAGCCTTCGGCGGCGTGGTCCGGTCGATCGTGTAGGAGTAGAGCTTCCAGTCGCCGGGCGGCAGTTCGGCTTTGCCCGAGGCATCACCGGAGATCTTCAAAGGTCCCATCTCATCGTTGTACACGACGGCCTGATAGCCCTCGTTCGGGTTGGTGACGAATCCCCGTGCTCCTTCGACGGGCACGAGGGTCAATTCATCGCCCACCGGCGAGAGCTTCATCTCGTAGAGGCGGCCCTTGACGTTCAGATGCTTACCGACCAGGTGTTCCGTCTGCTGGGTCGACGGCGAATAGACGCTGCCGTAGCTCACCCGGCTGTCGGGTTTGACCAGAAACAGGAGATCGCCCAAGTCCGGACGGATGTATCGTCTGGTCGGGCTGCCGGCGGTCCGCATCGAGGTCGTGTCGTCGAACCGGCCGTTGCCATTGAAGTCGATCGCGACGACGCGGTATTCCTGGCCGTCGAGTGTGATCTGGCCTTCACGGTAACCGGCCGCTTGGACCGAGCCATTGGCGTAGATCTGCTCGCCTCGAGCGTTCACGCTGACGCTCATCCGGAACATGTAGTCGGCCTTCGCCCCGTCCACTTCGATCGGAACCGTCATGACCGGGAACGTGTAGTAGGCATACGACCGATAGACGCGCCGCCGGCTGTCGGCCGACGTGTCCGCCTCGATCACCTTGTCGTCGGTCAGATCGCCGTTGTGATTCAGGTCGAGGTAAAGCCGTGTGTAGGGCGGAACCTCGGTCTGCTCGCCCTCGTCCCCGTTGAGAAAGACGAGACCTCCGTCCATTAGAACGACACGTCGGCCGGACGACGCTATGGAACGCTTCGCAACGGAGCCGGACTTTTTCTCGGCCTTCTTTTCCTCCTTCTTTTCGTCTTTGGCTTCGGCCTCTTTTTTCTCGGGCTTGGGCTTCGGGGGTTCGGTGTCCAGGACGAAGCCATAGTACTCCGTTCCTAGCTTAACGACGCCCCGCAAGGGTTTTTCGGACTGGTACTTGTCCAGCTCCTTCGTGATGACTTCGGAGAACTCGGGGATTCCCTGCTGAGCGGCGCGGGCTCGAGCGCCCTGCGGGCCGCCAACTCGAATGGAAAACCGTTGGGACTGGGTGGATCCGAACAGCGACTCGATCGGCTGCACGTACTCCCCGTTGACCAACACCGGCTTGACGTCGCCCGGCTTTTTCAATTCAAGCTTGCAGGTGGCCCCGCCGACGTCCGCCGCCAGCGCGACTAGCGCCACGACGGCCAACACGCCGGCCAGATGCCATGACCTCTTCTTCCTCATAAGCAAGACCCTCCACGGTTATGGTTCACGGTCGGTCGCCCGACCCCGCAACGTCACGCGGACCTATTGTACCACCGATTCGCTTGCCATGCCCCAGGGCAAATTCCCTGCATCGGGGGGTGCCTTGTGTTTGTCTGATTTCTTGCCGGTATCAATCTCCCTCGGATTCCGAGGTGGACGATTTTGGTGGACTAAGCGCGACCAATTGCGGCGCTGGGTCGGTTGAGCCTCCCGAGCCGTTCGACGATCGTTCGAACACGCTTGACACGCCCACCGCTTTGCAGGTTGTGCAATCGAGGCAACCGATGCACCGCAGGTCGCTTGCCCGTTGGACGGGCCCCGCGCCGAACCCGCACTGCGACTTGCACACGTTGCACTGGGTGCATTTATTCTGGTCCACTCGGACATAAAAGAATGAAAACGCATTGCACAGGCTGTAGAACGCGCCCAACGGGCAAAACAGCGTGCACCAGGGCCGCCAGACGAACAGCATCGACACGAGCAACACGCCCACGATCGAGAGCTTCAACTCGCTGGGCCATTCGTACGCCTCGCCGGCTATAGCCTTCTTGGCAATCTCGGGCATGGCTCCTTCCAACGCGCCGGCCGGACAGAGGCTACAGAAGTAATATGGATTGTTCTCCTTGCCGAACCAATAGGGCACGGCCAACACCAGACCGATGAGGACGACGTATCGGAAGTAGCCCACCCATGCGGGCAACGTGAACTTGCGGACCGGGATCTTGCCGATCAGGTCTTGCAGGAAACCGAACGGGCAGAGCCACCCGCAAACGAACGCCCCCAGCAGGGCCCCTGTCGCCGCCAGCACGCCCAGCGCCAGGAAGGGGAAGACGTGGATCGCGCCGAAGTTGGCCAACACGCCGATCGGGCAGGCGAACGTCGCCGCGGGACACGAATGGCAGTGGAACACGGGCGAGCAGATCCCGTGCATTCGCAGCATCAGCGGATCAAGCCACGCCAGGAGAAACGCGGCCTGGACCCACATACGTCGGCCGGCCAGTCGGAGCAGGAAGCGTTTGGGTTTTTTCTTGGCCATGGCCACCATGACCTCCGGTCACTTCACTCACGTAGGGCACAGTGACGGAGGCGTGCCCGTGTAGGTCCGCATCAATTCACCCGTCTCCAGCATCGCCACCCCGCCGATCGTCGTGTCGCGCAGTACCGTCATTTCGGTGTCGATCTTCTTGACCGAGATGACCTGGGTGACGGTTTGTTTTTGGGGCGGCGCGCCGAAGGCTCCGGCTCCTCCTGGCGGTCCCCACGGTCCAGGCGGGGGTGGGCCAAAGCCATCCTCGGGCCCGCCGAATCCGTCCCCCGGTTCTCCCGTTCCTTCAGGATCGTCAAAACCGCCCGGCGCCCCCGGACCCTCAAAAAATCCCGGCGGCGGCCCGATCGTGATCTCCTCCTCGTGCTCCTCCCAAACCACTACCGTGTGGTAAGCGACCCCGTAGACCAACGAAGCGATCCCGACGCCCAACAGGGCCACGGGCATCAGTCCTCGTCGCAGAATCCGCCACATGGGCCGGTCCTCACGTCGTCGCACAAAAAATGGCGGAGGCGAATGGGAATCGAACCCACCCAGGACCCTTGCAGGCCCAACACTGGTTTTGAAGACCAGGGGCACCACCAGGCACCAGTCGCCTCCACAAAGGGGGCTTCGTATCTTCTTTTATTCGGTTCTTCGCAGCGGTTTGTAGAACATCATCAGGGGAGCCCCGCCGAAGGAGATCCCCATCCAGGCGGCCTCGTCGATCTCTTCCTGCGAGAAACCCATCGCCCGGGCCTTTTTAATGTGGCTCTTCAGGCACGGTTCGCACTTCGTTACCACGGACAGAGCGATGGCCATCGCCTGTTTCGTCCGGGCGTCCAAGGCGCCAGGTGCGTTGGCCGCTTGCATGAACGCCTGGAATCGGGCTTCGGCTTCCGACACCCGGACGTTCAGTCCGGCTGGTAGGCTTTCGGCCGGGGCTGAATCGGCGACCTCGGGCAGCCCTTCAGGACAACAGCGGAACTCGTCGTCCGCGGCTGGTGCGGCGGTCACGGGGGTGGGGGTGGCGGGCGGCGGCGATTGTCGTTTTCGTTCGGGCAACGGGCGGGCGCCGGTCGTGCGGATGAATATCTGGCCTTCGCCCGGGCCGCGAACCGTGCCGATTGCAACCGCTTCCGTGACGCCTTGTTCGTGCAATCGGTCGAGCAGTTTGTCGGCGACCGCCTCGGGCACGGCGATCAACAGGCCACCGGACGTCTGCGGATCGAAGCACAGGTCGAGCATCGCCATGCTGACGCCCTCTTCGGCACGCAGGGCGTGGCCCGAGGCCTCGCGGTTCCGCTCGACCGCGCCGGCCGCGATGCCCTCGGCCAAGCATTCCAGCACGCCGGGCAACACGGGCAGGTCGTCCCAAACGATTTCGACGTCGGCCTTGCTCGCCGCGGCCATCGACGCCAGGTGGCCCATCAGGCCGAAGCCTGTCACGTCGGTGCAGGCGTGGGCTTTGAACTCGACCATCAGTTCGGCTGCCGTGCGATTCAGCCTGGTCATCGACTCGGCCGCCGCCAGCAACGCCTCTTCTGGCGCCCGATCGATCTGGGCCGCGAAGGCCAGCACGCCCGTGCCCAACGGTTTGGTCAGGATCAGCCGGTCGCCCGGTTGCAGCCCGGCGTTGGATACCATTTGATCGCGATGGATAACACCCGTGACGGCAAAGCCGGCTTTGATCTCGTTGTCGTTGATGCTGTGTCCGCCGATCACAGCCACGCCGGCCTCGTTCATCTTGTCGATCCCGCCGCGGAGGATCTCTTGCAGCACCTCATCAGGGGCCGTGTAGATCGGGAACCCGACGATCGACAGGGCCGTCAGCGGTCGTCCGCCCATCGCGTAGACGTCGCTGACCGAGTTGGCCGCCGCGACCTGGCCGAACATATAGGGATCGTCAACCGACGGAGAAAATACGTCGACCGTCTGAACGAGTGTGACGTTGTCGTCGAGTTGATACACGCCCGCGTCGTCGCCGGCCGGCATCCCGATCAGCACCCGCGGATCGTTGATCTCGGGTAGCCCGACGAGGAGCTTGCGCAACACGGCCGCGTCGATCTTCGACGCACAGCCCGGGCGGTGGACCATCTGTGTCAGACGTACCGGGCCGTTGGCCACGATCTCGGGCTTCTCGCCTGCGCAAGGGCAGAGGTCGTGTTGCCGGAAGACGTCGCAGGGGCACGGCTTTTTGGGATCACAGATGCAGTGTCCCAGCCGCATCGATCGGGCCATCACCCGCTTTCGCTTCTCCAAGTCGATCACGCGACGGCCCTTTGATGCCCCGAGCCCTTCTCCGTTCAGTCCCCTCGACAAACGATTCACTCATCGTACCACCCCCACCCAGGCGTGGCAAGGGTGGATGGCAGGGCCCGTCGACGTGGATCACCCAGAAAACGGGGGTTCCCGCGGGGTGTTCGACCAGCCAACCTCAAGAGGTTCACTCTCGTCGGGGGCCAACGAAGACCCCCAACCGCCCGCCAGTCCCAGGACCGTCAGACAGAACCACGTGAAGGGCAGATTCACGATGCACAGCGCCAGCGGCAACAGCACTACGCCCGAGACGGTCCTCAGCAGAAGACCGATCGTGTCACCGGCATTGTTTGCGTCTTGCCACTGCACGCGGAACTGGGGCAACGTGACAAACAGAACAACGCACACCACCGAGACAAGGAGAAGTTGAACAGCCGGCCAACCGAGCAGACGTTTTTGCTCACTGGTAGCCTGGCTGAACCGGTAGGCGATTAGCCACGTTGCCACAGCCAGTAATATGGCGGCAGCCCCCCACGCCGCGGGTGACGGGCCGGTGCTCGTTTCCGAACGACTCAATCCAATGTAACCGCTTTGCGCCAACAACATAACGGCAACGAAAAGGACAAGGAGCAAACGCCTCGGGTCGAATCGACCTTCCGTGAACAACCAAGACCGGCTCAGCAACACGGCCGTGCCCAGGAGCGACATGGAGATCGACATGAAGGCGATCCCGTCGAGCCAGAGGAGCAGCGCCCGGCCACCGTCGAACGGCCCGATCAGGGCCGGCGTCGCCCCAAGCCAGAAAAGAGTCAGCCCAAGCGGCACGAGCACAAACAGCCACGCCCGATCGCGGCGGTTGTCGCGCAGTCCGAAGCCCAGGCCCAGCAGAGCAATCCAGACGAGCACGCCCGGCATCCCGTCGTACCACCGCCAGGGCACGTCGACCGGCCGGCTGCGCAGTATTCGCCTGGCGCCGAGGTCCTGAACGGCCACGACCGTCAACGGTCCGTCGCCGACCGAGGTGGGCACTCGCCACGAGCACCCGCACGTTCCGCCTCATCCATAAGCGAACCGGCCGCCGCCGATCCGCTGCTCGTCCTTGAAGACCTCGAACCGCGGGTTCTCCACCGAACCGACCGATCGCAGGCTATTGCCTCGCCCGTCTTGGGCCGACACGAAATCCATTCGGAGGAACGTCCCCGATCGCTGAACATGAACTCGCGGTCGCGGCCCCACGTCGTCCGCCGCCTTCAAGACACCGGGCAGACACGAACAGGCTAACAGAATTGCCATCATTATTCGAGTCATCCGATCGTCCTTTGCTTGTCAGGCCGATTACGTCGACAAACCAATACGAAGAAGAAACCGCTTTTCCTACGAATAGAATTGTACAAGCGGACTGCCTGCAGACAAGGTCTTTCGTATTGGAGGCCTTTGGTCTCCATTCAGTCGATGAACCTCAGAATAGCCCCACCGATTTGCCGTAGACACGGGCACAACACGGTTCGGCCAAGCATGGTACGCCTCATCAGCCGGCCGAGTCGGGCGAGTTCACGGCTGGGGGCGGGGCTTGAAGAAACGAGGGTGGGTTGCGCCAGAAGAGCCAGATCATCGAGATAAAAAACAATACCGTACCGACCAGACGTGAAGTGTCCCACCAAGAACGGGCTTGACGCCAGCAGAACGCGGCCGACTGAGGATCGACCGGCTCGCCGCCGTTGATCGTCAGCGCGGCAGCCAAGTCATCTGGTGGAACAGGATCCACCAGCCAATACACCGAACCGTCGGCGAGTAGATAGTTCCCGACCATCGGATAAGTGTTGGTGTAGTAGTAGGTGCGTTCTTGGAAGTGATGAGAGGAAGGCGCTCTGGTCTTGCCATTTTCGATCGACAATGCTTGTTCAAGGGTTACATCGCGAGGCTCCGTCCACGGGATGTCGGAATCGGCGATTTCAACAAGCGCGATGGTGTTGGACGTCCCGTCGTGAATATCGCGTATTTTCGTGCTTTCTGTTCCGGGCCATATCGTGCCGGAGCCGGTGACTGCCACATAGTGAGTCATACCGGGTGTGCCCGGCTCTGCGTCGTCGGTGGTTCTGCATCGAAAAACAGGCGGCACCGTTGCCATGAGCTTGCGATTATTCAGACCATCCCACGGTTCATCAAAGCGATACTGCTTATAAAGTGCATCGAGATCCAGATATGGCAGCAACAACACGCGCCAACTATGCATGGGCTTGCCCTGCGCGTCGGCAATGTAGGCCGGCGGGAACTGGCCGTGAGCGTTGTGGTAGTCGTGCAGAGCGATCCCAAGTTGTTTGAGATTGTTCTGGCATAAGCAGCACCGAGAGCTTTCGCGGTGTCCGTGGACGGCCGCGGTTCCCAAGAGCCAAATAACCGCCCAGAACACGATGGTTGTAATGCGGTCAACCCGCCGCCGCATGTGGATTGCCTGATAACCAATGAAGAGAATCGCAACGATCCCCCCCAATCCGAAAGCGGCGAAAGAGGAGAAGACCACGAGGAAGAAAATCAGCAACGTTCGCAGTTGGAATTGCATGGGCCGACTGTTGCGGCGGGGAGATTTTGCCAGAGAAACGTCCGCCAGGATACCCGGCCTTTCGGGCGGTGACAAGTCCGGCTGTGGTGGCTTGGGGCAGGACAAGAACGGATTGGGTTTCGCGGTCTGGCTTTGGACGAAGACATACAACCGGAATATTGTTCAGGCTTTTTTGGGCTGCTTGTCCTGATGCAGTGGTTCAGACCGGCCAGGCCCACGAAACGTTTGGGATAAGGAGTATCTGAAATTTCCCGCCACCCACCTGCCGGGATGAAACCGCTGGACGACCTATCTTTGCCTAGCGAAGTAACGTCTGAGCATGAGAGCACTTGCGTGTCTGTCGAGGGTGCTCCGCGACGGGAAGCCCCGGGCTGCGGGTTTCCGTTGGGGACGCCGCGCGATCCGCAATGCCGGACGAGATCATTTCGAGGGCAGCCATCGACGGTGTTTGATGGGAGTTGATGATGAGAACGTTCTTATGGTGGGCAAGTGTCGTCGCGTTGTCTGTAGTGTTGATGAACCTCGCGTCGGCGCGGGCAGAGGACGCCGGGGACGACGTGAACCTGTCTTTTGGTGTTTACCAGACAGACAAACCGTCGACGATGTACCAGCAGTTTACACCGGTCATCAAGCAGATCGAGCGGAACATGGGTGAGCGGTTGGGCCGGCCCGTGCGGATCCACATGGTGATCTTCAAGACGTACGAAGAAGCCAACCAGGCGTTGGTCGACGGCGAGGTCGACTTCGTGCGATTCGGTCCGGCGTCATATGTATTGGCCAAGGATCGCAATCCGGACATTTCGCTCCTGGCAATGGAGCATGAGAAGGGCAAAAAGCGGTTCCACGGAGTGATCGTCGTTCCGGAGCATAGCCCGGTCCAGAAGTTGGCCGATCTGAAAGGTTCGCGGTTCGCTTTCGGTGATGAGAACTCGACGATCGGCCGGTACCTGGTGCAGGACGTCCTCGCCAAGGCGGGTGTCCACGCCCGAGACCTGGCCGGATACGCCTACCTGGATCGCCACGACACGGTGGCCAAGGCCGTCGCCCTGGGAGACTACGACGCGGGTTCGGTCAAGGAAAACACGTTCAAGAAGCTCAACCAGGACGGCAAGCTGCGGGTCCTGCATCGGTTCGAGAACGTCATGAAGCCGTGGATCGCCCGCTCCGGGCTGGATCCGAAGCTGCTCTCGCCGCTTCGCGAAAGCCTGTTGGCAATCAAAGATCCCGCGGCCTTGAAGGCGTTGAAGTTCTCCGGATTCCTCCCGGCCGAGGATGCCGACTATCAATTCGTCCGCGACGGCATGAAGCGTTCCGAGAAATTCTTCCAATGAACGTTGGGTGACTTAATCCAACCGTAGAGCAAATCACGAGTTGTAATTCAAATTATTGAGTAGTCGAGTTGGTTGAGTGATGGGGCTGATTCCACGATACTTTCGACAGCACCTGGCCGTCCGCCTGATAGCTGTGGCGTTCGTGTTTCTCACCATCGTGACAGCCGCCGTGGGCTGGTACGCGGCGTGGACCGCCAGAGGCGTGCTCCAGCAGCAGGCCGATGCCTTGGGAGCCTCGTTGGCTCGCGCGTCGTCGATCACCTGCATCGAGCCATTGCTCGTGGCCGACTACCCGGTCTTGGAGACGTACGCCGAGACGCTGGTCGAAGACGGGCATGACGTCTCGTTCGTTCGAATCCTCAGGCACGACGGGACTGTGGTGGCCGAAGCGCCGCGAGGCGGTTCCCGGGATCCGGAGTTGTTGAGCCAGTGCCGCGTGCATCGCTGCAAGGTGACGCCTTCGCCGGAGGATCCGACCGTGCTGGGCAGCGTGACGATCGGCATTACCACGCGTGAGTCGGATGCCCAGGTCGCCCGATACACTCGGCGGCTTGCGATCGGGGTGGTGTTGGCCTTCGCGGCTTTGATTGTCCTGTTCGCCCTCACAGTGCGGTATGTCGTTGGTCGACCACTCGAACAACTCGAAGCCCTGGCCGTCACGGCTGGCAAGGGCAACTGGGAATCCGAGATCCGGCTCGATCGAAGCGACGAGTTGGGACGTTTAGCCGAGACGCTCAACGAAATGCGACGAAATCTCAAGGACTCGCACCGTGCGATTCTGGAACAGAATGAACATTTGAAGATAGCCGACCGACTCAAGGACGAGTTCCTGGCCAACATGAGCCATGAGATCCGCACGCCCATGACGGCCATTTTGGGCTACGCCGAATTGCTCTATACCGAAGGAGATGTTTCCCAAGCGCCGCCTGAACGCATTCAAGCCCTCGAAACGATCCTTCGCAACGGCCAGCGCCTCCTGGCGTTGCTCAACGATATCCTGGACTTCTCGAAGATCGAGTCGGGCGAGATGGCGGTGGAGCGAATTGCCTGCTCGCCAAGCGAGATCGTCGACGAAGCGGCCGATTCCGTCCGACCCGGCGCCGAGGCCAAAGGACTCGTGCTGGAGGTTGTGCATGACGGTCCGATTCCCAAGCTGATTCAGACCGATCCCGCCCGGCTGCGTCAAATTCTGACCAACCTGGTCAGCAACGCCGTCAAGTTCACACCCCATGGCAGCATCCGGCTGGAAACACGACTCCGCCCGATCGGTCATGGCAAGG
Source organism: Pirellulales bacterium (assembly GCA_016931075.1). GTDB lineage: Bacteria > Planctomycetota > Planctomycetia > Pirellulales > Thermoguttaceae > JAFGFF01. The sequence goes on along the minus strand of JAFGFF010000063.1, from coordinate 18,776 downwards.
CTGACATCGAGTTCCAAGTCGTCGATACGGGGATTGGACTGACCGAGGCGCAAATCGATACCCTGTTCGAGCCTTTCACCCAGGTCGACTCCTCGAGCACTCGGCGTTTCGGCGGCGCCGGACTGGGCCTGGCCATCACCAAACGACTCTGTACCCTGCTGGGAGGCACGCTCAGCGTGTCCAGCCGGAAAGGAGAAGGCAGTGTCTTCTCCGTCCGCATCCCGGCCGGATCGCTTGACGAGCTGCAATTGTCCGGCGATCCATCGTCCTCCCTGCAAGGTCCGTCGGTGGAGCCCAAATTGCCCACGGCGACGCTTGCCGGCCGGGTGCTGCTCGCCGAAGACGGACCGGACAACCAACGTCTTCTCTCCTGGATCCTCCGCAAGGCCGGCGCGGAGGTCACCGTGGCCGAGAACGGGGCCGTCGCCGTGGAACAAGCGCACGGAGCCATGAAGGCCGGCCGGCCGTTTGACATCATCCTGATGGACATGCAGATGCCGGTCCTCGACGGCTACGAAGCCACGAAGGCCCTTCGCGCGGCCGGGTATTTCGGCCCCATCGTGGCCCTGACCGCCCACGCCATGGAAGGCGACCGCCGCAAATGCCTCGAAGCCGGTTGCGACGACTACCTAACAAAACCCATCGACCGCAATCGCTTCGTCGCGGCCGTCGCCAATCACCTGGACATCGAGGCAACCGAGGCCTCTTCATAGCACACTGCCCCAGGACATGGGTTCCCATTGCCCCCCGTCTTGCGGCCTTCTGTCGCACAAAATTGGGCCATTTCTTCGGATTCGTGCCGCAATCGGCGTGATAGAATCCTCTTACCTTCAGCTTCAGAGACAGAAGCCCTACACGTGTGAGAGCCCCCTCGTGCAGTCGGATTCGGCGTTGGTCAATCAGGTCAGGGAGGGCCAGACGGCGGCCTACGCCGAATTGGTAGCGCGGTACGAACGCACTGCCCGGGTTGCGGCCCAACGAGTACTGGGCGATTGGCACGCGGCTGAGGACGCAGCCCAGGAGGGATTCGTCACGGCCTACTGCCGACTCGGGTCGCTTCGCGACGGAACCAAGTTCGGCCCGTGGCTGCTGCAAATCGTCCGACGCGAGGCTCTGCGTGCGGCCAAGAAACGGCCCACTGGCATGCCAATCGAATCGACCGCCGAGCCGGCCGATCCTCGGGACGTTGGGCCAACGCCCGACGACGACGTGGTACTGGTTGAACTGATCGAACGTCTCCCGGTTCACGAGCGGTTGGTAGTGTCACTCCACTGGCTCGACGGTCACCGGACGGCGGAGATCGCCGAAATCACCGGCCGATCCGTCGGCACCATCACCAAGCAGTTGTCGCGAGCCATGGCCCGGCTGCGGCGTTGGGCCCGGCGCGAGGAGTCTCGGCCATGAACAATCTACGCGACGTCGAAGCTCGTTTGGCGGCCCTGGCCGGGCAATTGAACTCCCGGCCGTCGCTCGCGCCGTCGGTGATGCAACATATCGAGGCATTGGAGGCTTCGACTTTATCCTTGTCCCCCAGTCGCATAAGGAGATGGATGATGGGACGAACCTTTCGATACGTGGCGGCCGCGACGGTCGTGGTCGTGTTTCTCGCCGCGACGCTCTGGCTTCGGTCGATGAACTCCGGGGCTGGCATGGCCTTTGCTGACGTCCAAAAAGCGCTCGAGCGAATCGAAACGGCGATCATCGACGTCAAGTACCCGAAGACGCCCGAGCATAACCAGAAGATGTACGTCGCCCGGGCACACAACGCCGTACGCAAGGAAGCGGGCACGATTACGTTCATCCTAGACTGCAATTTGGGGCGGACTCTGGTCCTTAACGACAAATCGAAAACAGCCCGAATCCAGACAGACGAGTCCTTAAAAGTCGATTTCAAAAAGCACACGCGAGAGATGTTCGACAAATACACCCGGATTGACGCCGAGGCAATCGAGCGGCTTGGCACGAAGAAGTTCGACGGCCAGACGCTGGTTGGGTTTCGCATGCAAACTCCAGATAAAAACTTGCGTCAAGTTGTCTGGGTGGATCCCAAGAACCGGTTGCCCGTCCGGGCGGAAGACACGGCCGTCGATCCGACTCTGCCCGGGGCGACGTCGATCGAGACGGTTTACACTTTCACGTTCAACACGCGGCTAGATCCGAAGCTCTTCGGCACGGTGCCGCCAAAAGGCTACAAGATCGTCGAGGACGTCACCCTCACCAAAGAAGACCACCTGCCGCCGGCGCCGAAGGACAAGGAGTTGGCCTCCCCGGTGCTCGAGGCCCTGGTCGGGATCGGCCGTGCCCGATTTGGGATGAGCGTCGACGAGGTGATCGCCCTCCTGGGCAAGCCCGACCGGCGCAGCCCTTTCTGGGACAATCCGCCCGAACGACAACGGGCGATCGACCAAGTGCTTCAGGAAGCTAAGGAAAAGAGCTACAACGAGGACGAAACAATACGTCGACTCGAAGCCGTCCTCAAGAAATTCCCTGTCGACGCGGGCAATCGACCGCCCGACGGCGTCGACCTGGACTATAACGCCCGGGGCTTTCATCTGAAAGTGGCCAACGACGAGGGCCTCCTCGCGGTGAACTGCCTGAGCGACTGGCACGACGCCCGCGACTTCAGCGGTCGAACCTCCAAGGGCATCCGGATCGGCTCCACGTTGGCCGACCTTGAAAAGGCCTACGGCCCTCCTAGTCTTTCAAAAACCGGCGCCGGTGAACTCCGTTCTTTCCACTGTGTCGAATACAATCCCCTAGGCCTCTCCTTCGTCCTCAAAGACGGTCGCGTCACCCAAATCACCTTGGTCAGCCAAGCTGCTGCTCAACGTCGAGTCAAGTCAAAAGGAAATCTGTAGTCGCCTCCTACGGACATAAAAATACCTCGAGTTATATCTGACGCGAGGCCTTATTCCGGCTCGAACTCGTCCTGCTCTCCGCCGCGCATGCGCAGCCGTGGTTTTTCCAGGGCGACGGTCGTGTTGGGAGCGACGGAGCGGGTGAGCCAGACGTTCGAGCCGATGACCGAGTCGTGGCCGATGACGGTGGCGCCGCCCAAGACGGTGGCGTTGGCGTAGAGAACGACGCGGTCTTCGATCGTCGGGTGGCGCTTGACGCCGCGGACCAGGCGACCTTGCTCGTCGGTCGGGAAACTCAACGCGCCGAGGGTAACGCCTTGGTAGAGCTTGACCCAATCGCCGATCTGGCACGTCTCGCCGATCACGACGCCCGTGCCGTGGTCGATGAAGAAGTATTCGCCGATCTCGGCGCCCGGGTGGATGTCGATGCCCGTGCGACGATGGGCCCATTCGGTCATCATCCGAGGGATAAGGGGCACTTCCAGATGGTGCAACTCGTGAGCAAGCCGGTAGACGGTGACGGCCTGCAAGCCCGGGTAGCAGAAGACCACCTCGTCGAGCGATTTGCACGCTGGATCGCCCACCAAGGCCGCCTCGGCGTCCTTGGCCAGGATGGACCGCAACTCCGGCAACCGTTCGAGGAACGCAAACGCCTTGTTCCGCCCGAGGTCTTCAAAGGCCGCCTTCTGTTCGGCGCTGCACTGCTCGGTCTTGCCCGCGCCGTGGCAGCTTGCCCGGGCGATCTGTTGCATGAGCCGGTCATGCAGCCCGTCGAGCAACTCGCCCACGTGATAGGTCACGTTGCCCATGTGCAGCCGGCTCCGCCGCCGGTAGCCAGGGTAGAGGATCTCCTTGAGGTCCTCGGTGATGGCCACGACCGTGTCGTAGCTGGGCAAGGGGCAATGGCCCAAATGGTGGATCGTGCCGACCTCGACGTAGGTCTGGACGATCCGATTGGTCAGGTCGGCCAGTTGGCCCTTGACGGGCAAATCAGAACTCATGGCCTCGACCCTCCGTGTGGGCATGGTTGCCGGTGGCAGAGTCGCAACCCTCTCCCCAAGGGAGAGGGTTTGTTCAGTCGTCTTCGTCCTCTTTCATGGTCGCCTTGGCGATGATTTCCTTTTGCACGTTGCCCGGCACGACGTCGTAGTGGCTGAACTCGATCGTGTAGCTGCCTTGACCGCCGGTGATGCTCGAGAGGCTTCGGGCGTAGGTGGTGACTTCGGCCAGGGGGACTTCGGCAGTGACGGTTTGCATGCCGCCGCCAGCCGAGTCCATGCCGAGCACGCGGCCGCGCCGGCCCGACATGTCGCTGTTGATGTCACCCACCTTGTCGGCCGGAATGGTCACTTCGAGCTTGACGATCGGTTCGAGCAGCGCGGGCTTGGCCTGCTGGAAGACGTTGCGGAAGGCCATCGACGCAGCCATCTTGAACGCCTGTTCGTTGCTGTCGACCGGGTGGTGCTTGCCGAAGTGGACCTCGACGCAGAGGTCCTGCACGTGGTAGCCGGCCACGACGCCGCGCTCTATCCGGTCCTTGAAGCCTTTTTCCACGGCCGGCATGAAGTTCGACGGGATGGTCCCGCCGACGACGGAATCGAGCCAGAGGAAGTTCCATTCGGGATAGTAGTGCGGTTCCTTGAGCGAGGGGAATCGGGACTTGACGGCGTATTCCTCGATGTTCGTGTCCTTGGGCAACGGGAACATGCGGATGTGGACCTCGCCGAACTGGCCGCTTCCGCCAGTCTGTTTCTTATGGCGATAGCTCCCCTCGGCGTTGACCTGAATCGTCTCGCGATAGGGAATCTTGGGTTCCTTCGTGTCGACCTCGACCTTCTCGCGACGCTTCAACCGCTCCTGGAGTATCTGCAGGTGCAGTTCGCTCATGCCGTTGATCACGGTTTCCTTGGTCTGTGGGTCGAGTTCCCGGCGGAAGGTCGGGTCCTCCTGAGCGATCTTGGTCAGCGCGCCGGAGAGCTTCGTCTGGTCGCCACGGCTCTTGGGCGTCACGGCCAGGCCGACCATTGGCGTGGGGAAGGCGATCGGCGGCAGGGCCGTCTCGCCCAGGCACGAGCCCGTCTCGAGCTCTTCCATCTTGGCCGCGGCCACGATCATGCCGGGGGTGGCTTCGTCGACCGGCTGGGTCTCGCTCGCCTGGACCTGGAAGAGCTGCGTGAGCTTCACTCCCTTGCGGGCGCCGACCAGGCCGACGTTCATGTCCTTGGCCAGTTTGCCGGAGAAGACGCGAATGAAGCTAAGCTTCTGGACAAACGGGTCGATGCGGGTCTTGAAGATCTGGGCCACGAGCGGGCCGCCCTCGTCCGGCTTCACCTCGACTTCGTTGCCCTGAGCGTCCTTCGCCGCGAGCTTGACCACCCCGGGCGGCAACGCGCACATGGCCATCGCGTCGAGCAGCTCGCCGACGCCGACGCCCGTCTTGCCCGAGCAGCAGACGATCGGAATCAGGCTCCCCTCGGCCACTGCGCGGACGATCAAGCGTGAAAGCTCTTCGTCGGTGGGCTGCTGGCCCTCGAAATAGCGTTCCATGACCTCTTCGTCGACCTCGATGATCGACTCGAGCAACGGCTCGCTGATTTCGGCCGGGTCGATCAGGGCGCCGTCGGTGTCGTCGGGCGTCTTGAGCGTGCTTACGACGCCCTTGAACCCGCTCCCGTGACCCACCGGCACGTTCAACGGAACGCACGTGCCGCCAAACGTCTCCTTGATGTTCTCGATCAGGGCGGGGAAGTCGACGTTGTCCATGTCCATCTTGTTGACGACGATAATTCGTCCCAGACCGGCCTTGCCCGCCTCGGCGAAGACGCGCCGCGTGTTGACTTCGATCCCCGACTGGGCGTTGATGACGATCGCCGCCGTGTCGACGCCTCGCATCGCGCCGATCGTCTGGCCGATGAAGTCGGGATAGCCGGGCGTGTCGAACACCTGAAAGAACTTGCCGCCGTGGTCGAAGTGGATCAACGTCGACTCGATCGTGTACTTGTGCGTCTTTTCTTCGTCGTCGAAATCAAGCGTGCTCGTCCCGTCATCGACGTTGCCGGTGTGTTTGATCGTGCCGGTCTTGGAGAGAAGCGTCTCCAGGAGCGTCGTCTTGCCCGTCGAACCGTGTCCACAGAAAACCAGGCTGCGAATGTCGTCCACTTTGTGTTTGGCCATCGAAAGATTCCTTGAATCGCGACGGGCGGGTTGTTCCGCCCAACTGTCATGCGGATAGTGTCATGCGGATAGTATTGACATGGTCACTACATGGTGGGTTGGGTGGCACTGGCGTCTCGCCAGTGTCCTTGTGATAGCACTGGCGAGACGCCAGTGCCACCCATCACAACTGTCATGCGGATTTGGTATGCTATTCTCCCGCCGCGGCCAGGGCGTCGGCCAGCGACAGGGTTCCTTCGTACAGGGCGCGTCCGATGATGCAGCCGGCCAGCCCAGCCTCCCGCAGCCGGGCGACGTCCTCGACCGTGGTCACGCCTCCGGAGGCGATCACCGGTACGTCGACGGCCTGGGCCATCGCGGCCATTGCGGTCACGTTCGGACCGCTCATCATGCCATCAGTCGCAATGTCCGTATAGTTGATCGCGGCCATCGGCTCCTCGGCGAAACGCCGGGCTAACTCGACCGCCGTTTGATCACTTGTCTCGATCCACCCCTCGGTCGCCACTCGACCGTCCCGCGCGTCGATCCCCAGGACCAGCTTGTCCGGGAAGGTTCGGCACATCCGCCTGAACCAGTCGGGCTGCTTCAGCGCCAAGGTACCAACCACCAGTCGGGCGACCCCCCTCTCCAGGAGAAGGCCGATTGTCTCTTCGTCGCGGATCCCCCCTCCTAACTCACAGGGGACGTCGACACTTTGCAGGATGACTTCAACGCTGGGCAAGTTGGCAAGTCGGCCGTCCCGGGCCCCGTCCAGGTCGACCAGGTGAAGGCGTTTGGCTCCCTGGTCCACCCAATGGCGGGCCATGGCGGCCGGGTCTTCGCCAAAAACGGTCTCTTGACCGTAGTCCCCCTGCTTCAGCCGGACGCACTTTCCGCCGCGAAGGTCAATCGCCGACCAGACTTGCACGTTTTGGCTCTCTCCCGCTAGCAGAGACAAAACGTGCAGTATGCCACAAGATCAAGCGGTCCGCAAGCCCCGCTGCCGCCCCATCAAAGGGGGCATGGCGGCTCTCGATCGTCGAGCCTCGTAAGGGTCATCTGGCTGAGATTTGAGCAATCGTCAGGCCGTGACAACGCAGGGCTACAGTCGTCGATTGGGTTTCCAAGGGGGGAGCTATCTTCGGGCTGAAACCGATTACCACGGCACCAGTGAATCCCCTGGGTCCAAACAAAGGAAACCACCCGGTAAAAAATTTGGAATCTAGGCCAACGCGCTCTTGCCCAAAGGCCCGGCCTTTGCTAGTCTCAACCGAATCAGGGATGTGAGACGGAACAGGCATCCGCTGGCCCTACTCGGGTTACTCGGCTCTAGGCGGAGCTGGGACAGCACTTATCTTTTGTCTCTTCTCATAAGATGCATTGATCGTCTCTTGACCGGCGTGGCATGGCGCGAAAGCGTCCGCGCGGCCGGGGGCTATTGACTGTCGCTGAGTGCCTCATTTCCGTCAATCCGGATCAGGCATCGCGATTTGTTTAGAGAGTATGCAGGCTTCGATTTCGCACTATTATGGAACAGAGTACGTAAGAGGCTAGGAAAGGGGTGTTTGCATGAACGACCACGACGGCGTGAATCTGGCGGTTGTTGGATTGGGCAATTGGGGCAAGAACGTCGCTCGAAGCTTCGCCGCTTGCCGAGGAGTCCGGCTGGGTTACGTCTGTGACGAGAGCCCGGGCGTCCTGGCCCGGCAGGCACCGCTCTACCCGACGGCAACAGCCACGGACGACTACGAGGCCGTGCTGCGAGATCCGAGAGTGGACGCCGTGGCGTTGGTCACGCCGGCTCCAGCCCACTACGAGATGGTCCGCGAGGCGTTGCTGGCTGGCAAGCACGTCTTTGTCGAGAAGCCATTAACGTTGCTGGCCCGGGAGGCCGAGAACCTGGTCGACCTGGCCAAATCGCGCGAGCGGAAGCTGATGGTCGGCCACCTGCTCGAGTATCATCCGGCCGTGACCCTGATGAAGCAGCAAATCGACGCCGGCGCGCTAGGGCAGATTCACTACATGTACTGTCAGCGATTGAACCTGGGCGTGGTTCGCCAGTGCGAGAACGCCTTCTGGTCGTTGGCGCCGCACGATATTTCGATCATTTTGTATCTCTTCGGTTCGGAACCGGAGGAGGTCACGGCCACCGGGACCTGTTTTCTCCAGAAGGGGATCGAGGACGTCGTTTTCGCCCACCTCCGCTTTCCCGACGGCCGGATGGCCCAGATCCACGTCTCGTGGCTCGATCCGCACAAAGAACGCAAGATGACCGTGGTCGGTTCGGAGAAGATGCTGGTCTTCGACGACATGCACCCGTCGGAGAAGATCCGCGTTTTCGACAAGGGGGCCACGATTCCGACCGAGGCGACCTCGCCGCTTGCGCCCATCACGGTCCGTCACGGCGACATCCACGTCCCTCATCTGAGCAGTCAGCCGCCGTTGGATATCGAGACGCAACACTTCATCGACTGCGTGCTCTTCGACCGCACGCCGCGCAGCGATGGCGAGGACGGACTGCGCGTGGTCCGGGTTCTGGAACGCGTCGAGCGGCAGTTGCATCCCGCGCACGTCTTCGCGGGCGTGTCGGAAGGCTTCGCGCCGGAGGACGGCGTGTCGGCTGGATTCTCGCCCTCGGCAACCGCGGAGCGTCTGGCCTGAACATGTCCCCGTCCGACCCTGGCGCACAGCGCGACTACTTCGTCCACGAATCGTCCTACATCGACTCGCCGGTCGAGATCGGGCCGGGCACGTCGATCTGGCATTTCTGCCACGTGCTGCGCGACGTCCGGATCGGGCGCGACTGCCGGATCGGCCAGAACGTCGTCATCGGGCCGGATGTCCAGATCGGCAACAACGTCAAGATCCAGAACAACGTCTCGGTCTATCGGGGCGTCACGCTCGAGGACGACGTCTTCTGCGGCCCGTCGATGGTCTTCACCAACGTCCACACGCCCCGCAGCGCCGTGCCCCGGAACCGGCCCGAGGACTGTCTGCACACCCGTGTGTGCCGCGGGGCCAGCATCGGGGCCAACGCCACGATCGTCTGCGGCCACACGATCGGGTCTTACGCCCTGATCGGGGCGGGGGCCGTGGTCACGCGGGACGTTCCGGCGTATGCTGTGATGGTCGGCAACCCGGCCCGGCAACGGGGCTGGGCCTGCGAGTGCGGCCTGGTGCTCGATTTCGCGGACCAGACGGCCCAATGCACCAAGTGCGGACGCTGCTATCGCCGCGATCCGGCTTCGCCCGACAGACAAATCCTGCCGGAGTCGGAGCAAGGCACTTCGCAGGAAAAAATAACTGACTGATTTCGATTTGTAGGAGGCGACTCCTGTCGCCGAATGGGACCTGACTGGCAGGCTTTCGGCGACAGGAGTCGCCTCCTACAGGTGCTCTAGGATAGGCTCGTTGGCGTCCCCAGCGTTCCCAAGAGGCAATAACTCCATGATTCCACTGTGCGACCTGAAACGACAATACCAAGCCCTGAAGGACCAGTTTGATGCCGCCTTTGCCGAGGTGGCCGCCGGGGCACATTACATACTCGGCCCCAACGTCAAACAGCTCGAAGCGGATGTCGCCAAGCTCTGCGAGTGCCGATTCGGCGTCGGGACGGCCAACGGGACCGATTCGCTGCACCTGGCCCTTCGCGCATTGCGGATCGGGCCGGGGGACGAGGTCATCACAACCCCCTTCACGTTCGTGGCCACGACCGAAGCGATCGGCATCGTCGGCGCCACGCCCGTGCTGGTCGACGTCGATCCCAAGACGTTCAACCTCGACCCGGCCGCGGTCGAAGCAGCCATCACGCCGAAGACCCGGGCGATCCTGCCCGTGCATCTCTACGGCCAGCCGTGCGACATGGACGCGATCATGCGTCTGGCCCAAGAGCACGACCTGCACGTCGTCGAAGACGGGGCCCAGTCGCTGGGGGCCCGGTATCGCGGACGGCCGGTCGGCTCGTTCGGCGCGGCCGGCTGCCTGAGCTTCTTCCCGAGCAAGAACCTCGGCGCGATGGGCGACGCCGGAATGGTCCTCTCCAACGACGAAGAGTTGGCCGGGCGGGTCGAGATGCTCCGCCGGCATGGGGGGCAGGTGAAGTACTACCATGCTGAACTCGGTCTGAACAGCCGGCTGGACGAACTGCAGGCGGCTCTGCTGCGTGTGAAGCTGCCCTATTTGGAGCGCTGGGTCGAGCTTCGCCGACAACACGCCTATCGCTACAATACGCTCTTGGCCGACGTCGACGAGGTTGTTTGCCCTCACGAACTGACCGAGACCGGGCCGGTCGTGCCGCTGGGCGAGCCGCCGGCCGGGGACGGGCAACTTGTCCATGCCGCCTATCACCAGTACACGGTGCTGGTCGACAACCGTGACGCCGTTGCCGCCCATTTGAAAGAAGCGGGCGTCGGCCACGCCATCTACTACCCCGTGCCACTTCATTTGCAGGAGGTCCACGCCGGCTTGGGCTACCAGCCCGGAAGCCTCCCGCACGCCGAGGCGGCCGCCGCTCGGTGCCTGAGTCTGCCCATGTTCCCCGAGCTTCGGCCGGAGGAAATCGAGGAAGTGGTTCGCGTGCTCAAGGAGGCGATTGTCGCGGCGAAGTGAGAGGGGAACCACGAAAAGCGCGAAATACACAATAAAGCACAAAGGGTGTGACGCTGTCTGAGAGCCGATGGAACCGCTTCGGAACGTTCTGATTGTGACGCAGAGCTTCCCGCCGCACAACAACATCGCGGCGCGACGGTTCGGGTATCTGACGCCGCACCTGGAATCGGTCGGATGGCGTCCTTGGATCCTGACCATGGAGTCCGACGGCCCGTTGCCGGTTCGTCTGTCGCCGGAACAGATCCTCCGCATCGGCCGGCATCCAGAGTCGCCGACGTCTTCTCCATCGAGTGGCACTGGCGTCTCGCCAGTGATGCAATCACCCCACGGGCAAGATGCCCGTGCCACCCAGAATGAAGTATGCCACAAGATCACCGGCCGGCCGGTTCGGCGGGGGTTGTCGACCGGGGGCGAAGGATTGCGCCGGGTGCTCGCCCTGGGACGGCTTCGCTTTCGGGCGATCGACTACACATGCCTGACCTGGCGGCGCGAGGTACTTCGTCAGGAAAACACGTTGTTGGCGAAGCTTCCGTCAATCGACTTGGTCCTCGGCACGTTCGGCCCAGCGGCCGCTCTCTGGTTGGCAAGACATTTCGCGAGAGTCCTCCGAGTTCCCTGGGTGGCCGATTTTCGCGACCTGGCCGCGTTGCGACCCGACGAACGAGGCCAGCTTGCTCAATGGCTCGATCGGCGGATCGAACGGACGTTGCTACGCTCGGCCTCGGGTCTGACCACCGTCAGCCCCACCCTCCGCCGTATCCTCCGACGCACCTATCGCCGTCCAACTCGCGCAATCTACAACGGCTGGGACACCACTCTCCCCTCTCCCTCAGGGAGAGGGGCCGGGGGTGAGTGCACGCCGCCATCCGAATGCTCGTCTCCTTACCTTCATTACGCCGGTCGGTTCTATCCCGAGCGTCTTGAAGGCGCGATCCAAATCCTCGACATGTTGTCCAAGTGTTCAGACCTTTCTTGGACGATCCGTTCGCTCGGTCCAACAAACCTGGAAGACCAGATCCTGACCGAAGCCCGACGCCGAAACGTGGCCGACCGAGTCCAGCTCTTGCCGCCGGCCCCGCCCGAGATGATCCAGGCCGAGGCGGCCGGCGCGTTGGCCAACGTCGTGTTGGACGACGTCCGCCCGGGGCCCGAATGGGCAAAAGGAACGCTCACCGGCAAATTCCTCGAACTGGTCGCCCTGCGCCCGCCCGTGCTGGCAATCACCCGGGCCGATTCGGACATGGGCCCCATCCTGCGTCGCACGGCCAAAGGTCGGGTCTGCTCGACAACTAAAGAGATCGTCCGGTTTATCGACGCGATTCGCAACGGCGCCGAGACGTTCGAAGGCACACCGGAGCAGATCGAACGATTCAGCAAGCAACGCCAGGCGGCCGTGCTTGCGAAGTTCTTCGATACCCTGGTCGCGGGGACCGACTCGCGGGGAGGGCAGCAATGAGCCCCACGGTCCTCACCGCCCGCACCGATGCTCCGGAGCCCGACGGCCGGCGAGCCGACCCGTGGATTGTCACGACGTTGTTCTCGTTCGAAACACTATTTGTTCTCTTCTTGATGGCTGGGCGGTTCAAGGCCGATCCGCGATTCGAACGGCTGGCCGAATGGTTGTCGATCGACCTGACGGCCCTGTTCTTCGGCCTGAGCGTCCTGGCCGGCGGCGTGGTTGTGTTGCGGCGAGGATACCGGTTTCCTCGTTCCGCGCCAGTGGTGCTGGTCTGTGCAGGGTTGTTTTTCAGCTACGCCGTGTTGAGCCTGCTCTGGACGCCCGGCGGCGACTACGCACGAAGCAAGGCCCTGTACGTCGGCGTGCTGACTTTCTGGACACTGGCGGCCTGCGCGGTCGTGATCGCCTCGGGCCGGCGACGAGTGGTTCGTTTTTTTCTGCTACTGACGCTCTTCGCCGTGTGGCTGGCAGCCGAGAGCCTTTGGAGCTTCCGGGAAACCGAGGCCGGCCATTCGATCGAGGCGCTGGGTGGTAACTACCTCGGCCTGGGGCGGATGATCGGCGCGGCTGGGTTGATCCTGTTGGGCTACGGGTTGCTGCTGGCCGATTCGCGGGCCAAACGCTGGGCGGCCCTGGCCGGATTCCTTGGCTTCTGCGGTGTGCTGTTGATCCTCGGCGGTCGGATGCCCCTGCTGGCCACGGTCGCCGGCGCGGTGGTGCCGTTGGGCATGGCAATCGTCTCTCAGCCCGGGCGGCGCGTCCGCCGGCGGATGGCCACCTACGCTTTGCTGCTCGGCGTCCTGTTGGTCGGCGGCATCGCCTTGTCCTTTTCCGAATGGGCCCCGCAGACGCTCCAGCGGATGCAGCGGCTCTGGGAAGGCGAACTGGGCCATTCGACCGCATCGCGGCTGGAAGCCTATCCGGCAGGCATCGAATACTGGTGGCAACGCCCCCTGTTGGGCCATGGCATTGGGGCCTGGCCGATGCTCTACTTGCACTCCGATGTGCGGGCGTATCCACACAACCTAATCATCGAGACGCTGGCCGAGTTGGGCCTGGTGGGCCTGGGACTCTTGATTGCCCTGTTCTGGGCCGCGTGGCGAGCGCTCGGACCGGTGCGGCAGTTGACCAGCGATCCGCTTCGGTTGATTGTACTTATGTTGCTCGTGAACGCCCTAGCCAACGCCATGACCTCCGGCGACCTGCCCGACAACCGGTTTCTGTTCGGCATGTTGGGCCTGACCTGCCTGCCCGGCCGACGCCGTGGGTGTATCGTGCAGACTGAGCGAGAACAAGACGACGCCCCGGCTGAGTGACCAACTGCCCATGACCAAGATTGTCCACCTAACGAGCGTGCATCCGGCCGGGGACATCCGGATTCTGCACAAGGAGTGTCGCAGTCTAGCCAGGGCAGGCTACGAGGTGGTGCTCATCGCACCGGAAGGCCGGGGCGAGGTCGTTGACTCGGAGGTTCGCATTCGCTACGTCTCGCGGCGGCCGGGCCGGATCGGACGGATACTGGGCACCACCCGACGCGTGCTCCAGGCCGCGCTGGAAGAAAATGCCGCGTTGTATCATTTGCATGATCCCGAGCTGATGCCGCTGGTCAAGCGGTTGGGCCAGCGAGGGGCGGTGGTTGTGTTCGACATGCATGAAAACCTGCCGGCGGCCGTGCTGGGCAAGACGTGGATTCCCCGGGGACTACGACGGCTGGTGGCCTGGGCCGTCCGTCGAGCCGAGCGGTGGTGGCTTGCCCGGGTGCCCGTCGTCTTCGCCGAAGAGTCCTACGTGGCCTGCTACCCGTGGATCAAACGCAGTATCGTCGTTCGGAATCTCCCGTTGCTGGAAGAACTTGTCCCGTTGCAGTCAGCCCGATCGCCTGAGCCTGCACTAGCCTACCTGGGCGTGGTCGCGGCCCAACGGGGTAGCCTGACGATACTCGACGCGCTGGTCGAACTGAAACGGTTGGGTCATGAACCGACCTTGGAGTGTATCGGCCCGGCCGAATCGCGCCATCAACAGGAATTGAAAACGAGGATCTCGCAACTCGGTCTGCAAAACGTCCGGCTGCACGGCTATCTCCCGCCGGCGGAGGCCTGGCGGCGAATCGCCCCGTGTCACGTCGGCCTGGCCGTGTTGAAGCGTCAGCCGAACCTGGTCGAGTCGATGCCGACGAAGATCCTCGAGTACATGGCCCTGGGCCTGCCGGTGGTGGTGTCCGATTTCCCGCTCTACCGGCGTCTGGTCGACGAGTCAGGCTGCGGCCTGTGCGTCAACCCCGACGACCCGGCCGCCGTGGCCGCCGCGATCGCCCGACTGTTGGATGATCCGACCGAAGCCCAAGCCATGGGCCGTCGCGGCCGCGACGCCGCCCTGGCCCACTACGACTGGCGATCCGAGGCATCACACTTAGTAGAGTTCTACGAACAGTTACTGGCCCCCACGACACCCCAATCCCCAATTCCCAATCCCTGATCCCCAGCCTCTATGTCTTCTCCCTCCACACCCGAAATCGTCACCATCGTCGGCGCCAGGCCGCAGTTCATCAAGGCGGCGGTGGTCAGTCGGGCGTTGGCCGAAGTGGGACAGGTGCGCGAGCGATTGGTCCACACGGGCCAGCACTACGACGCGACCATGTCGGAGGTGTTTTTTGAAGAGCTGGGGCTGCCCAAGCCGGACTGCAATCTGGGTGTCGGGCCGGCGGGCCACGGGGCGCAGACGGGCCGGATGCTGGCGGCCGTCGAAGAGGTGCTGCTGGAGTGGCGGCCGAGGGCGGTTGTCGTCTACGGCGACACGAACTCAACGCTGGCCGGCGCGCTGGCCGCCGCGAAGTTGGGCATTCCGCTCGCCCACGTTGAGGCGGGTCTCCGTTCGTTCGAACGGACCATGCCCGAGGAAATCAACCGCGTGCTGACCGACCGCGTGGCCGACCTGCTTCTCTGCCCGACAACACAGGCCGTCGAACACCTGGCCGCCGAGGGAATCACCCGGAACGTGCACCAGGTGGGCGACGTCATGTTCGACGCCGTGCGGCTCTTTGGTGAGGTGGCCGCCCGGCGGGTGGATCCATTGGGGAAACTTGGCCTGAAGCCGGGGGAATACGTCCTGATGACGTGCCACAGGGCGGGCAACACGGACGATGCCGACCGGTTGGGCCAGATCCTTAAAGCGGCCGAAACCATCGCCCGGAGTGTGCCGGTTGTCTTCCCGGTTCACCCACGGACGCGTGCCCGGCTGACTGGCTGGCCGTTGCTAGACGCCAAGGGATTACACATCATCCCGCCCGTTTCATACTTCGAAACGCTTTGCCTGGAACGGGAGGCGGCCGTGATCGTGACCGATTCGGGCGGAATGCAAAAGGAGGCCTTCATCTGGGGCGTCCCGTGTGTGACAATGCGGGAAGAGACCGAATGGACCGAAACGGTCGACGTCGGGGCCAACTGCCTGGCCAGCGCCCAGGCCGACCGGATCGTCCAAGCCGTTGCCGACCACCGGTCCCGAACCGACCCCCTGCCCGACGCCGCCCCCTACTACGGCCACGGCCAGGCCGCCTCGCGTACGGCCGCGTTGATCGGGCAGCTTGCTTCAATATGAACCGATAACGGATTATCTTGCCCTATGCGTATTTGGATCTTCAATCACTACGCCTGCCGGCGGCATGGGACCGGACTGACCGGCCATGCGGTGATGGCGTATTACATGCAGCAGGCGGGCCACCAGGTGACGCTGTTCCCGGCGTCGTTCGCCCAGGATTACGCCCCCGGGATCGAGATCCCGCCGGGCGAGCGTTTTGTCGACGTGATGGACGAAGGCGTCCGGTTCCGGTACGTGCGCACCACGCCTTATCGCGGGTCGGTCACACGGCTGTTGAACATGTACCACTACGCCCGAAACGCCTGTCGGGCTGACGAGGGGCTGGCTACGCCTGAGGTAGTGATCGGGTCGCTTTCGCATCCTTACGCGGTCGAGGCGGGCTTCCGGCAGGCCCGGCGACACGGAGCGACGTTCGTCTACGAGATCCGCGACATTTGGCCGCAGTCGCTGATCGACCTGGGCAGCCTGCCCCGGTGGCATCCCATCTGCTGGCACTTCCGCTGGCTGGAACGCCGCGCGTTCGCCCAGGCCGACGGCGTGCTGAGCGTCCTGCCGAAGATCGCCGACTATGCGGTGGCCCACGGCGTGCCGTCCGACCGGGTGATCTACATCCCCAACGGGATCGACCCGGACCTGTTTCCCGAGCCCCCGGACCCGCCGCCGGCCGAGCCGTTTCTGATCGCCTGTTTCGGCCGATTTGGCTCGGGCAACGACATGGAAACGATCGTCGAGGCGGCTGCACGGCTGGCGGCCGACCCGGCCGGCCGGGGCATCCGGATCCGGCTGGTCGGCGACGGACCGGCCAAGCAACCCTTGGTCGAAAAGGCGGCCCGGCAAGGACTTGAGAACCTCCAGTTTCACGATCTGGTGACCAAGCTCGAGCTGGCCGAGATGTCCCAACAGTGCCACGCCTTCGTCCACGCCCATCGGAAGATGACGGTCGTCCGGCGGTACGGGATGAGTGTGAACAAGGTCTTTAATTTCATGGCCTCGGCCCGGCCCGTTGTGTTCGCCTGCGACTCGTGTTACGATCCGATTCAGGAGGCCCGGGCGGGCGTCACCGTCCCGCCCGAGGACCCGGCGGCCATGGCCGAGGCGATGATCCGGCTCCGCGACACGGCCGAAGCGGAACGGATTGCCATGGGCCGACGTGCCCGGGAGTTCGTCCTCCAGCACCACGATCTGTCCAAGGCCGCCGGTCGACTGGCGGACTTCTTCGAGTCTCTCTGTCAACGTTCGGGAACCTCACCGCGCCATGCCGCACACCAGCCCTGCCAAGAAACCCCGCCGTGTCGGTCCACCCCCTAGCACCACGAGCCACACGAGAACTCCGCTGACTCCTTCCTTGCCCACGCTGGCCGAAACGACCGATCAGATTCGCCGCGGACAATGCTCGCCGGTCGATCTGGTCGAGCTGTGCTTGTCTCGGATACACCAGTTTGACGACCGGCTCCGGGCGTGGGTGTTTGTTGACGAAGAAGGGGCTCGGCGCGAGGCCCAGCGGATGGCCGACGAGGCGGCGGCCGGCCGGTTCCGTGGTCCATTGCACGGCGTGCCCGTGGGCATCAAGGACATCATTGACGTCCAAGGCTGGCCCACCCGGGCGGGCTCACCACTGCGAGAGAATATCGAGCCGGCCGAACAAGACGCGCCGGTCGTGGCCGCCTTGCGGGCGGCCGGGGCCATTCTGTTGGGCAAAACAGTCACGGTCGAGTTCGCCTGTTTCGACCCGCCGCCCACCCGCAATCCGTGGGATCCACAGCTTGGGCACACGCCCGGCGGCTCGAGCAGTGGGTCGGCCGTGGCGGTGGCCACCGGGATGTGTCTCGGGGCGTTGGGCACGCAGACGGGCGGTTCGCTGGTCCGGCCGTCGACGTATTGCGGCATCGCGACGTGCAAGCCGACGTTCGGTCGCGTGAGCCGGCAGGGGGTCGTGCCGGTGAGCTACCACTTCGACCACGTCGGCCCGATGGCCCGGCGTGTGGCCGACCTGGCCCTGATGCTCCGCTGTCTGCCCCACTCGGACGATTTCGGCCCACCAGGCGGTTTGACCGCGTCAACACCGGCTACGACCGGCGACGGCCAGGCCGCGCGACCGCCCCGGCTAGGGCTGTTGAGCGGGTTTTTCCACAACGTGGCCGATCCGGCGATCCGTGAATTGGTCGCCAGCGCGGTTGAACGGCTGCGTCGGGCCGGTGCGACGGTCGAGTTGGTCCAGACGGACGTTGACTTCGCCATGACCAAGCCGATGCACCGTCGGATCATGGCCGTCGAAGGAGCTGCGTACCATCGAGCCAACTTCACCGCCCATCACGAACTGTACGGCTCGATGATCGCCGAGATGCTCGACCTGGGCCTGGCCACCTCGGCCGCCGACTACGCCGAGGCGCTGGCCTGGCAACGGCAGTTCCGCCGGGAGGTCGTGCCGCTGGTCGAATCGTATGATGCGTTGCTCTGCCCTTCGACGCACACAACAGCCCCGGCAACACTTGCCCACACAGGCACGTCGGAATGCCAGGCCCCGTGGAGCATGGCCGGATTGCCGGTCGTCTCGATCCCCTGTGGCCTGGCCGACGACGGGATGCCTGGAGCTGTCCAACTCGTCGGCCGCTGGCACCACGATACGGACCTACTGACGCTTGCCCAGTGGTGCGAACCGCACCTCGGTCTGACCAATGTGCCGCCGATCCTGACCGAAGGGTAGCAGGTCGTCTCACACTTCCTGGAGGGCCACGCTCTGTCGTGGCCGTGGTTGGAAGAACGCGTCCCTCAATGTGTTGAAAGCACGTTGCCAGCTTGATTCGCGGGTTCCTGTCCGGGAAGATCCTGTAGGAGGCGACTCCTGTCGCCGAATGGGATCCCGACTAGCGGACATTCGGCGACAGGAGTCGCCTCCTACAAATCGAATGAGTTAGTCTATCCTTGAAAAGTGCCTAAGAAAGATCCTTCCCCAGCATTTCGACGGCCGGTTGGCGTCGGGCGTCGCGGGCGAGGTAGACGGTCTGGGTCGGGAAGGCGAAGTCGATCCCGGCCTTTTCAAACTCCTCGAAGATCCGCAGGTTCAGCCGCTGGGCGTGGTCCATGTAGTCCCACCAGGCCGGCGG
>JAFGFF010000062.1 GCA_016931075.1 Pirellulales bacterium | reverse complement strand
GGTGTCAGGCAATTCGCGGCCACGACGGAGCGTGGCCCTCCAAATCACGTGTCGCCAAAGGGGACAGGTGCATGTTTTCGGCTTGCGCCTCGACGGCAAGTGGAAAGCCAAGTGGCCGAAAAATGCACCAGTCCCCGGCCTCGGAACGCTTACTCGGCTTCTGCCACGGCCCGGAGTATAGTAAAATGAGCGAAACAAGTAAAACCTGGTTCGATGGAGGCCCTCGGTCATGCCCTTGTATGAATATGAATGCCGCGGCTGCGGCGTGAAGTTCGAGTTCCTCGTCCACGGCGACGACCGCCCGGCGTGCCCTTCCTGTGGCGGCGAAGACCTCACCAAACTCCTTTCGGCCCCCTCGGCCCATACTTCCAGCTCCTCCGGCCCCGCCTGCCCGGCCCGCGACGCCGGCGCCTGCGGCTCCCCCTGCTGCGGCGACGGCGGCTGCGGGATGAATTGGGGGTAGGGGGGATTGGGGATTGGGGATTGGGGATTGGGGATTGGGGATTGGGGATTGGAACCGAGCGGGGGACGTGAGTCCCCTGTTCTGTCATAGGATTGATGACCGGGATCAGAAGACCAGGGTTCGTTTCAGGGTGCCACTGCAATGGAGGGCCACGCTCCGTCGTGGCCGCAAGCATCAATAAGCAGTCGGAGGACCGGTACAATGCTTCGGCTATTCACTCTCCTCATCATTATGCTGGCAGCCAGCACCATCTTCGGTTGCGGCAACAAGGCCACAACACCTCTGCCGACGGTCAAAACGAGTGCGAGCAAGCCGGATCCCTCGAAAGCCGCGGCCGCGTTTGCCGGTCGGTTGGTCGCGATTTGGGAAAAAGAAGGCGTCTCGCTGACATCGTCGGAGATGAAACCGCAAGGACCTCTTCAACACAAGATCGGGCGATTGGTTGACTTGAAGACGCATGCAGACGACGCTATTGAACACATCAATCGTCAGGTGAAATTACCTCGAAATGTAGAGCGGCGAATCAGGGCCGAGCCCAATATGCAGCTTCGTCTGTTTGACAACGTATACATCACCGGACCGCCGGAGGGATGGACCGATGAAGAGGTGTGGACGTTGACAATCACCGAGGCACAATCGGCTAAAGCCGAAGCCGACCGCGATTGCGCATTCCTCCTCTTCGGCCACCGAGACGGTCAATGGCAGGTTCTCTCCGGCTGCCACCGCGCAGAAGACTCCTACACTGCAATGTCGTTTCCGTTCATGGCAAGACTTCGCGAATTGACCAGACAATGTCAGGATGCATCATCCGGAAAAGACGAGTGACGTTTGTCGTGCAAGACAATCGCTCGTGTCACCAGCCTCTTCTCACACCGTCGAATACCGCCGGAGGCATGATCTTCGGAACTGGCCGGGGGTGCAGCCTTCGTGGCGGCGGAAGAAGGTGAGGAAGTACTTTTTTGAAGTGAGGCCGCACTTGGGACCGATGCTCTCGATCGGGACGTCGGTCGAGGAGAGCAGGAATCGGGCGTGGGCGAGCTGCACGCGCCGGATTTCCTGGGCCGGGGTCACGCCCAGCAGCCGGAGGAACTGGCGCTCCAGCGTCCGGCAGCCCATGCAGGCGACGTCGGCCACCTCGCGGACCGTGATGCCGCTGCAGGCGTGGTCGCGAATGTAGCGCACGGCCCTGGCCACGTCGGGATTGTCGACGACGATCGTGTCGGTCGATTCGCGCGGCACCACCCGGGCGAACGATTCGGGCAGTTGGACCGTCTGCCCGCCCCGCGACGAGCCCTCTTGCATCAGCCGGTCGAGCAGGCCGGCCGCCTCGTAGCCGAGCCGGACCATGTCCAGTTCGATCGCCGAGAGCGAGGGCGTGCTGATCTGGTTGAGGATCGGATCCTCCACGCCGCACAGGACGGCCACCTGCTCGGGCACGGGGATGTCGATCTCGCGGCAGATGTTCAACAGCGTCCGCGCCGAGTTGCCCGCCGGCGAGAGGATGCCCACCGGCTTGGGCAGCGACTTCAGCCATCGAGCGACCTGCCGGCGCTGCGCTTCGTTCCAGAGCGGATAGACGCCTTGGCCCCGTTTGGAAGAGACGCACACGTCGCACGGCACGTCGCCCAGGGCCGCTTGAAAACTGTCCAACGTGTCCTTGATCCACCAGGGCATGCCGAACGCGAAAAACCCGAAATTCGTCAGCCCGCACTTCTTCAGGTGGTCGGCGGCCAGTTGGCCCGTCTTCGCGGTGTCGTACCCGACACGATTCGCCTCGAGCTGCGGGACGCCGCACAGTTCGACCCGGGGGAGGCCCATGTCGTTGAACCGCTTGTGGATTGCGTACGTGGCGCTTCGGGCGATAATCCCGTCGCCTTCCCACGTCCAGGTCCAACTGGGCAGCGACGACGTGATGGCCCGTTCCTGAAAGTAGATCGACCAGGGGCGATGTTCCTCGACATAGCGGCTGATGCCGGTGAGGATCTCCATGCCCTGGGTGTTGGTCGTCTCGACCAGCAGCAAGACCCTGGGCAGGGTGCGTCGGGCGGGTCTCTTTTTCTTGGCGGGCACGGGTCGGCTCCTGGGGGCGGAGTGTCGCATACGCAAACCTTTTTGTCGCAAGAAATGCGTTGTTCTCAAGGGTAGGACGATTAGAATCGAAAGTCAATGGGGAGACGGATACGGATACAAGCTCCACGCAGGAAGATACACGAGAAGAGGCGGCCTACAGACGATTCCGACTAGTCCTGCGGTGTTCTGCCACCTTCGAAAGGGAGAAAAAACCATGACCGAGAGACCGCTGATTTGGGTGGGTTTGGCTTGCCTCGTCCTCTTATTGCCCGGCGCGGCCAGGGCCGAGTACGCGGCCGTGATTCTGGCCGACGGCCCGGTGCTCTACTACCAACTCAATGGCAACGCCGTGAATTACGGCACCGCCGGCTCGGCCTACGACGGGACCTACGTCGACGGCGTGGGCACGGGGGCCGGCCAGGTCGGCCAAGCGGCCACCTTCGACGGAGTCGATGACATGATCACCGTGCCGGACACCAGCGCCGTTTTGGGCGGGCCGGGAGTCACCGCGATGACGTTCGAGGCATGGGTGAACACGGCCGTCGATCCCGTCGGCCTGGCAAGGATCCTCTACACGCCGGCCACGGCCGCCAACAGCTTCTGCGATGTCATCTACGACAACATCAAAGGCGCGGGCACCTGGTCGCCTTCCACCTACATGTACCACGACAACGGTTCCTATGGCGGCGGCGACTTCTCCGTCATCGCGTCCAAGTACACCGGGCCGGTCCCCAACAATGAGTGGCACCATCTCGTGCTGGTGGGAACAGAGTACTCGGGCAAGCTGTATACCAAGATCTACATCGACGGAAATCTCCAGAAGACATCCGCCGGCACCAAGAGCATGACCTTCATTTCGACCGGCACGCCGCTCGCTTTCGGCAACGACACGGCTCACTCGTACCCGCACACCGGCGGCCTGGACGAAATCGCGTTCTACGACAAGGTTTTGTCGCAAGAACAGATTCAGGCCCACTACAACGCCGGCATCGTGCCGGAGCCGGGCACGGTCGCGCTCCTTCTGGCGTTGCCTGCCTTTTTCATGCTCCTTCGTCGTCGATCGAGAGAGAACTAGGCTGACCACGCGTGCGCTGAGACGTTCCTCGTGGCACGCAAATATTCCTGTATAGACAATGACCATTCGGGTGCCATGGGCGGCTTGTCCGCCCTTGCCGTGGGACACAAGGGTGGACAAGCCGCCCATGGCACCCAGAGAGACTGCGCGCCTCAACAACGAGGAGAGAATAGCATGATGATCAGACTTTTTTGTGGAATGCTTGCCGTCGCCGTGTTGCTGGCGCCGGGACAAGCGTTGGCGGCCTACGCCGACGTGGTCCTCACCGACAATCCGGTGCTCTATTATCAATTCGAGGAGGCCGGCAGCGCGGTGAACTCCGGCAGCGCCGGCGCGGCGTTCGACGGGACCTACAACGGCGGTCTCGCCCTGGGAACCAGCCCGATCGGCTCGTCGGCCTCGTTCGACGGCGTGGACGACTACGTCTACGTGCCCGACACGTACAACGTGCTGGGAGGCCCCGGCGTGATGCAGTTCACGTTCGAGGCCTGGGTCAATACGACTTCGGTCGACGGCGACGGTCTGGGACGGATTCTGCAAGGGCAGATACCCTTCGCCGACGCCCTGTACGACGGCTTGGGTCCGGACGGCAAGTGGCGGCCTTCCACGTATTTGTACATGAACGATGGGGACTACTACTCGGGTGATTTTTCCGCCACAACGACCAAGATCAACGTTTCTTTGGGAGAATGGCATCACTTGGTGCTCACCGGCGTGGAGTTCGAAGGCTCGCTCTACACCAAGGTCTATGTTGACGGAAACCACGTTCAAACGTCGCACAGCAAGACCGCGACCTTCAGCTACATCTCTCACGGTTCCGAATTGGTGCTCGGCGGCGACCTCTACCTGCAATACATGCACAACGGCGGGCTGGACGAGGTCGCTTTCTACAATACGGCCTTGTCCGACGAGCGAATCCAAACGCATTATCTGGCCGCCGCGGGCGTGCCGGGCGACACCGACGCCGACGGGGACGTCGACGCGGTCGACGCGGCCGTGCTGGCCGGTAACTGGCTGGCCTACAATGTCGATTTCACGGAAGCAGACGGCGACTTCAATGGGGACGGTTGGGTCGATGACCTGGATGCGTCGATCCTGGCCGCCAACTGGAATCCCGGCCCCGAGGCGGCCGGCACGGTGCCCGAGCCATCGACATGGATTCTGCTGGCGTCGCTGGCCCTGGGGGGAGGCTGGTTTCGACACCGGCGTCGTACATGAAGAGGTTGTGTCCTTCCGAGGGTGTAGCCGCCGCTGCTCATGCTCCCGGCAGCGGCGGTCCCTCGGCGCCGGGCCGATAGGGCCTATTCGTTTTGAGGAACAGAAACCATGCGACACCACGCCCGAAGGGCATTCACGCTGGTCGAACTGCTGGTGGTGATCGCCATCATCGGCATCCTGATCGCTCTGCTTCTCCCGGCGGTGCAAGCGGCCCGAGAGGCGGCCCGGCGGCTGCAATGCTCGAACAACCTGAAGCAGATCGGCCTGGCCATTCTGAACTACGAGAGCGCCAACCGGTGCTTTCCGCTGGTGGGCGAGGACACGGGCAACCCGCGACACCTGGCGTCGTGGTGGGTCCGGATTTTCCCGCAACTCGAAGACAAGGTCGCCTACGAGAACCTCGACTTGTCTGAACTCTGGACGGGCACCAATCCGCACAACAAAGAGTTTCTCGACAACCGCTACTTCGACTACATGGACTGCCCTTCCAGCACGTTGCCCGACTTCGTGACGTATTCGATCCCCGTCCATGTCATGGCCCCCTGCTACGCGGGCATCACCGGCGGGGCCGATCATCCGTCGGCCCGATCGATGTCGGTGGGCATCTTCTCGCAGGGCGGCGTCCTGACCATCACCGATCGCGTCCGGATGGCCGACATCACCGACGGTTCGTCGAACACCATGATGGTCGGCGAACAATCGGGATGGTGCCGGGACCAGTCCGGCGAAGAGAAGGACTGCCGCTCGTGCAGCCTCTACGGCTTCCCGCTGGGACCCTGCGGAAAGGAATGGCCTTCGCTGGTCCGGGCGTTCAACTACACGACCGTCCGCTACGGGATCAACGAACGGCTGTGGGATAGACAGGGGATCAACGACACGCTGCCCAACTACGTCTACGGCGTCAACCGGCCGATCCAATCGGTCCATTCGGGCGGGGCCAATGCCCTGTTCGTCGACGGCTCGGTCCATTTTCTCGGCGAAACCATGGACGCCCAGATGCTCCGCAATCTGGCCAACCGTGACGACGGGCAGATTGTTGAGTGGTGACCCGGCGCCGGATGCGGGGCCCAAGGCATCCGGGCCCCGTATCGCGGCGCCGCGGTCATCGTCCACGCCATTGCACGTCACGGGCCGAAGGTCCAGCCGTTCTCCCAGCCCAGGGCACCGCCCTGGGAAACCGGGTGACATAGGTTCCGAGCTAGTCGGGCCAACGGCCCAACAGTTCCTCGGCGAATCGGTTGGCCCGTTGGGCCGAGACGATCGGGTTTGAAACGTTCCTTTCCCCAGGGCGGTGCCCTGGGCTGGGAGAACAAAGCTCCGTTGGGGCATGCTGGCAAGGGCGGACAAGCCGCCCTGGACACTCTATCATTTATTAAGAGTACCCGAGCAAAGGCGGACGCCACGCGATATAATAGACGCTACTATGACGCAACACTACCTACCACACCGTTTCCTTCCTCTGCTGTTCTCGATTGCACTAACCGCCGGGCTGCATGCGGGCGAGATCCCGTTTCCCGAGGCGTTGGACCGGGCAGCCATCGCGTATGAGGGCCTGCAGCGGATCAATCATGACGCGCTGATTATCGGCAACGGCGATTTGGCCGGACTGATCTGGGAGAAGGACGGCGGCGTCGCGATGAAGATCTCGAAGAACGACGTCTGGGACGCCCGGCTCGACACGCGTCTCGATCCGCCGCTGCCACGGTTCGAGCGGGTCAAGGAGCTGGGCCGCTCGGGCAAAAGGTTCCCCAAAAAGGGCAAGCAGGTCCTCATTCTCGAAAAGGGCGTCACCCACCCCGGCACGTCGAGCTACTCGCAACCCTATCCGTGCCCTCGGGCATGTGGGATCGTCCAACTCACACCGAGAACAGCCAAGAGCGACGGCGGGCAAGATAAAAAGCCTGTGCGCGGGACCGTCGACCTCCGCCGCGCGGTCGCCCGGGTCGAACGGGTGGGGCCGGCGGGCGAGTCGGCCGAGTTCCGGGCATTGGCCAACCGGAACGCGTTTCTCATCCGCACGACGATGGACGTCCGGCTGATTCCGCCGACGATGAAAGGGGCCAAGACCCGGTCGGGCAAGTCGGACGACGTCGAGTGGTTCGAGCAGACCCTGCCCGGCGACGTCGACTGGCCCGGCATGACCTTCGCCGTCGCCATGCGACGCCAGGGCGAGTATTGCGTCGTGGCCGTGGGCACCAGCCGTGAAGGAGTCGAACCCCGGGCGCTGGCCACTGTGTTGTTGGGCAATCTCAGCGAGAAAAACGTGTCGCGGTGGATCAATCAGCACGAGGCCACGTGGGCCAACTTCTGGTCGGCCTCGGGCGTCGAACTGGACGACCCGCTGTTCGGCCGGATGTGGTATCAGCAGCTCTATCTGCTCCGCTGTGCGATCAAGCCGGACGCCCTTTCGCCGGGCTTGTATATCGGCGCGGCGACCGATCCGCCCCTTTGGCACGGCGACTACCACCTCAACGCGAACATCCAGGGCCTCTATTGGACGACGCTGGTGACGAACCATGTCGACTTGATGATGCCTTATCACCAGTTCGCCCTGGACCTGCTGCCCCGGGCGAAATGGCTGGCCCGAAAAGTGTTTGACATGGACGGGGCCTTTTACCCGTTAACGGCGTTCGCCTACGAGCCGCCGCCCGAAAAGTGCAAAGCGCCCAACGGCCGGCAGTATTTCCATCACGAATGGGGCTTCACGATCGGCATCACCAGCTTTGTGGTCCAGCCGCTCTGGCTGGAGTATCAGTACACGCGCGACCAGAATGTGTTGAAGCGGGTCTATCCGGTGATTCGCGAGGTGGCCGTCTTCCAATCGGAGTTTATCGACCGGTGTCCGGAGGGCAAGGGCGGGAAGGTACTGCTCGGCCCGAGCGTCTCGCCCGAGCACCGGGGCTGGACGCCCGGCTTGAAGCAGAACTACAACAGCACGTTCGACATCGCCCTGTTTCGTCTGGCGTTCGAGGCGGCCATCGAGAGCGCGACCACATTGGGCCGCGACGCCGAGCTGGTCGAGCGATGGCGGCGGTCGATGGCCCGGCTTCCGGACCATCCGACGAGCGGCGGGCCCGAGCCGGTCGTGTTGGACATGAAGGACGCCCGGCCGACCACATTCAACCTGGCCCCGCAGATGACGCCCGTCTGGCCGGCCGGCCAGGTGACCTGGATGTCGCCGCCGGCGGAGGTGAAGCTGTTTCGGCGGACACTCCAGCGGATGAACTGGGGCAAGATCGTCGCCTGGGCCTGGTACTGCCAATACCGCGTCCGCCTGCACACGCCCGACGCGTTCGAGTGGACCCACGAGGTCGCCGGCTCGCGTTATCGCCCCAACGGCACGTTTCTCTGCACGCCGGAGCCCCATCCGTTCAACGACATGGGCTACGCCATCGAAATCGCCCAAATGGCGATGGTGATCAGCGAGATGCTCATGCAAAGCGCCGGCGACGTGGTCTACGTTTTCCCCGTCTGGCCGAAAGACCGTGACGCCGCCTTCCGCGACCTCCGTGCCCAAGGCGGTTTTCTTGTCTCGGCCCGACAGCGGCAAGGCAAGGTCATTCAACTCATCATCACCTCCACCCTCGGCGGTCCCCTTCGTCTTCGCAGCCCCTGGCCCACCATCATCGCCAAGCTCCCCGACGGCACGTCCCGGCAACTCACGCCCGATGCCCGGGGGATTGTCGAGATGCCGACCACGCGAGGGCAGAAGATCACGTTCCACGAACAGTAGGTCAGGCTGTGTTTGACAAGCGCGTCAATTGATGGTTCATGTCAGGCATATCCTGACGTACGGCACTGGCAGAGCCAGTGGCGCCCTATAATCACCCTTCACGTCGTTTGATCCAAGCGGCATATTCGGGCGATTGGACGAACCGGGCGAAGGTGGGATTCTGGCTGAGGTCGCCCAGGGCGGAGGGGCCGTGTGCTTCCAGCAAATCGAGCAGACGGCGGGTCTCGGCGTGGTCGTCGGCGGCCAAGGCTAGGTCCATCAGCGTGCTGTAGGCTAAAAGGAGCGTCGGGTCTTCGGCCAACGCTTCGGTGGCCAACGCCCGGGCCGTGTCGGATTCGCCCATGGCGAGGTGGATTCGGGAACGCAACGCCTGTTGATACGGGTCGCCGCCCAGGGCCGCTTCGGTTTGGGTGATGCACGCCAGGGCCTCGGCATACTCGCCCTTGACCACGTGCGTCTGGACGGCGATCATCGCGAGGCACGGATCGTCCGGGTGCCACCAGCGGAACTCGGCCACCGCCTTGGTCCGCGCGGCCGGGTCGTCCAACCGGGCGGCCGCCGCCAGACGCAACAGGAGGAAGCTCTTCTCCTGTCGCAACAGCTCGGGCAGCGCGGCGAACCGGTCGACGACCTCCTGGCAGCGGCCGGCCTGGAACGCGGCGTTGATCGCGCCCAGATCGTCGGCATGGGCCAGAAAACAGGCCTCCCGCTCGGCCAGGCCGTCGGGCGTCCACTGGTCCTGATCGGCCAGGACGAAGAGAAACCCGCGGCGCAACGTGTGCGACAGCAGTTCGGCCGACAGGAAGAAGTAGCAGTCGACCGCCCGGATCGTGTCGTCGGGCGTTTTGACAACGATCCAGTCGTGATAGTTGACCGACGCGTCGGCCCCGATCAGTCGGAACCGGACGCGGCGCTGCCCTTCGACCAGGGCCACCCGCAGAAACCGGTAGCTGCCGCCGCCGGCCACGCTGTGAACGATCATCCGGCCCAGCCCGCCGGTTCGCTCGTGCTGTTTCTTCGCTCCGAGGAGGAACCCTTGCCGATACTCGTCCACGCCGTCGACGCCCCCGGTAGCCGATTCGAGCACGGCGTCCAGGTCCAACGCCTCGTCCAGCGCGTCGACGTCGGCCCGGGCAGCCGCCTCGATCCGCCGGGCGAACTCGACACACTCCGCCTCGGTCGGCATCCGCCCCATCCGCTCGGCCGACGATTCGACAGGACGTTCGTTCATGGGATATTGATCCTCATGGAAAAAAAGCTTCCCCGGAGGGTGCCAGTGCAATGGAGGGCCACGCTCTGTCGTGGCCGAGCACGACCGCCAACGGACGCGACAGAGCGCGTCCCTCCAGTAAGTAGTTGGAGCTACTTCACTGCGATATAGTAAGCATCGCATCTTTCGCAGTACTCGGTGGGACAAGAAGAGATGAAAAGCCCGCGTTCCAGACTGTAACCCCCGTCTTCAGTGGGGGGATGGCGGGGGATTTTCCGCGTTCGGCGAGCTTCTCCGGTCCGGAACGGTCTATGCCCGAGGGCAAGAAGTGCGTACTATTCCCCGTCCCGATTCGATCGGCCGGGGATGGTGCGCGAGGATGAGCATGACCAGACGAACGCTGTGCGGACTGTTGCTCGGGGGCCTGGTGGCGGTGGGCGGGTGCCAGTGGCAGCACATTGCCATGCCGCAGTGGTGCAACCCGGGCACGACGAAAGAGCAGCAGCAGCGGGCCCTGCAGTTCGATCCCTTCCCGGCCACCGACATCGGCCCGCCGATCCCCGGCGCCCGCCCCCGCGAATACGACCGTCCCTCGGTCGAACCCCACCGGCCTCGGTATCAGTGAGGCAGCTCGCCGGCGTCAGGATGACGTTTGGTCTTGTTGAGCTCAGTGTTCGTACTCTTTCTTTCTTCATTTTTGTCTGTCCTTTCGCGCTTAATATTCTCTTTGTCGGAGACTTCTATCTCAAAGCGCGCCAGGCATGAAGGCAACGATACTCAAATTTCCAAGTGGCCGAAAATTGCTATTGCAATTTGGTGAGCGATAGTGTATAATAAAGGGCGTTGAGCGGGTATCCGCAGAGCCTGGTTAACTCAGGTATCAAAAAGAGCCCGCCGGCGGAGAGTTTTCTCCGCCGGCGGGCTCTTTTTTTTGTCGCAGAAGAAGGAAACAACCATGCACCCTGAAGCGACGATTGACGAGATCCGACGGCTCCTGGCCGAGGGCCGGTTGAGTCAGAGGAAGATCGCCAAACTGCTCGGCGTGAGCCGGGACACTGTTTCGAGCGTGGCATGTGGGCGGCGAAAGGAATGGCGAGAGCCGGACGTCCCGCCGCCCTACGAAGGCGCCGTCTCCACGCCGGTCTGTCCGAAAACACGCTGCTCGCTGTGCGGCGGGATGATCTACCTGCCTTGCCGGCTGTGCTGCATCCGCGCTCAGATCGCCCAACAACGCCGGTTCCAGAATCCGCGTCGCGACCCACGCCCGGAAAAACGTCTCAAATTCAGGCTCCGCAGCAAGGAACGCCGGCGCTACGAAGCAATCCACGACGAAAAGGTCCGCCAAGATAAACTGCACCCGGGAGAACACTGAATGTCCAAGTCATCTCGACAACAATCGCCCGCAATCCATGCCGGGTGGCGCGGGCATCCTGCCCGTGAGTTGCAAGACACCGGCGAGACGCCGGCGTCGCCCCGTGGGCCATCTGGCCGTGTGACGGATCGTGTTTTGTCCTATCACGAAGCACGGCAATACATCGCCGAGGGCGACTTGCTGCTGTTTCGCCGGCGAGGCTTGATTTCGATCGCCGGGCGGGGCGTCCACAGCCATGCGGCCAAGGCCTCGTGGTGGGACGGCGAGCTGTTCTGCCTCGAAACCCGTGAACTCCGCGGCGCTAGGGCGGTGACCCTGTCGAGCCAGGTCGAAGAGCACCCCGGCCAGATCGACGTCTTCGAGACGAATCCCGACCGGCGCTGGATGGAGTACGACCGGCGCGGCGCGTCCCGGTTCTTGCGCCGGCTGGCCGGGTCGCCCTACGGGTGGTTCAACCTGGTCGGCACGGCCCTGATGCACCTGCCGTGGGTCCGCCTGTTCGTTCGGGCGAACACCGACGACACCGCGTGCAACCGCCATCCGCCGTTCTGCTCGCAGGCCGTCGCCATGGCCGAGCGCCTCGGCGGCCACGTCGACCCCGTTCCCCACCTGGCCGACCGCCTCACCGAACCGGCCGACCTCGCCCGATCGCCGTTTTATCGGTATCGGTTCACGCTGCAGTGGAACGAAAAGAAGGGGCCACAGATAAACACAGATCAACACGGATGAGGAAAGAGATGACAACATGTACCTCCCCTCTCCCTTTGGGAGAGGGTGGCGGCGCAGCCGCCGGGTGAGGGTGGGTG
>JAFGFF010000061.1 GCA_016931075.1 Pirellulales bacterium | reverse complement strand
GTCGATCGGGCGTCGTTTCTGCTGCGAGGCCCTCGGCGCTGGGAGGTGGTGGCCCTGCGAGACCCGAGCTACGCCAAGCGATTGTTGGTCAAACGAGTCGTCGGCCTGCCGGGCGAAGCCATCCAGATTCGCGACGGCGACGTCTACGCCGACGGCCGGATCTGCCGCAAGCCGCTGGCCACCCAACGGGCGATGGCCGTTTTGGTGCATGACGCTTCGTTTTATGCTCCTGATTCCGACGAGCGGCCTCGCCGCTGGCGACCGGAGCCGCCCGAGGGAACTTGGGGTTCGGCCGAGGGGCGATTTGCCCATCCCGAACAGTCGGGCACGTCGGAGGTGGACTGGCTGGTCTACCATCACGAGCAGCCCACCGGCGTCGGGTTCGAGGAATCGCCCGTCATGGACGACGCTCTTTACGACCAGTCGCGGCCCCGGCGTTCGGAGACAGCCCGGGCAGTGACCGACCTGATGCTGGCGTTTCGCGTCGCGCGGTGGTCGGGCAAGGGCGATCTGGTGGTCCGCGCGACCGACGGGCAAAACGTGTTCGAGACATGGATCAACCCGGCCGCGGGTAGATTTACCGTCCGTCGCAACAATGACTCAAAGCCGGTAGCTGAGGGCAATATCCCAAAAGACGACAAGCGACTAGACGTCGAGGTCTCGCTCTTCGATCGCCAATTCACGTTGGCCCTGCAGGGGGAAGAGGTCGCGGCCGTGCCCTACGAGGCGGGCCCGATGCCTCGACGGCCGGTCGCCTGGCCGTTGGCGGTCGGTGTGCGAGGGCTGGGGGTCGAGATCGTCCGGTTGCGGGTGTTCCGAGACGTCTACTACACGAAGCCGTTGTCGCCATCATACCGCTGGGGGATCGACAAACCAGCCGTGCTCCCGCCCGGGGCCTATTTCATTCTGGGCGACAACAGCCTCATTTCCGACGACAGCCGCTCTTGGCCGGCCGGGCCCGAGGCTTGGGCTAAGTTGTTGGTTGGCAAGCCTTTTGTTATCTGGTTCCCTCGGAGTCCCGTCGTCTGGGGTCGGTGGCGATTCCGCGTTCCCGATCCGACACGAATCCGGTATATTCACTGACTTTGGGGGATTTCCGCTGGGCGTGAACCCATCGGCGGCAACTCTCGCATAGTAACGTAAGGTGATCCCGCGCGCGGTGGGCGCCACCGGGTAGCCCCGATAGCTCCGCTATCGGGGTCGCGAAGCGACAAGAGGTATCGAGGCACAGGGTACGCTGTTCTTGACGGTAGTCAACGATACGGACCGAGTCCGAGACCTCTTGGGCCTAACGGCCCCCGGATAGCCGAGCTATCCGGGCTACCCGTGGGCGGTGGGCGACACTGTTGGTTCGTGGGCTTTTGAGGAGAACGGATGTCGAAGAAGCACAAAAAAGCCCGAAATCGCAGCGCCAAGGTAGCTGATCCCGCCTCCTCCGTCCCCGAAAAGAAACCCGGCGAGGACTCTTCTCAGGGGACCCGTTACCAAGTCATGTTCCGCGAGCTGATCGAATCGGCCGTGGTCGCCCTGGTCCTGGCGTTCCTCTTCCGGACCTTCGAAGCCGAAGCCTTCGTCATCCCCACCGGCTCGATGGCCCCCACCCTCATGGGCCGCCATAAGGACGTGGAGTGCCCGACGTGCGGCTATCAGTTCACCGTCAGCGCCAGCGAGGAGGTGGATTCGAACACGGGAGCAAGCACCGGCAACTGGGTAATCAGCGGCGTTTGCCCGATGTGTCGGCACGAGGTCGACTTGCTGGATGAGACCGCATACAACGGTGATCGGATTCTGGTTAATAAGTTTGCCTACCAGTTTCACGATCCGGAGCGGTTCGACGTCGCCGTTTTCCATTACCCTGGCCACGCGGAAACAAACTACATCAAACGGATCGTCGGGCTGCCGGGTGAGACGATCCGGATCCAAGACGGCGACCTCTTCGTTAAGAAGCCAGGCGAAAAGAAGTTCACGATCGCCCGAAAGACGCCCAACAAGCTTCGAGCCATGCTTCGGACCGTTTACGATAACGACTATGTCATGCCTGAGAAGCCTCTTGCCCAAGGTATGCCCCTGTGTTGGCAACCAGACAAAGCGCCAAATGGCTGGAAGGCTTCCGAGGATTGGAAGTCGTTTTCGGCCGACGGTGTTTTGTCTGAACCCACCTGGCTCCATTTTCGTTATGCGATGCCATCAGCTAGACCAAATCCGGCCAACCCGTCCGGCCAGTTCCCTCCGGTCGATGACTATTGTGCCTACAACACCGGAGTCAACGTGAATCCCAAACTGAACGGGTGCCCGCCAAGTTGGATCCCCGATGTCTGGAGCGACCAGCGGCGAAGATGCGGGGTGGGTGATCTCGGGGTGCAATGCTCGCTTGAAGTGCGCAAACCGGCTGGTTCGGTTGTTTTCGAGCTCGTCGAATTGGGACGCCGGATGCAGTGCCGGATCGATTTGAATTCGGGTGAGGCAGTCTTGACCATTCCAGGCATGCCCACGTTTCAGCCAGTTGCGCAGACAGGCATTCAAGGTCCTGGAACGCATGAGGTCCTTTTTGTCAACGCTGACGATGAATTGCGTCTTTGGGTGGATGACAAGCTTGTCGCGTTCGACAGTCCTACGACGTTCGAGCCATTGGGAATCGGCGGGGATCTGAAATTGGACCTCGCGCCCGTGAGCATTGCGTCGGCTGGAGCCGATGTTGGAATCGCCCATCTGAAGGTGCTGCGTGATACATACTACCATTCGATGATCCGAGGATTGGAAGGCCTTCGGGAATATGTCGATCTTTCGCTTGAAAAAGACCAGTTCCTTGCCATGGGTGACAACAGCCAGAAGAGCAACGACAGCCGGCTCTGGGACGCGCCGCATTATGTCCCTCGCAGCCTGTTGATCGGCAAAGCGTTGTATATCTATTGGCCCCATTCGTGGGACGAGGTGAAGATTGGAAGTTGGAGGATACCCTTCTACTTTTTTCCGAATTTCGAGAGAATGAGGCTGATCCGCTGATACCTCCCCTCTCCCATTGGGAGAGGGGCCGGGGGTGAGGGCGGGTTGCGATCAGAAGACGGAGAGTCGGCAGTCGACTGCGATCCCTTACGACCAGTTAGGCCCAGCAACACGGATGTCTGCCCATGTCGATGCTGCATGTCGAAGGTTTGGTGAAGGTCTACGGAAGCCGCCGGGTGGTCGACGGGGTCGATTTCCGCGTCGAGCGGGGAGAGATCGTCGGGTTGCTCGGGCCGAACGGGGCCGGAAAGACGACCAGCTTCCGCATGACGTGCGGGATGATCGAGCCCAACGCGGGACGGGTCTTCCTGGGCGGAAAGGATGTGACCAACTGGCCCATGTATCGCCGGGCCCTCGAAGGACACATGGGCTACCTGGCCCAGGAGTCGAGCGTCTTCCGTAAACTGACTGTCGAGAAAAACCTGCTGGGCGTCATGGAAATGCTCGGCACGATGGACCGGCGCGCCCGGCGGAGACGGTGCGACGAGCTGCTCGAACAGTTCGACATCACCCGGTTGCGTAAAAGCCTGGCCCTGTCCCTCTCGGGCGGCGAGCGGCGAAGGCTGGAGATCGCCCGGGCGCTGGTGTCCGACCCGGCTATCATCCTGCTGGACGAGCCGTTCACGGGCATCGACCCGGTGACGATCGCCAGCATCCAGAAGATCGTCCGCCGGCTCCGCCAGGAAGGGATCGCCATCCTGATCACCGACCACCAGGTCCGCGAAACGCTCCAGATCACCGACCGGAGCTACGTCATCAAGGCGGGCCAGGTCCTCTGCCACGGCACGCCGGAAGAAGTGCTCAACAACCCCGAAGCCCGGCAGTGCT
>JAFGFF010000060.1 GCA_016931075.1 Pirellulales bacterium | reverse complement strand
GAAGCTTGGCCCCGACAAACCCCAAATCATGGCTGGAACTGAGCATTTTCCACCCTGGCTGATTAGCGATACGACCAGCCGCCTGGACCGTTGGGCAGCCGATACGGTCGAGCAAGAAACCCGCGGGGGCCGGCCGGTCGCGCTGGTTCTGGCTGAGCTGGTTGAACACCGCAAGCGGGAAGTAAACTGGTTGGCCATTCGTTGCCTTGCCCACCTGGATCAGTTCACTCCGATTGTCCGCGCGCTGGGCGATACGGAACGGAAATTGGATTGGCCTGACTACGTCGATCAACTCCGCCAGGCAGTCACACGTGGTCCCGAAGCGGCAGCGGCCGTTCGGACAACCATAGAGAAGGTCCACGGACAGGTTGGCGCCGACATGGCTCGGATGCTCTGGGGATACACCAACGCTCAGCTTCAGGAAAAGGAGGCCAAGGTGTTGGTCAACGCCATACAAGCCCCTTCGTTGACTGCCCGGCGGCTTGGGTTCTGGAATCTGCGACGCATCACGGGCGCTTCACTGGGCTATGATCCGAACGTCCCGCCCGAGAAGCAGCAACTGGTAATCCGCAACTGGATGAAGCGACTCGACGCAGGCGAGATCCTCATCGCCACCCCCGAACCAGCCCCGGCCACAGGCCCTGCCGCGCCAGGTAAAGGGGAATAAGCGTCCTGACGAAACCAGGCAGAATGGCGAAGAAACCCCCGTTCTTGCTCCCATACCCGGGGGGCTGTCTCGCTTTGCCTAGAGGGGCACACTATAGTCGGTTGTTTATTATACTGGGCACTCCTCTGGTGGGTCTGATAACCCAGCGAGGCAGTCCGTGGCCTCGTTTCTAGGGAGGCCACCAGTGGCCGAAAGTGGCGAAACGGCAAGTGTTTCGTGACTCGTGTTGTCTCTCGCTTTCCAGTCGTTTTCGTACTTGCGAGGACCTACACAGGGGGTTCACGCCTAGGGGGTTCGACCGTTGGGTCCCCCGCTCCCCTTACGAGCGACCGAGAAAAAGCTAGACTGAAGGGGAACCCTCCGTCGGGGTCCTATGCCCGGTTTGGTGTCGGGCGTTTGCGTTTGTCGAGCCCGGCGGCTTGGGCTAAAATGATCGGTTTGCTCCACTGGAGAACCGGCCTGACACGGGGAACCGTAACAAGGAGTTGGCTCGGTGCAGATTGAGATTTCGGTCCGACACGGGTCTCTGAGTGAGACTTCCCAGGCAAAGATCACCTCGAAAATGGAGCGGCTTGACCGCATCTTCGACCGGCTCACGGCAATCGACGTGACGGTCAACTTGGAACACAAGGACGCGCCGATCGTTGACGTTCGGGTGTCGGCCGAGCACCGGCACGATTTCGTCGCCAGTCATCAGGCCGAGGAACTCATGGCCGCCGTGGACGCCGTGATTCCCAAGCTGGAGCAACAGCTTCGAAAGTATAAAGAGAAAGTCCGAGACCGCCATCGTGGCGCCGGGAATCGAGAACAGGAGGAGCCGACCCAGTCCGGCCAAGCCAGCCCGTAGACTCGACGCAATATTCCGCAAGGAAGTTCTCCCACGACCTTCGAGCGCATGATTCAAGGCACGGGAGCCGATCTTTGCGCGGGCTTGGGATGGTGGCCGTTGTGCCGGGTAGAGTGTCGGCATCCTCGGGCGGATAGATAGATAGTAAGGAGAGTGCTTGCATGAAGTTCGCCGACTTTGTGAGTCCTGAGGCGATTCGGGCCGACCTGAAGGCCCAAGACAAAGAAGGGGTTATCCGCGAGATGGTCCAGGCGCTTCTGGACGCGGGTCGGATCGATCCGAAAGAACAAGAAAGTATCGTCAAGGCGATCCTGAAACGGGAAGAGTTGGGCAGCACAGGGATCGGTCGAGGCATCGCTGTCCCCCACACCAAACACCCCAGTGTCGACCAACTCGTCGGCACCGTCGCGGTCAGCACGGAGGGGGTCAACTTCAGCAGCCTCGACGGTGAGAAGGTGCAGCTCCTTTTCCTCCTGATTTCGCCTCCAGACCGGCCGGGCGATCACCTCAGGGCCCTGGAGAACATCTCGCGCCAACTTCGCGACGAAACATTCTGCCGCTTCCTGAAACAGTCCAAAAGCGCCGAAGACATCGCACAACTCTTGGACGAAGCAGACAATAACCAATTCGGATCCTAGTCAGGTTAAACCGAGCGAAAACACGTTCGGCAGCCACCATTTCCGGCACCGCGTTCGCGGCGATTGCGTTCCTGCCGGCCCCACGACGATCCGCTTGAAACAAGCTTCCTCGCAG
The DNA here is from genome assembly GCA_016931075.1 of Pirellulales bacterium. Classification (GTDB taxonomy): domain Bacteria; phylum Planctomycetota; class Planctomycetia; order Pirellulales; family Thermoguttaceae; genus JAFGFF01. The sequence goes on along the minus strand of JAFGFF010000060.1, from coordinate 7,447 downwards.
GCGTCGACTCCGTTCGACGCGTGCGGAACCGTATAGTCATTTATTGCTTGCCATGACCGAAACCAAATTGACCCGTACCGTGACCCTGACCAACGACGAAGGATTCCACCTTCGCGCGGCGACAGTCGTCATGGTCGTGGCCAATCGCTACAAGTCGAAAATCGCCTTGGTGCGCAAGAATCATTCGGTCGACGGCAAGGCCACCCCGTTGCAGCTCGTCGGCTTGGGGGCTTTGCAGGGCGATCAGCTCCGGATCGAGGCCGAAGGCCCCGACGCCGCTGCCGCCTTGGACGCCCTGGTCGAAGTGTTCGCAGCTCACTTCCCCGATCAACCGGAATTCTCGGGGAAGACGGAAGCTAACCCGGCTGTCTGCGAAGGTTCGGGGGAGAAGGCGTCCGGCTCGTAGGCCCACTACGCCGATAACGACAAGACACAACAACCGCAGATGCAGAAACTGCAAGGCATAGCCGTCTCGCCAGGCGTGGCCATCGGCGAGGCGATGGTCATGGATAACGAGGGATTCCGCATCCCTCGCCGGTTCGTTGCGCGCGACGCAGTGGAAGCCGAGCTCGAACGGCTCGACAAGGCCTTTCAGGCCGCCTCCGACGAAATCGCCCACAACCGCGACGCCGTCTCCCGCGAGTTGGGAAGCAAATACGGCGCGATCTTCGAAGCCCATCTCCAAATGCTCGGCGACTCGCAATTACGAGGCGAGCTCGACGAGATGATCCGCAACCGGCACTACTCGCCTGAGTACGCCGTCAGCCGGGCCCTGCGACGCTACGCCCAAGTCTTCCAGAAGCTCGAGAGCCGATACCTGGCCGAACGGGCCAACGACATCTTCGACCTCGAGAAACGAGTTTTACGCAACCTGCTGGGCCGACGGAGAGAAGGCCTTGCCCAACTGACTTCTCCCGTGCTCGTCCTGGCCCACAACCTCACTCCTAGCGAGACAGCCAACCTCGACCGGCAATTCGTCCGTGGGTTCGTGACCGAGGTCGGCGGCCTGGGCAGCCACACGGCCATCGTAGCCGAGGCCCTGGAAATCCCGGCCGTCGTCGGAACCGGCCCGTTCCTGACCGATGTGTCGGGCGGCGAACTGGTGATTATCGACGGGGACGAGGGCTTGGTGATCCTTCACCCCGACGAAGAGACGATTGCCCGCTACCAGCATGAGGTCGAGGAGATCCGCACTCAGGCGGCCCAACTAAAGCCCCTGCGTGACATGGTCTCCGAGACGGCCGACGGAGTGGCGGTCCGGTTGTACGGCAACATCGAGTTCCCTTACGAAGTGAAACACTGCGCCGAGCGCGGCGCCGACGGCATCGGGTTGTATCGCACCGAATTTCTCTACCTCAGCGCGGACGAGGAACCGGACGAAGAGGCGCATTACAAGGCCTATTCTGAAGTCGTTCGGGCGATGGGTGATCGGCCGGTCACCATCCGGACGTTCGATCTCGGGGCGGACAAGGTCTCGCACCTGCCCGATCCTGAAGACGAACGCAACCCGTTCCTCGGACTGCGCAGCATCCGCCTGGCCTTGCGAAACCTGCCTATGTTTCGGAACCAGCTTCGGGCGATCCTTCGGGCGAGCGTGTTGGGAAACGTCCAGGTGATGTTCCCGCTGATCTCGACGGTTCTCGAACTGCGCCACGCGAAGATGGTCCTGTCCGACGTGATGGAAGACCTGGACGAGCGGGGTATCGAGTTCAACCGCGACTTGCCCATCGGCATGATGGTTGAGGTGCCGGCCGCCGTGATGATGATCGACCATTTCGTCAACGAGGTCGACTTCCTGAGCATCGGCACGAACGACTTGATCCAGTATGCACTGGCCGTCGACCGAGCCAACTCGGACGTGGTCAGCCTGTACAACGCGTCCGATCCGGCGGTGTTGAAACTGATCGCCGCGACGATCGAGGCGGGCAATAAGAAGGGCATCCCCGTCAGCTTGTGCGGGCAGATGAGCGGGAACACGGTTTACACGATGCTCCTGCTGGGGTTGGGATTGCGCCATTTCAGCGTGACCCCCAGCGCGATTCTCGAGATCAAACGGGTATGTCGCAGCGTGACCATTCCTCAGTGCGAGGAAGTCGCCCAACGCGCCCTGACGATGGAAAACGCGCGCGACGTGAAGAGTTTCCTCCGAGGAGAAGTGCGCAAACACGTGCCGGAGTTGGGTCTGTAGGATTCAACGCCGGCTTTGGATGGGAATAGTTGAAGAAGACACACTGAAAGGAAATTCCGGCCGAGCCGGCCGGGGATTCCAGAGAGAAGAGATTCGTCCGGCGGACCGGACCAAAACCAAAACGGTCCGCAAGACACTACCGAAATTTTTCAACAGGCCCCGCCACCAACGGCAGAGGCGGGGAAGCGCGGACCGATGGATTCCTCGAAAACAAACGAATCCCCGGTCCGTCAACGAGTACGTATTCGTTTCCGCAAGCAGGGAGACTTGCGCCTGATCGGACATCGAGACCTGGTCCGGACGATGGAACGGCTGTTCCGCCGGGCCGGGTTGCGGCTGAGCATGAGTGAAGGCTTCCATCCCAAACCGAGGATGAGTTTTCCCTCCGCCCTGGCCGTCGGGATGGAAGGACTCGACGAGTTGATGGAATTGGAACTGGCCCAAGATTGCCGTGCCGAAGAAGTGCTGGCACGACTTGAAACGCACACGGTGCCTGGGCTGTCGTTCCACCACGCTGAAGTCCTTCCCCCAGGCAACCTGCGCCGCAAGGCACGTGTCCGGAGTCTGGCCTACCAGATTCCCGTGCCCGAGACCCGGCGCCGCGACGCCTCCGATCGCATTTCCCGGCTTCTGGCCCAACCCTCCATTCCCCTTGCCCGGCCCGGCCGCGACGAACCGGTCGAACTGTGCGACACGCTTGAAGGGCTGTCGCTGACCGACCAGGGTCGCCTGTCGATGACGTTTCGGGTGACGGGGCAGGCGAGCGCCGGTCCCCGCGACGTCCTGGCGGCGTTGCGGCTGGCCGATCTGGAGTCCGAGGGAGGAGTTCTCCAACGGACCGCCGTGGAGGTGACGCCATGAGCCGAACCGGCGCCGAAAAACCCGCCGCGCGGCGACGACGTACTCGCCAACCTTGCCGAACAAGAAAGCGAGTCCATGAAACAAGAGATGCTTATCAATGTGGCGCAGCCGGAAGAATGCCGGATCGCAATCGTTGAAGACCGAGCCCTCGAAGAACTCTACGTCGAACGCACCAACCAACACAACTACGTCGGGAATATCTATAAGGGCGTCGTCGTCAATCTGGAACCGAGCATCCAGGCGGCCTTCGTCGACTTCGGCGTTGGACGCAACGGGTTTCTCCACATCAGCGATATTGAGCCCCAGTACTTCCGCCAGGGCGGCTACGACCCCCGCCACGCCATCGACGGGCCGGACCGGAAATCGGGCGGCTCACGCAACGGAAACCGAGGCGGCCCACGCAACGGCGATTCGGACGAGCCGGACGAAAAGGAAGACTCGTCGCGAGGGCGTGGGCCGCGGCGCCAGCGACCCGGCGCGAGGCCCCGGGTCAAGCCTCCGATCCAGGAGATCCTTCGGCGCGGCGACGAGGTGCTCGTCCAGGTGACCAAGGAAGGGATCGGCACGAAGGGCCCGACCCTCTCGACTTACATCAGCATCCCCGGCCGCTATCTGGTTCTGATGCCCGCCCTGGGACGCGTCGGCGTCTCGCGCAAGATCGAAGACGAGGCCACGCGGCTAAAACTCCGCGACACGATGCTCGAGCTCAATCCGCCCAAGGGCCTGGGCTTCATCGTCCGCACGGCCGGCATCGACCGGACCAAAAAAGAGCTTTCCCGCGACATGGCCTATCTGTTGCGGCTGTGGAAAGTGATCGTCCGGCGTATCAAGAAGCTGCCCGGCCCGGTCGACATCTACGAAGAAAGCGACATGATCATCCGGACGATCCGGGACATCTTCACCGCGGACGTCGACGCCATCCATATCGACGAACCGACGGCATTCGAGCGTGCTCGCGAGTTCCTCCAACTGGTCATGCCCCGCTATGTCAACCGGCTGCACCTGTACGAAGGGCGAGAACCTCTTTTCCACAAATACAACCTGGACGAGGAAATCGCGAAGATCCACATGCGGACCGTTCCGCTGCGCGAGGGCGGCTCGATCGTCATCGACCAGACCGAAGCCCTCGTGGCGATCGACGTCAACAGTGGCAACTTCCGGGCCGATGACTCGGCCGAGGAGACGGCCTTTCAGCTCAACGTCCGCGCGGCCAAGGAAATCGCCCGGCAGATCCGGCTCCGCGACCTGGGCGGCGTTGTGGTCAACGACTTCATCGACATGCGCCAGGAACGCCACCGCCGGGGCGTCGAACGGGCCCTGCGCGATGCGGTCAAGCGAGACCGGGCCCGAACGAAAATACTCCGCACCAGTCCCTTCGGCCTGGTTGAAATGACGCGTCAGCGGATCCGGCCAAGCCTCAAGCGGAGCACGTTTGACGACTGCCCCTATTGCCGCGGCTCGGGCGTGGTCAAGACTCCCGAAAGCATGGCCATCGAGGTCGTTCGCCATCTGATGGTCGCCAGCCAACGCAAGGAGATCGCCCGGGTGGTCGTGACCGTCTCGGACGACGTGGCCACTTACCTGAGCAACAAGAAGCGGCGCGAGCTGGCCCAACTCGAGGACGAAGGCGGCCTGATCCTTCAGGTCCTGGGGGCCAAGGGCGTCTCGCCCGAGCACATGGCAATCCAATGCTGGGACGCCGAGGACCGCGAGATTCGGATCACGGGCAACCGCTCCCAGCAGCGCTGAACCGGCCTTCGGAGCAGTTGACTGGTCGATTTCCGGTATCGTTGACAGACTCACCCCCTTCTCGGGGAGGGGTGGGCGGGCTGAACCGTCTGGCCCCGAGCGAATGTGGTTGCAGCCCGGCCCTTGGGCCATTGCCACGGCTGGGGTCTGTCTGCTAGACTGATGAGTTTGAGCGGCCGAGGCGATCCCGGACCGGGCTCTGACAGGGCGACGGGACGCGGCCCACTGGGTATCTGAACTGGTTTTTTCGGACAACGGCAGGATTTCTGATGTACGCCATCATCGAAGACAGCGGTCAACAACTCAAGGTCGAAGAAGGTCAGGTCATCCGGATCGACTACCGGGAAGCGGCCACTGGCGAAAAGATCACGTTCGACCGCGTCCTGGCCTATCGCGACGACGACGGGTTGAAGCTCGGCCAACCGACGCTTGAGTCGGGTACCGTCGTGGCTGAAGTCGTCGGCGTCGAACAAGGCCCCAAGCTGACCGTCCAGAAGTTCCGCCGCCGAAAGAACTCCCGCTCGAAGACGGGCCACCGCCAACTCTACACCCAGGTCAAGATCGAGAAGATCTCTCTCTAATCTGGACCCTCTTGTAGGTCAGGCTACGCCTGATACGAATCGCCCATCGACACACTGTAGGGAACGCCCTCTGTGGCGTTCCGGTTGTGATGGCAACAATCCCGCGGAAACCGTAGGAACGCCACAGAGGGCGTTCCCTACAGCGTGTGGGTTGCTGCCGGGCGCCATGCCCAGTTCCGTAGGCCGGGTCGCGACCCGGCGATTCCAGTCTCGCCGGGTCATGACCCGGCCTACGGGTTCGCCTTACGATTCCTCAGCGAACGGGCTCCGGCGGCGTGGCATCAGCTTGCACAGCAAGATCCCGACGAAGTAGAGCACGGTTAGCGGTATCGCCATCAGGAACATGCTCGTCGGGTCGGCCGGCGTGAGGAACATCGAGATGATGAAGATCACGAGGATTGCGATTCGCAGCTTCGACTTATAAGCCTCGACGCTCAGGACGCCGATCCGTTCAAGGAACAGCATCACCAGCGGCATCTGGAAGCTGATCCCGAAGCCCAAGGGCAGGATGATGACGAAGCCGAGCCACTCGCTGATCCGCGGGGTGATGTCGATGCCTAGCGCGGCGTTGAAACTAAACAAGAAACTGAGGACCGGTTCAAACACGAAGAAGAAGGCCATCGCCGCGCCTAAGAAGAACAGCCCCAGGCTGAAGGGCAAGTAGATGTGAATGTAACGCTTCTCGTGCGGGTAGAGCCCTGCCGCGACAAAGGTCCAAATTTCGTAAAAGATATACGGGCTGGCCAGCAACGCTCCGAGCAAGAGCGAGGCTTTCACCCAGATCGAAAACGCCTCGTGCACGCTCAGGCCCGACGCCCGGGTGCGAGGATCGTCCTCGACCGGGCGAAATAGCAGCACACGGATCAACGCCGCCCGGGCTATCTGGGCTGCCTTGTCCAATTCGGCGTCGGTCGGCTCGTCCGAATTGACCGGCTTGACGATATCCATGGCCGGCAACTGGACGTCGCGAAACTTCTCGGGGTAGCGATCCTTGAGTTGTTGAAGGACCGCCTCTGGGTCAACGTAGTACTCTTGAGGAATAAGGTGCTCGCGAGTGACGAGCGCTTTGAGCATGAACGAGTCGATCGGCAGCGTCTCGCCCTCGGCCTCGATCGCGTCGAATCGCTCGACGGCCTTCTTTTCTTCTTGTGCCTCGACGTGCGAGGCCAGGGCCGAATCAAGCGGCGTCTGGATGAATGAAACTACATCCGAACCAAAATACATCCCAATCAGAAACCCGAACACCAGCACAACCAGCGACCGGATCAGACACCCGCGAAGCTCTTCGAGGTGCTCCCCGAAGGTCATCGTGCTTTCGGCAAACAGGTCTTCGTCGGGCTTGCGTCGCGGCATCGCCAGATCGTGCGGGGAGAGTGAGGTGGGACGGACTTCCGGGGCATACCCGGCCGGGACAGCCTGGGCTATAATGCCCGCGGCGCCCCGGCAGTGGCTAGACTCTCTATCCTACCACCTGGGACACCGTCCAGCAACAAACGTCCGAGGCTCCTGATGAACTGGTATCCGCTGCGATTCGCCCCGATCTACCGGCAATATATGTGGGGGGGCCAGCGGTTCCGCACTTCGCTGGGACGCAAGGACTTGGACTCTAACGCGATCTACGCCGAGTCGTGGGAAATCTGCGACCACCGCGGCGATCGAAGTCGCGTGCTGGCCGGCGACCTGGCCGGCAAGACGCTCCACGACCTGGTTGCCTCATTCGGCTCGGAAATCCTCGGCGTGCAAGGGGTATGCGCCCAACGCGCGCTGGCCCGGCAGTCGTTTCCGCTGATCCTCAAATACCTGGACGGCCAGCGTAATCTATCCCTCCAGGTCCATCCGGACAACGCGATGGGCGCGACGCTCGACCCGCCCGACTTGGGAAAGACGGAGGCTTGGGTCGTCCTGGAGGCTGAGCCGGGCAGCCTGATCTACGCTGGGTTGAAACCGGGCGTCGATCGGCAGGAGTTCGAGAAGTCGTTACGGTCGGGCGAAGGAGACCGGTGCGTCCACCGTTTCGAAGCCCAGCCGGGCGATTGCGTCCTCCTGCCGGCCGGGATGGTTCACGCCT
>JAFGFF010000005.1 GCA_016931075.1 Pirellulales bacterium | reverse complement strand
TCGAACTCGGCAAAGAACGGCCGCTTGCACCACGCCGGATTGCGCGCCTGAAGGAATGAGAGGACGAAGCACATCGACCCGTTGATCTCGGCCACGCCGTCGACGGTCACCTTGCCGGGCAGGGCCGACATGACGGGCCCCCGGGCGGTCCGCGACAAGCCCGACCCACTGGTCATCGCCTCGGTGTAGATCTCCAACGCCCGGTACAACGGCACGCGGAAGTAGCGCTTCGCCCCCGTGTCCCGCTCGATGAACATGTAGTAGGGGATGCACCCGAGCCGGACCTGCTCTTTCCACATTTCGGCCCAGACCTCGGCGCTGTCGTTGATGTGCCGGACTAAGGGGGACTGGGTCCGGATCGTCACGCCCGCGCTCCGGAGCCGGTGGATCGCCTGGCAAACGGCCGGGGTGGCCAGTTCCCGGGGATGGTTGAAATGGGCCATGATGGCCAGGTGCTTGCCCGAGGCGACCACCCGCTCGAACAGCTTCAGCAGCCGGTCCGAGTCGGCGTCGCTCAAGAACCGGTAGGGCCAGTAGGACAGGGCCTTCGTGCCAATCCGGATGTTCTGGAGGTGGCGGAACTCGTCGGTCAGCAGCGGTTCGAGGTGCCGGGCAAACACGTCAGCCCCCATGATCATCGGGTCGCCCCCGGTGAAGATCACGTCGGTCACCTCGCGGTGCCGGCGGAGGTACTCTCGATACTGCATCGACTCGTCGGTCGCCTGCTTCAGGTCCCGCACGCCCACGAACTGGGCCCAGCGGAAGCAGAACGAGCAGTAGGCATGGCACGTCTGGCCGGCCGCCGGGAACACAAGGCACGTTTGGTGGTACTTGTGCTGGACGCCGCGAACCGGCCGGCCGTCCAGCAACGGGACGTTGTGCTGGAGCTGGCCCTCGGGATGTGGATTCAGCTCCCGGCGGATCTCATTGGCCACCGCCTGGGCACGCCCGTTGACGTCGCCCCGGTCCAGCGAAGCCGCCATCTTGGCGAACTGCTCTTCGGCCAGCATCTCGGGCTGGGGGAAGGTCAGTTGGAACATCGGATCCTCGGGCACCCGGTCCCAGTCGATTAACTCCTCGACGACGTAGTTGTTCGTCCGGAAGGGGAGGACCTGGGCGACGACTTCCATCGCCCGCCGGGCCTCGGCCGACAGCCGCCCAAGCTGGGGTAGGGTCGGCAGATCGCGCGCCGTGTAAAACTTGAGTTTGCGGTCAAAGGTAGACACAATCATCGCGGATACTCTCTACGGGAGCGGGGAAAGAACGCGGCAACAGAGTCAGTCGCGTTAGAAAACGAGGCGTTCTACCCACGGATCCGTGCAGAACCAGTGCACGGCTGGCGACCATCGAGAACCCCCTTCAGGGGCGTAAGCTGATGGCCGACGAATCGAATCTTTCCGAAGTCATCCATTGTACGCAGACTGGGTTCGCTTGGGTCGCGGAAAAAATCCCATTTTCTTGAAAGGGCGACTTCTTACTGGGCACCGGTCCGGATACCGGCCAGCAACTGGGGCCGACACGGCCCTTGTGGCGTCCGAGGGGACTCCCAGCGCGGGTTCCTTTCCAGTGACCATACCGATTATCGGACGGCGACGCCGTACGGGAATAAGATATGCGGAAGAATCCCGCTGCCGACGGTGCGCCGCCAGGCCACCGGCCCGGACCCCGCTCTCCTGGTCCCGGCCAAACCGGCCCAATTCGCGGCCGAAGACTATCCCATTCCGTCCCGGGCCTTCCGGCGCCGGCTCTCAAGACAAGACTCTCGCTGCATCACCAGCGCACCCCACGACCACCCTTAGGCAGGCTCCCAATCCTCGTCCGCTTCGGCCTCGGCCAGGGCCCGTTCGGCCCGCCGGGTCTGGAACAGGATCAACATGTCCAGCCCCGCCTCGGCCACGAACCGGCCCGGTCCCAGAATCAGGGCGAAATAGATCAGCCCCCGGTTCCAGATGTCTGAGCCGACATTCGTGTAGTGGTCGACCATCAAGCCCGCCTCGTCCGGCTTCGGGTTGATCAGGTAGGACAGGGCCACGTAGATGAACGTCACCCCGACCACCAGCGTCCACGCCTGCCAGGTCGGCAGCGGGACGTGCGGCGCCACGAAGTACCAGAGGACGGGCAGACCGATGACGACGAAGAGGAACCGGGCCCAGACCAGAAACGGATTGCGGCAAATCACGTGGCTGCAACCGAGCTGGACCGTACCGGCCTCCATCGGATCGCGCTGATCATCCCACCACTGCGAAAAACTCACGGGACGGGCTTGCTCCGGCAAAAAGGGATTTGGAAACGATGCCTATAGAACTACAATAGCATGGAAAATCACACCCCTTCGGGTGGGGTAGAGCGATTCTTCAAGATTGAGGAACCCGAGGATGTCCCAGCCTCCCCCGGCCGACGATGAAGCTTCGGAGAAGACGCCTCCCGGCAAGCCCCAGGTTGAGGGAGAACCGGAGGGCCAGCAGGTCCTTCGGGCGAACCGGAAGTCCCGGGTGTTCCTCCTGTTGATCGCATTGGCGGTCATGCTGCTGGCCGTGGGGCTTGCCTGGCAACTCGACCGGCGGGTCACACGGCTGCGACAGTTGGCCCAGACCGACCCGACGGGTGTTGCCGATCGGGCCCGATTTCTGCTGCACCTAGTCGCTTGGTTTGTCGGCCTAGGCCAGACATCCATCGCCCTGTGGCTCTGGCGGCTGGGGTATCGTACCCGACGAGCCGGACAGTTCCCGCCGCCCGGCAGCCGTGTGACCCGGGACACCGTAGTCCGCACGGGCAGAGCCGCCCTCCGCCGGGCCAACCTGGCCATCGCCCTGGCCGTCGTGTTCCTCCTGCTCGGCCTGGGCACGGTCTGGTACCTGTGCCGCCTGGCCACCGTGCTCTTCTCGCCATAGGCCTGGCTTTTAATCCCAATAGCTCCGGCCACGTGCCCTATAATTCCCCAGGCGCCGAGGCGCCTTGTTCGGGGTGAATGTCTGCGCCCACGTGTTTTGCAGACACGAAAAGGGTGTCACTACGATCCAGCCCCTCGATTGAACGACGCCTGGAAGGGCTACAGATCACTTATTTTAAGTGGCATTGACATTAGATTTACTAATATCGAGAATGGAAGACTAGCCGACCGAAAAACGCGGCTCGGAAGGAATATCGGATGACTCTGCCCAAGACGCCCCCGAAGGCGCACGGCCTGTACGACCCCCGCTACGAGCATGACGCGTGCGGGATCGGGGCCATCGTCAACATTTCGGGCCGACGGGAGCACGCCATTATCGAGCATGGGCATCAGGTGCTTGTCAACCTGATGCACCGGGGAGCGGCCGGGGCCGACGAGTCGACCGGCGACGGGGCCGGCATGCTCTTGCAGATCCCCCACGAGTTCTTCCAGGACCAAAGCGACCTGTTGGGCTTCACCCTGCCCGAGCCGCTGGGCTACGGCGTGGCCATGGTCTTCCGGCCCCAGGACACCCGGCTCCGCCGCCAGTGCGACGAGATGCTGGCCAAGGCGATCCGCCAGGGTGGGCTCTCGGTGCTGGGTTGGCGCGAGGTGCCGACCGAAAACGGCTGCCTGGGCGAAATCGCCCGGGCGTCCGAACCGGCCGTGAGTCAGGTCTTCATCGGCGGCGAGGGCCTGGCGGACGAAGAACTCGAACGGCGGCTGTTCGTGATTCGCAAACGCCTGGAGCACCGCATCCGTCAGAAGCTGGGCGACGCCGCGGCCGACTTCTACCTCTGCTCGATGTCCTGTCGGACGATCGTCTACAAGGGCATGTTCATGGCCCCGCAGCTCCGGGGCTATTACCCCGACCTGTCGGACGAGCGGATGCTCACGGCCCTGGCCATCGTTCACCAGCGTTACAGCACGAACACGTTCCCAAGCTGGCGGCTGGCCCAACCATTCCGGATGATCGCCCACAACGGCGAGATCAACACGCTCCGAGGCAACGCCCACCGGTTGCAGGGCTACGAGAAGACGATGGAGTGCCCGGCCCTGGCCGAGGACCTTTCGGACCTCTTTCCGATCCTCGAACCGGGCGGTAGCGACTCGGCCTGTTTCGATAACGCGATGGAACTGCTCGTCCGGGCGGGTCGCTCCGCGCCCCACGCCATGATGATGATGGTGCCCGAGGCGTTTGGACAGCGCTACCACATCAGCACCGATAAACGAGCGTTCTACGAGTACCACGCGGCCATCCTCGAGCCGTGGGACGGCCCGGCCGCCATGCTCTTCACCGACGGGCGGCTCATCGGCGGCACGCTCGACCGCAACGGATTGCGGCCCTGCCGCTACATCGTCACGACCGACGATCTGCTGGTCATGGCCAGCGAGGTCGGCGTGATCGAATTCCCGGCCGACCAGATCCGCCAAAAGGGTCGCCTCCAACCCGGACGCATGTTCCTGGTCGACACCCACGAAGGCCGGATCGTGGTGGACAACGAGATCAAAGGCAAGATCGCCCGGCAAAAACCCTACCGCCGCTGGCTCGAGGCCAACCGGATCGAACTCCGCGGCCTGTTCCAGCCTTCGCAGGCCACGCCGACCGACTCGCGGACCCTCGCCCGGCGACTCCGCCTGTTCGGCTACACCCGCGAGGAACTGCGGATGATCCTCGCCCCGATGGCGGCCAACGGCCAGGAGCCGGTCGGGTCGATGGGCACGGACACGCCGCTGGCCGTGCTCTCCGATCGGCCGAAATTGCTTTTCAGCTACTTCAAGCAGCTTTTTGCCCAGGTGACCAACCCGCCGATCGACCCGCTGCGCGAGGGGCTGGTCATGTCGCTCATGTCGTTCACCGGCAAGCAGCGGAACCTGTTGGACGAGACGCCGGCCCATTGCCGCCAGTTGAAACTTTCGCACCCGATCCTGACGAACGAGGACGTCCAGCGGCTCCGGGGCGTCGACCGGGAGGATTTCCGCGTGGCGACGCTGCCGGCCGTGTTCGACGCCTGCTCCGACGCGCCCGGCGAGGCCCTCCGGCTGGCCCTGGACGAACTGGTCGACTCGGCCGAAACGGCCATCCACGAGGGGGCGTCGCTGCTGATCGTCACCGACCGTGACGCCTCGGCCCAAATGGCCCCCATTCCCAGCCTGCTGGCCACGGCCGCCTTGCACCATGGGCTGCTCGAGCGGCGGTTGCGCGGCGAGGCGGGCATCGTCCTCGAAAGCGGCGAACCCCGCGAGGTGATGCACTTCTGCCTGCTCTGCGGCTACGGGGCCAACGCCGTGAACCCCTACCTGGCGTTCGAGGCCATCCAGAAACTCCACGCCGACGAGGTCCTGCCCCAGGACGTCGAACTCGACCAACTTTCCGATCAGTACATCACGGCCGTCAAGAAGGGCATCCTCAAGACGATGTCCAAAATGGGCATCTCGACTCTGCGAAGCTACCATTCGGCCCAACAGTTCGAGGCGATTGGGCTGAACCGCGCGGTGGTCGACGCCTATTTCACGGGCACGGCCTCCCGGATTGGCGGGGCCAGCCTGGACACGCTCGCCCGCGAGTCCCTGGCCCGGCACCGCGACGCCTTCACCCCACGTCGGCCCGGCCAGCTCGAATTGGACTACGAAGGCGAGTACCATTTCCGCCTCGGCGGCGAGCGGCACCTCTGGAACCCGGAGACGATCACCCGGCTGCAACAGGCCGTCCTTCGCAACGACGCCCAGGAGTACGCCCGATTCGCCCAGGCGATCAACGACCAGAGCCGCGAGCTTCGCACGCTGCGGGGCCTGTTCGAGTTTACTCCGGGCACGCCCGTGCCGATCGAGGAAGTCACTCCGGCGGCCGAGATCTGCAAGCGGTTTTGCACGGGGGCCATGTCGCACGGCTCGATCAGCAAGGAAGCCCACGAGACGCTGGCCGTGGCGATGAACCGGTTGGGCGGTATGTCCAACACGGGCGAAGGGGGCGAGGACCCGGCCCGCTATGAGGCGGCCGACGGGACGGATTCGTCCAATTGCGCGATCAAGCAGGTGGCCAGCGGCCGGTTCGGCGTGACGATCGAGTACCTGGCCCACGCCAAGATGCTGCAGATCAAGATGGCCCAGGGCGCCAAGCCGGGCGAAGGCGGCCAACTGCCGGCCCACAAGGTCACCGAGGAGATCGCCCGGCTGCGGCACTGCACGCCCGGCGTCTCGCTCATTTCGCCCCCGCCGCACCACGACATCTACTCGATCGAGGACCTGGCCCAACTGATTTACGACCTGAAATGCGCAAGCCCCGGCGTCAAGGTCTCGGTCAAGCTGGTCTCCGAGGTGGGCGTCGGCACCGTGGCGGCCGGCGTGGCCAAGGGCAACGCCGACGAGGTGCTCATCAGCGGCCACGACGGCGGGACCGGGGCCAGTCCGCTCTCCTCGATCAAGCACGCCGGCGCCCCGTGGGAAATCGGACTGGCCGAAACCCAACAGACGCTCGTGCTCAACGGACTGCGCGACCGGATCCTCGTCCAGACCGACGGGCAACTCCGCACGGGCCGCGACGTCGTCATCGCCGCCATGCTCGGGGCCGAACGGTTCGGGTTCGGCACCTCGGCCCTGGTCTCGTTGGGATGCGTCCTGATGCGCAAGTGCCACCTGGGCACCTGCCCAGTGGGCATCGCCACGCAGGAGGAAGAACTACGCGGCCGCTTCACCGGCAAGGCGGAATACGTCGTCCGCTACCTGACGTTCATCGCCGAAGAGGTCCGACGGATCATGGCCGAATTGGGCTTTCGCCATTTCGACGAAATGGTCGGCGCGGTCGGCCGGTTGGATTGCCGCAAAGCCATCGACCACTGGAAGGCCCAAGGCCTCGACTTCTCGGCCCTGTTTACCCGGCCGGACACGTCCGACGGCCGCCCGCTCCGCTGCGTGCGGACCCAAAGCGGCGTCCACGAAGACCACCTCGACTGGCGGATTCTCGAACAGGTCGGGCCAAACCTCGAATCGAAAGAGCCGATCGAGCTGGACATTCCGATCCGCAACACTGACCGGACGGTCGGCGCGATCCTGAGTAACCGGATCGTCACCCAGCACGGGCCCGAGGGCCTGCCTGACGGCACGATCCGCATCGTCTGCCGCGGCAGCGCCGGCCAGAGCTTCGGCGCGTTCTTGGCCCCTGGCGTCTCGCTGCACCTGATCGGCGAGGCAAACGACTACCTGGGCAAGGGTCTTTCGGGCGGGCGAATCAGCGTCGAGACGCCCGACTATTCGCCCTTCTTGGCCATGAACAACGTCATCGTCGGCAACACGCTCCTCTACGGCGCGACGGCCGGCGAGGTCTACATCAACGGCCTGGCCGGCGAACGGTTCGCCGTGCGTAATAGCGGGGCCGTCGCCGTGGTCGAGGGCGTCGGCGATCACGGCTGCGAGTACATGACCGGCGGCACGGTCGTCGTGATCGGCCGCACGGGCCGCAACTTCGCCGCCGGAATGAGCGGCGGCATCGCCTACGTGCTGGACGAACACCAACTGTTCGACACTCTGTGCAACCTGGACATGGTCGATCTGGAGTCGATCTGGCACGTCGACGACCGCCGCCGGTTGCGAGAACTGATCGAAAAGCACCTGCACTACACGGGCAGCCAGCAAGCCCGGCGTATTCTCGAAAAGTGGGAGGAAATGGCCGGCCAGTTCGTCAAGGTCATGCCGTTGGACTACCGCCGGGCGTTGGACAAGCTCCGCGAGAGCGAGATGGTCCAAAGCGAGATGACCCCGGCGACCGAGGAGGTGTACCATGGCTGACCCGACCGGCTTCATCACCTACGCTCGGCAGGCCCCCGGCTATCGGTCCGTGGACCAACGGATCCAGGACTGGAACGAAGTCGATCTGGTCCTGGCCGAGGACGCCCTGAACCGCCAAGCGGCCCGATGCATGGACTGCGGCATTCCGTTTTGCCACGGGGCCGGTTGCCCGGTGTTGAACCGAATTCCCGAGTTCAACGACCTGGTCTATCAGGGCCACTGGCGCGAGGCGGCGGCCAACCTGCACTCGACGAACAATTTCCCCGAGATCACCGGCCGCATCTGCCCCGCGCCTTGCGAACCGGCCTGCACGCTCTCGATCAACGCCGAGCCGGTCACGATCAAACACATCGAGCTGCAGATCGCCGAACGGGCGTTCGCCGAAGGCTGGGTCGGCCCGTCGGCCTTGCCGCCGCGCACCGGCAAGCGGGTCGCCATCGTCGGCTCGGGCCCGGCCGGACTGGCCGCCGCCCAGCAGGCCGCCCGGGCTGGACACGAAGTCGTCGTCTTCGAAAAAGACGACCGAGTCGGCGGGCTTCTGCGCTACGGCATCCCCGACTTCAAACTCGAAAAGGCGATCCTCGACCGCCGGCTCGAACAGATGCACGCCGAGGGCGTGAAGTTCGAGACGGGCGTCACCGTCGGCATCGACGTCTCGGCCCGGTATCTGCAAAAGTCGTTCGATGCCATCTGCCTGGCCATGGGCGCCGGCGAGCCGCGCCCGCTGGACGTGCCCGGTCACGACCTGGCCGGCGTCCACTTCGCCATGGAGTACCTCACCCAGCAGAACCGCCGCACAGCCGGCGACGGCGACAAGCGGCTCGGTCCGCCCCTCCAGGCCAGCGGCAAGCACGTCGTCGTGATCGGCGGCGGCGACACGGGCAGCGACTGCGTCGGCACGGCCATCCGCCAAGGAGCCCTCTCGGTCACGCAACTCGAGATTCTCCCCAAGCCGCCCGAGGGCACGAACCCCGACACGCCTTGGCCCGCCTGGCCGGTCATCCTCCGGACGTCCAGCTCGCACGCTGAGGGTTGCCAACGCCGCTGGAGCGTCGCGACCAAATCGCTCACCGGCGAGTGCGGCCACGTCACCCATCTGACCGGCTGTGAAGTCGACTGGACCCAAGGCCCACGCGGTTGGCAAATGGCCGACCGGCCTGGCACGGAGTTCACCGTCAAGGCCGATCTGGTGCTCCTGGCCATGGGCTTCCTGCACGTCGTCCACTCGGGCCTGATCAATCCCATGGGCCTGAAGCTCGACGCCCGGGGTAACGTCGCCGTCCAGGACTACGCCACCAGCACCCCCGGCGTTTTCGCCGCCGGCGACACGGTCCGCGGCGCCTCCCTCGTCGTCCACGCCATCCACCAAGGCCGCCAAGCCGCCGCCGCGATAGATGCCTGGCTGTGGGAACGTGCGTGATACGGATTCTCAATGGATCCACGAATATCGAGAACCGAGTTACTTCCGCAATAGATGCAGTGTGTGTTTTCCCGAGTGCGATTGCTCGCGGAATTCGTCGGCTGCTCGCGGACTGGCCATGATTCCTTTCTGGAGGGTGAGTTTGTTCGTGGATTGAGCAGCCTTTCACCTCTAGACCGCAACATTGCAGCCGAACACCCGCGGCTATCAGTAAAACGCGTGTCCCCGTATTGTGTGCCGCCCGGTCCTGCCGGGCGAGCCCTTGTGTTCCGCGTCGCCGGGTAACACAATGGGGCAATTATGGCATTGCGGTCGTGTATTCAAGGTGGTCCCGTGGACGTCAATCCCTATCGTTCCCCCGACATGCCGGCGGAGGCAGACCGTGCCGCGGCACCGTTGCCCGACGGCGTTGGGCGAGGACGCCTATTATTCCTCCTGATCGTCGGCTATTTTGTCTTTTCTTTCATCTGGATGTCGGCCACTCTTCTTCCAGAGGATGCCAGGTCGCAGGCGGCCGTGATGATTCAATGGGCACTCCTCTTCCTGGCCTTGTTGGCCGCATGGCGCGGCCGCGCGTGGACTCTTTTTGTGGTTCTTTTTCGATGCTTCTTTGTAACCATCGGTGGCCTTGGTTCGTGTATGCTGTACTGGATGTACGGTTATCGGATCGAAGCAGTTCTTTTCTTCGTGTCCGGACTGATCGAAGGAAGCATCTTCTTCCTGATCATCTTCTCGAAGTCGATCGACGCATTCCTGCAGTATCAGGCACACCGACGCCAGCAGTTCTGGAAGGAAATGCTTGCCCAGACCGAGGAAGGCGAGCCGTTGCCCGAGATCATGCAACCCGTTGGGCACGTCGACCAGACGCCGGAGCCACCGTCGGTCCCCTTCACAGTTGAATTGCTCCCGCCCGACGAAACGCTGGACGCGATCTTCCCCTGCGAACACTGCGGTATCCTGCTCCGCTTTCCCGGCCGCTATCGAGGCCAGTTCGCAACCTGCCGCTATTGCGGTGAGGATATCCACGTGCCAGACTGATGAACACGGACGCTGGTTGACGGTACAATCCAGAGGAGTCGAAGTCATGCAGTCCGATCGTGAGTTCCTCAAAGACACCATCCGTCTCGAAACGGACTTTTCCCAGACCGATCAGGCCCGGGGCGTCGCGCCGCCGCCGGTGCAAAAACCGTATGCTGACGACGCCCGGAGAATCGACCTGCCCAAGCCGGGCACGTGGCAAGGCGTCCAGCCCATCGACCTCGAGACGGCGATCGGCCGTCGTCAGAGCCGGCGCACTTTCACGACCAACCCGCTGACGCTCGACGAGCTGTCGATGTTGCTTTGGGCCACCGCCGGGATCCGCCAGCAGATCGACCAGGGCACGGCCCTTCGCACCGTCCCCTCGGCCGGCGCCCGGCACGCGTTGGAGACCTACCTCTGCGTCTTCAACGCGACCGGCCTGGAAGAAGGCTTCTATCGCTATCTGCCCGTCGAGCACCAGCTTCTCTTCGAATTCCACGAAGACCGCCCGCAATCCAAAATGGTCGAGGCCACCCTCGGCCAAACCTTCGTCGCCCAGTCGGCCGTCGTCTTCGTCTGGACGGCCATCCCCTACCGCATGGAGTGGCGCTACGGCCCCGCCTCGTCAAAAGTCATCGCTCTGGACGCCGGCCACGTCTGCCAGAACCTCTACCTCGCCTGCGAGGCGATCGGTGCCGGCACCTGCGCCGTGGGCGCCTACCACCAAACCAAGGTCGACCGGCTGTTTCGGCTGGAAGGCGACGACGAGTTCGTCGTCTACCTGGCCCCTGTGGGCAAGGTGACTGAACCCCGATGACAACCCGTAGACCGAGTTATAACCCGGCAGGATACTTGAGGCACCAGAGCACAATGCGGCCGGTCACGACCCGGCCTACAAGCGGTGGTGGGGTTGTTGTCACCAAAGGCGCGCGGGCGTAGACGGAGCTTAATGGAAGCCCCGTGTATGGCCAGGAACAGGCTCTGGATATGTCCTATATCAGCTGTCATCATGCTTGTGTGGCATTCTTCCAGCATCATCGATAACGGCGGATTCGAATAGATGTTCACCAGCGAAGAATTGCCGGATACCATTAACCACAATCGAAAAGTCTCTTGAGGCAGTAAGATGGGCTCGCATAAACGTCGTCAGCTTCGGTTCATCATCCTGGCGGTTGGTGTGATATTGTCCGCCACGGTTCAATGCCCTGGAGATGAGGAAAAGACCCGCACGCATTATACGGAGTATGCTTCCAGGTTCCCCGATCCGCTCATCTTGACCTATTTCGGCGTCGTGGGCCACCACCGAACGTTTTGCGTGACCTTTTCCGGCAACATCGGCGACGCGGCCTGTTCGCAGCGGGAACTTTTCTTGCTTAAGGTCAAGAAGAAGTGGCTATTGGGCGTGGATGGCCTGCATGAGGACGCCGTCGGTCTGGCGATAGATCGGCCTGACAACTTCTGGGGCGCTGCTGGCAAACTCGAACATCGCCTGGCGGACGGCCGGCTCCCGATCGTTATCACCACCGGGAAATGGGGCAATTATGAAATCGAGCAAACGGCGTTTGCGTGTCTGCCCGACGGCCATATTGAAAGCCAAAGCGGCCGCGAGCCGCTTCTGGCCCAGGTGCGCGTTCGTGTCAAGAACACCAGTTCCCGGCCCCAGCGGCCGGTGCTGTGGGTGTGGCGCAGCCGGCCGATTGCCGCTTTTGGAGAGATCGGTGGACTGACGCGCCGTTTTGAAAAAGTCGCGCTGCAAGGCGCCAATGTGATTGGAACCGCATCCGGCAATTGTCATTTGGTCTTCAAGCCGGGTGATTGGAGCTTAAGCGACGATCCCCAGGCGAGCACGAAGGACATCGAGTATTTCGGCCGGCTGTCCACCGAGCTGCCACCCGGCCAGACCAGGGAGTTCACGTACGTCTATCCCTATTGGCCCTTGACGCCGGCGCAGCGGCAAACGCTGGCGTTGGATAAGTCCTTTGATCGCCTCATGGCGGAAGTCGCCCAGCGCTGGCGGCAACTGCTGGAGCGGGGCATGCGCATTTCCGTGCCGGACCAACGCATCACCCAGGCCTTCGACACGTGTCTGATCAACACCCTGTTCCTGACGCGAAAATCGCCTCAGGGGCTGATCCTCTTTGACAGCCTGTGCCTGAAACCCCCGGTCGGCGTCATGAACGAGACCGTCCGGATCGGGCATTACAATATGGAGTTCGACGATGCGCCGCAAAAGGCCCTCGTTTATACGATGGCGAAGCTGGGGCATTTTCAGTACGCCCGCGAGGTGCTCGATGCGATATTTGCCGCACAAGGCAACGCCAAACCCCAAGGCGCTTTTGCCAAGGAAGGCTGTTTGTCGGCGGGCAACGTGACTTACACGGCTCACGACGCGGCGAAGAGCATTTGGATGAGCGGCACGGGATACACCCTTTGGGCCGCGGCGGAATACTACAAATGCAGCGGCGATAGGGCTTGGATCGCAAGCCGCCGCGGCGGGATCCTTGCCGGATTGAATTGGATTCGGCAGGAAAGGAACCGCTCCGATCACAAGGCTGGTTATGAAGGATTGCTGCGAGGGACGTTCGTCTGCGATTATCCCAGCAAGGGTTATCATCCGTTCAACGACATCCTCAGCTACTGGGGCATGAAGGAGATCATTGCCGTGCTTGACGAGTTGGGGGAGGACATGTCGCCCTGGCAAAAAGACCTCAAGGAATATGAAGCGGCCATTCGCAGGGTCTACGGCGGTAATAAGACCGGCAATGATTCCATCCTTGCCCGAAAACACGACTCCTACGGCATGCTTTGCGGCCCGGCGGTGATGAGCGGCCTGTATCCTCTCGAAAGCAAGATCGGCGCTCAGCTATTCAAGGACGAGCCGCCCGGCGGATGGCGCATTGACCGGGGCTGGTACGCTTTATACCACATCGGTTTCTTGCTCGATCAGGGCAATACGCCGGGTTTTTTGAAGAACCTCTATTCGCTCCTGGGCAAGAAGATGTCGCACACCACCCATTCCAATACCGAGTGGGTTACGCACAGGCCGTGGACGGAACCCTTCAGCGGTGACCGACCTCATGTCAATGTTCAATCGCACGATCATCCCAATGCGGCCTTTCACTTCCTTGTGCAGCGAATGCTCCTCTACGAAGACGCCCGGGCAATCCACCTGGCCCAGGGTGTTCCCGCCGACTGGCTAAGTCAAAACGGCCTGTGCATCCAGGTAAAAAACACCCCGACTCAACACGGCACCTTCGACTATGAAGTGCTCCGAGAGAATAAGACCCTCCGGTTGCGGATCTCCCGCACCAATGCACGTGCCGCCGCCAATCAGAAAATCCGTTTCTACCTGCCCGACGGCCTGGAAGCGGCGGCTATCGAGATCAATGGCAAACCGTCCGATCTAACAGGAAGATCCATCGAGCTTGCCGTCCGTCCCGCACACAAGTGTCAAGTCACGATTACGCTTCGTTGAATCAAGCCATCGATAGTGTAACCGTTCACGGGTTGGTCGTGCAAAAAGGGGACAGGTATGCTCTGTAGAAAACGTCGCACCTTTGGTGTTGGGTGTGCGTATGTTTAGGTATAAGCAGGACGAGCAAGTCGCCACGGAAGGTGTTGGTGACGGCTTGGGCGGTCGCCGAGGCGGTGTTGCCGGCGTAGGGCCATCGGTGCAGTCCCAAGAAGTTCACGCAACATCAACTCTTCGCCTGTCTGGTGCTCAAGGCCTTTTTGAAGACCGACTATCGCGGTCTGGCTGCCTATCTTCGCGACTGCCCGACGTGGTGCGAGGCGATCGAATTGAAGAAGGTGCCTCGTTGGACCCGTTTCAACCACGCGCGTTACGGTCAACGTTGGCAAGTCGAGACCGTCGTCAGCATGATCAAACGCCACCTCGGCTCCACTACCGCCGGCCGTACCTACCACTCCCGCCGCCGTGACCTCCTGCTCATGGTCCTCACCCACAACACCATGGTCCTCTACCCGCTGCAAATCCATTGGTAAACCAAGGTTTTCTACAGAGCAGTCCTGACCCCTTTTCCTTCTAGCGCCGTAGGGGCGATAGGGTAGGCGGGTCGGGACGGAGCGGGGCCAGTGTAGGCTGTTCAGGCTGCGACGGGGCTACCGTCGGCTGACTGGCGTCAATCGGGGTGACGGTCGGTTGACCGGGCGCAATTGGGGCGACGGTCGGTTGGTTGCGCTGGTCGGCCGTGCGCAGCGGGGAGAAGGTCGGCGGCGCCGGGAGGCCGGGCGGGGCCGAGGGGACGGACGGCGTGGGCGTCAGGGCCGGAGGGGTGCTGGTGGCCAGGTTGCCTCGGTAGAAGTGAGTCGTCTCCTCGCCGACCAGTCGGGTGCCCAGCGGTTTGCAGTAGACTTCGGTCCGGAACATGTGGTTGCCGGGCGCGTCGGCGCGGGCCTTGATCTTCAGGACGATGTCCTTGCCAGCCGGCAGGGTGCCGATGGCGTCGAAGACGACCTGGCCGGGTCCGATGTTGTAGGGGCTGCCCTGCACGGCGACCGGCTCGATGCCGCGCGAGAAGTAGGCGACCACTTCGACGCCCGTGGCCCGTTTGGTGCCCCGGTTGTGGATCCGGATTTCGTATGTAGCTTCCTGCCCAACCGGCACGGGACCGGGCGGATCGCTGACTTCGAGCGCCAGGTCGGCCATGGCTTCGACCTTAGTCACGGCGGCGGCTGAGGTCATCAGGCCCGCCTTGCCGGTAGCTTCCACTTCGATTCGACTGAATCCGTCCTGGACGAGTTGGCACTGGAGCCGGACGACTTGTTTGGCGCCTTGGGCCAGACTCTTGATCTTCCAGACGGCACGGTTTCGCTCGGCGTCGAGCATGCCACTAGCGTCGCTGGCCAGGTACTTGGCCGTGGCCGGGATCTTGGCCGAGACGACGATGTCGTTGGCCGTGGCGTTGCCCGGGTTGGTGATGACGAACTGATAGGTTGCCACCGTACCGACAAACTGCACCTGAGGCCCATCGGCTGCGAGTTGCAGATCGGCCTTGCGAACGAGCAGTTTCTCATCGAGTTTAGCGCGGACGTCTCCGTCGCAGCGGAGGTCGACACGGACGTTCAACGTGCCCTTCTGTCGCGCGGTCAGCTCGATTTCGATGACCTTCTTGGTTCCCGCGGCCACGATGCCGAGGCTGTGGTTGCTCGGCACGCCCTCGCCCGGCACGATCGGCAGCAGCGTCAGCACGACGTTCTCCGCGTCGCCCGTGCCCGAGTTGACGATCTCGAGACGGTACGTTTCCTTCTTGCCGAAGAGGACCTCGCGGGGGCCGTCGAGGTTCATGGCCAGTTTCGGCTCCTGGACCTCGATCACCGTTTGCGAGGCGACCGGCGTGTAGTCCCATTTGACCTTCAGGTCGATCGGACGGCTCTGCCGGGGAACGATCCGCAGGACGATCTTCTCCTGGCCGTGGGCGGCCAAAGGGCCGACCTTCCAGCGGAATTGTTTTATGTCGGTCGCCGCCCGGTCGGTAAGGGTCGCTCCGGTAGTGGCCTCGGCGCCGAGGACATCGGCCCACTCGGGCAGGCCGATGTTCACCACCACGTTGTCGGCAGCCACCTTGCCCAGGTTCTCGACGAACACCTCGTAGGTCGATTCCTTGCCCACGCTGATCCGACGCGGGCCGATCGTCCGTACGTTGAGGATTGGGCTCTGGCTGGCGAAGAGCACCCGGTCGTTGGACCGGGTGTCGGCCGGCGCGGCCGGAACGCTTGGAATGGTTGTCTGTGGCGCGACGGCGTTAGGAAATGCTGGTGTTGTGGCGAGTTCGGGCAAAATCGGGTCGCGACCGGGGACTTGGGTCGGCGTGGCCGCCTCGACCGGCTCGATGGCCGGGCGTTCGGGCACGGTCCGGGTGACACGCTCCAACGGCGTCTCGGTCGGGAAGGTCGAGTCGGGCGTGATGCGCGCTTCGGCGCGATAAGGAACATTGGGAACGGCCGTGACAGATCCCTCTCGCGACATGCCCGGCGTGCCGGACGAAAGGTTCGCCTGGCCGGCCTCGGCCGACGGTTCGCTCGCGGCATTCTGGTTGGGATCAAACGCCGATTCCCGCACGCCCATCAGGCGCTCGTGTAACGAGAGCGACCCACTCGACGGCGTAGACATCGACGTATAGTCCGGCGAACGAGGCGCGGCCACGACCGGATCGGGCACGGCTCGGTTTGACACGCCAGCCGGCAGGGTCGTCTCGGTCGGGCTCGAGGGACGCGCGGCGATTTCCGTGCTGGGACGCGTGATCCGCATCGGCGTGCCGCCGTTGTAGGCGCCGGCGCCTTGGGAACTGGACGGGATGGTTTGACCCATCGTCGAAACGCCCAAGGGCGTCGTGTTTGTTTGTGGTGACGTGTTTGCCGCCGAATAGCCTGTCCGCCCGGAGGGCATCGGTGTGTTGTATTGCCTGGGCGAATAGAGCGGTGCCGTCGTTGTGCGACCGCTTGGATAGGGCGCGGCCTGGCCGTTGGCGGATCGGGCCGTGGAGTCGTCCTTCTTATCTTTCTTCTGGAATATCCCACCGACCAGGTTGCGGCCGAATTGGTCGATCCGATCGGCAAGCGATCCGCCCGAGCGGTTGGCGTCGGCCGGCTGCTGTGCGGCGACCTCAGCGGCGTGGAAGGCGAGCAACAGAAGGCCAACAGCGGCCAGTGTGGCGGTTTTGCGGTACATGGTCGTCACCCGAAATGGCATGGAGACAGACGAGAAGCACAGGATCTCGTCAAGCCGTATCGGACAAACGACTGTACCGGTTTAGGAAACTTTGCCGGATCGCGAAGGAAGTTAATATGGGCAACAGGCTCCGGTGAAAGTGCGCAAGATCGGAGTTCTGGTGTGGGTTGAGCCCCATCATTCCAGGGCCCCCGTCTCACAGCTTATCCCATTTCCCGGAGTTTCACTGGCGCTCCCGAGGCCAGTTAGACCTCTTCCCTGGAGTACAAAATAATCTGACCTCCGAGGATATTCCGCCAAGACATATTATTGAATACCACTCTGCAAATGATCGGGCACTAAGCTGGCCTGGCAACTCCTGGGCGGACTCTTGATTGCCTCGGAAGTGGTGTTTAGCTTGCCGGTACCTCTTTCGGTCGTATTCCCTCCAATGGTTGGCCATGAATAGATCGTTGGATTGGAAAAGACGAGATACTGGCACGATGATGTCGCCTGAAGAGAACATATTTGTTTACTTGCACGACAGAATTGTTACCGTTCTGGACGTGGTGCACAATTATATATCTCACATTGAACCGATTATGTACTCGAATGCACAGACATGCATTGGATAAAAACAAGCACTTCCGCGTGGAAAGAAAGGAATACCGTTGACATTTCTTTAGCCCCTGCATAGGCTTAAGAGTGCTGGGGTGAAGAGAATTTCACGAGATAATCCCCTGCGACGGGACCATGGTCTGTCCCGGCGCAGGGTTTTTTTTTGGCCCAGCGCGAACAGCGCGTTCTGTGCTGTTTGAACATGCATTTCGGGCAACGGACCAGAGCACAAGGGCAGTGAGGGTTATCGCAACCTCAAGGCCGCTTTTCACCTTGCGATAGGGAGGATCGCGATGCGAAACGCTACGAGTCTTTTCTCTCAGGGCATGCGCCGGCGGCGCCGCGGATTCACGTTGGTCGAACTGCTGGTCGTGATTGCCATCATCGGCATCCTCATCGCCCTGCTTTTGCCGGCCATTCAGGCTGCCCGTGAAGCGGCTCGCCGAATTAAATGCGCCAACCACTTGAGCAACATCGCCAAGGCCTGGCACGAACATCTGACAGCACACAAGCACTTTCCCACCGGCGGATGGAAGTGGACCTGGGTGGGCGATCCGGACTGGGGCTACGGACAACACCAATGCGGTAGTTGGTTGTACAACACCCTGGAGTTCATGGATCAGGGGGAATCGCGGGATCGAGGGCACAACGAAGACAATCCTACCCGACGAGCGATCCAACTGGGTGAGTTGAATTTGCATCAGATTGACATCTTGATTTGCCCCTCGCGCCGGGCCGCGGTGCCCACATTGCCGAAGGCACATTACTCCAACGTCATCAATGCGACTGTTTCCTCGCCGCCGCCGCCCATGTGCAAGACCGACTACGCCGCGTGCTGCGGAGACACTCCGCATACGGCGATTACTAGTTCCGGTTGGGACATGATTGATGCGCCCAACAGCCTGAGTGATGCTGCCGGCTGGGATAATCCTAGTCATGCATACTATTGGAAAAAGTGGCCGACAACTGCAAATTTAAAATATCTAAATGGTGTCTGCTATCAACGAAGTGTCATCCGACCAAAGGATATCACCGACGGGACGAGCAACGTCTACATGGTTGGTGAAAAGAGTCTCCAGCCGGCGGCTTATGACGGATGGACATCCACGTTGAACGACTGGGGCGACAACGAAAGCGCTTACAGCGGGTTCAACCGGGACAACCACCGTTCCACCTACACTGACGGTGGGCGGTTTCCACCCATGTCCGATGCGGATGCGGGGCGCATCGCAGCGGGTCTCAGCTCCACGGGAAACCATGTAATCACCGAGATCTTCGGCAGTGCCCATGTCGCCGGGTTCAACATGGCCTTCTGTGACAGTTCGGTCACGTTTATCCCCTATGAAATTGATCCCACTTTGCATCAGTACTTGGGCGTTCGCGATGACGGACGGACGTTCGCGCCTGAATTCTGACGAACGTGAGTCCCACACGACTCACATCCATGGACAGCGCTTGTAGAGATACCTGGAAAGACTGGCAATGAAATATAGGCAGGCGTTATGAGATCGGTGGCACGGATTGCGTTGTTGGGTGTGTTCTTGTGGGCCGGGCTGGCCACGGTTCAAGCCGATCCAGTCGTGATTGCGCACCGGGGCAACTCTTCGGTCGCTCCGGAGAACACGGTGGCTTCGATCAACGCGGCCGCCGGGTACGCCTGGGGAACAGAAATGGACCCTCGCGTCACGCTGGATAACTACAGCGTGATGATGCATGACTCGAACACCCTGCGCACGACCGGCGTCAGCGGCGAAGTCGCCTCGATGACCCTGGCCGAGATCAAGGCCCTGGACGCCAGTTACAAGTTCCCCGCCTACGCGGGCGAGCAGGTGCCAACGCTGGCCGAGTCGATGACCGCCGTCGTCAACAACGGGCTCGTCGCCTGCCTGGACGTCAAGGGCGTCACCGAGGGGAATGCCGCGACCTATGCCTCGCTTTATGTCAACCGGTTGCAGACGTACAAGAGCCAACTGGAGTTCCACTGCTTCCAGCAGAACTTTCTCGACGCAGTCTACGCGCTCGATCCCGATTTTACGCTCGTGCTGTTGGGAAGCGATCCCCTGACGACCTCGATTATCTCGTCGCTCCCGTCGTATGTTACAAAGCTATCTTGGTCCCACAGTGGACTTAGCCCGTCCTCGATCGACGCGGCGCATGCGGCCGGCAAGCAGGTCTATGCTTGGACGGTCAACGATGTGGCCAGGATGAACGAACTCACCACGTGGGGCGTCGACGGGATCGTCACCGATTATCCCCACCTCGTGGGCGCCACCGTGCCCGAGCCAAAGTATCCAAGCCACCTGCAGGACGGACTGATCAGAAACTGGTCGTTTGACGAAGGCCTGGGCGATGGTTTCGCCACGCAAGCGGCCGAATCGGTCAAGGGATACCATGCCACGTTGGGTCCTGGCGTCGAACTGCCCGACCGATGGCTCGGCGCCGGCCAGGCGAAGCTCGGCGGCGCCCTGCAATTCGACGGCGTGGACGATATGGCCTCCGTGCCAACCGGCCCGGAGGTCATGGACGCCGTGACGATTTCAACTTGGGTCAAGCTCGACCAACTCCCGGGCTATTTGCCGTCGGGCTTCGGCTCGATCTACGACTCGGTCGAAGACGGCTACGTCCTCTACGTGGACCATGGCAACGACGAGCTTCGGTTCAAGGCAACCTCCGTAACCTCCGGCGCGGCTGCCCGGCCTGGCATCCCGGCCGCCTTGCTCGACACGACGAGTTGGCACCACGTCGTGGGTGTCTACGACGGCAGGGCTGGCGTGGCAAGAATCTACCTTGACGGCAATCTCATCGACATGCACGCCGACGATGGCAGCGGGTCTGACGGCCTGGTCGGCCTGGTCAAACCGCAGATAGCGGCCATCGGTAGCGAAGGTGGCTCGCTAAAAAATCCCTTCGCGGGTCGAATCGACGACATGGCCATCTGGAGCCGGGCGATCAGCCAAGCAGAAATCCAGCATCTCTACAATGCAGGAACTGGTCGGGCTGTCGCTGCCACGAATCCTTATGTCGCCTCGGCTGTTCCGGTGGTGCGACTGAGATTCGAAAACAATCTGCAAAACGCCGGTTCGGGAGGTACAGCCTACAACGGGACGCTCAACGACGGTCCGGACGGTTCGATTAACTACGTTTCCGGGCCGCGCGGTTTGGCCCTGGAGTTGACGAATCAGGTCCCGACCAACAACGGCGACACGGTCAGCATTCCGTACGAGCTGACCGACTCGGGCACGATCAGCCTCTGGTGCAAGCCGGGCGCGTACTACAACTACAAGTCGGTTTTCGACAACTCCGGCAATCCGGGTGATTGGGAGATGTGGATCTACGGATCGGGTGTCGCTCAATTTCGGATTCAGGACGATTCGTTCGTGAATTTTGACTTGAATCAGTTGGGAGGACCGGAGGATTGGTATCATCTGGCCGTTACCTGGTTCCGAACCGGAGGCAACGTGGTGACGAATCTGTTCGTCGACGGCCAGTTGAGCGACGTGGACGAAGGGGCATGGGTCAATCCGGGCGATACCGTGTTCCTGGCGGGCGGAAACGCCGGCAACGACGACGGGAACGTCAGTCTGGACGACTTTCGCATCTACGACATCGTGTTGACCGCGGAGGAGATTGCGGCCATTTGGTTGGGCAGGGAAGTCGCCGACATGATCCCGGGGGACGCGGATTTCAGCGGAACGGTGGATGCGGCCGACGCTCGGATTCTGGCCGAGAATTGGCTCCGGTCGGACGATGTCAGTTGGGGCGACGGCGACTTCAACGACGACGGCGTGGTGAACGACCTGGATGCTTCGATTCTGGCCGCACACTGGCAGACCAGCCACAGCGAGGCGGCTGTCCCGGAACCCGGCGTACTGGTTCTTGGGCTGACCTCTCTCTTGGCGGTTGGCACGTTGTTGGTTTGTCGACACTGGTGTGAGTAGGAGAGAGAGGGGAAGGTAAGTACGACCTGCGAGAATGACATCGATTGTGAGATACCTTGTCTCCCGCAATCAGAAGCAGGTTCGTTTGGGAGGATTCGTTTCTTGTCTGCAATAGGAGTTCTGGCGATGAATGAGAACACACGAAAATCGCTGACCATGTGGAGATTCACGGCAGTGGCCGTGGTGACCGGCCTCTTGATCGCGACATCCGCGTCGGCCGATCCCGCGCTGCAGGACGGCCTGATCGCGTACTGGCCCTTCGACGATGGCACCGGCGCCACGGAGGTCACCGACGTGGTCAATGGGAACAACGCGACCATTCTGGGGGGAACCTGGGACGATTTGTTCGGAAAGTTCGGCAGCTCTCTATCTTTTTCGGGGGCCGCACCCGACGGAGCAGTTATGTCGTCCGATCCGACACTGGACCCCGGAACGAATGCGCTAACCATTTCGTCCTGGATCAATCTCGGCACCTATCCGTCTGCAATGGCAAGCGGATTCGGGGCGATCTTCGACTCAAGAACCGACGACTACGTGTTCTACATGGACAGAGGAAACAAGGAAATCCGGTTCAAAGTGACCGCTTCCGATTCCGAAGGCAACTTCCGGGGTGCTGCCCGACCGGGCATCGGCGAAGCATTTCTGCAAACGGGCAGTTGGCATCACATCGTCGGAGTCTTTGACCGCACGGAAGCACGCGTCTACTATGACGGCCAATTGATCGACCGGGAAGGATTGACCGGCCTGTCCGGTCAAGTCCGAGATGGCCAGGCACCGTCCTTTGGTCAAGAACAATACGACCCGACCCATAGCGTGCCCGAAGCAAGGTATTTTGCGAACGTGAACGTCGATGACACGGCCGTCTGGAATCGGGCCTTGTCGGACGCGGAAATCGCCCACCTGTACAACAACGGGACCGGGAACGCGGTATATGCGTCCAACCCGACATTGGCTCCCAATCCGGCTCCCACCATGCCGGCTGGTCCGGTCCTTCATTATACGTTCGACAACGGCGACATGGTCAACACGGGATCGGGTGGAGCGACCTACAACGGTCGAGTGGGCGGCACGACCGGAACGCTCAGCTATGTAGACAGAGCTAGTGGAAAGGCCTTGGATCTGACGCAGGAAGTGAACAATCCGGCCGACGGCGTGCATATGGAAGTCGACTATGTGATCCCCGACAATGGCACCATCATGTTTTGGGCCAAGCCGAAGGACTTCTACAACTATAACGCCTTGTTGTCCAATAGTGTCAACGACGGGGACTGGGAAATGTGGGTTTACAGCACTGGGGTAGCTCGCTTTCGGATCCAGAACTACGCTTACCCGAGTTATGACCTTGACAATTTCCACGGTGAAAATGAGTGGTATCACTTCGCTATCACATGGCGTCAAGAGACGACACCGGACGGAATTGATGTGGTCAACGTGGGCACGGCCTTGTACGTCAACGGCTATAACGTCGGTGGTGACGGAGGCCAGTGGGTTGATCCCGGCTCAACTATCGGGATCGGGGGCGGTTTCGGAAACGCCGCAGGTCAGGTGATCTTCGATGACTTCCGTATCTACGAGGAGTACATGACACCAGACCAAATGGCCATGGTCCTCTCCAGTATCATTACCAAGATGCCAGGCGATACCAACTATGACGGAGTCGTCGACGCGAAGGATGCCCAAACCCTTGCCAAGCATTGGCTCGAAAAGGATGCGATTTGGGATTACGGTGACTTCAATGGTGACGGCGTGGTCAACGACCTCGACGCGTCGATCCTGGCCGCCAACTGGACGGGCTCGTCGGAAGCTGTAGGAGTGCCCGAGCCGACCACCCTCGTGCTGCTGGCCTCGGCCCTGTTGTTCTGGGCTGTTCGGCGGCGGAAGTAACCACCTATCGGCCTAGGTATCTCTCGTCGAAGCAAGCTCGGCGTGCCTTGGGGGGCGCCGAGGATGAGCGAGCATGGGCCACCTGGGCGGGCGAGATGCCATATACGTCTCGCCCGCCATTTCATTTTCTTGACTTCTATAGTGCATTGTCCACGTTATCGCACGCCTTGCAAGCCTTTTTTGGGACTCTTATCGGCCCCCTTGTTCCGCCGCGTGTCACGCCCCATAATGTGGACCGGCACGGTTCTTCGGCTCGCTCGAAGCGCGCGGCCCGAATATTTGACGGCTTGCTAACCCTTTCCCTGCCAAGGAGATAGATAGGATGCTCAAGACACGACTCCTCCACCCTGAAATCCTCGACACGTTGGGCCGGGCGGGCCACGGGTCCCAGGTCCTGATCGCCGACGGAAACTACCCCTTCCTGACCGGCTCGCTGCCGACCGCGCGAAAAGTCTATTTGAACCTGATGCCGGGCCTAGTCCAGGTGACCGACGTGCTCGAGGCCCTAGTCGAGACGATCCCGATAGAAGCGGCCACGGTCATGGTGCCCGACGACGAGGCCGACCAGCCCATTTTCACGGATTTCCGCCGCATCCTGCCTGACGGACTCGACCTGACCAAGATCCACCGCTTCCCCTTCTACGACGCCGCCAAGTCGCCGGCCACCGCTTTGGTCATCGCCACAGCCGAACAACGGATCTACGCCAACCTGCTGCTGACCGTCGGCGTCGTTCCCCCGACATAGACTTCCACCAGGTGCCACTGCTGGCTTGCCCAGCAGTGCTGGATAATACGTTTGCATAGAGCACTGCTGGGCAAGTTAGCAGTGGCACCCAGCTTTCGGAAAAACTTCTTTCCAAAAGGCTGGCAGGAGACGCCGCATGAGCGTGTTGGTCGCCGGAGGCGCGGGCTACATCGGGTCGCACGCAGTGCGGCAACTGATCGCGGCTGGTCACGCGCCGGTGGTCGTCGACAGTCTTTTCCGTGGCCACCGCCAGGCCGTGCCTGATGGAGTGCCCTTCTATCAGCATGATCTGACCGAAACCGACGCCTTGGCCAAGTTGATGCGACAACATGCGATCGAGTGCGTCATCCACTTCGCCGCGTTGACCTACGTGGGCGAGTCGGTCCAACAACCGCTGCTCTACTACGCCAACAACACGGCCGGATCAATCAGCCTGCTTCGGGCGATGCAGGCCGCGGGCATCAAGCGGCTCGTCTTCAGCTCGACGGCCGCCACCTACGGCGAGCCGGACGAAACGCCCATCACCGAGACCTGCCGCCAACGGCCGACCAACCCCTACGGCTGGTCGAAGTGGATGGTCGAGCGAGTGCTTCAAGACCAAGCCGCCGCCGATCCCGAGTTCGCCGCCGTGGCGCTGCGCTATTTCAACGTGGCCGGCTGCGCGGCCGACGGGTCGCTGGGCGAGGACCACACACCCGAAACGCACCTGATCCCGTCGATCCTCCTGGCCGCGTTGGGCCGCGAGAAGAAACTGACCATCTTCGGTGACGACTACCCCACGCCCGACGGCACCTGTGTCCGCGACTACATCCACGTCGACGACCTGTGTGCCGCCCACCTGGTTGCCATGGAAGCCTTGGAGCCCGGCCGGTTGGAGGCCTACAACCTGGGCATCGGCCGCGGCTACTCCGTCCGCGAGGTCTTCGACGCGGCCGAAGCGGTCGTCGGCCGAAAAATCCCCGTCGACGCCGGCCCGCGCCGTCCCGGCGACCCGGCCGTCCTCTACGCCGACTCGACCAAGATTCAACGCGCCCTCGGCTGGTCGCCCCGCTATACCGACATCGAGTCGATCATCGCCACCGCCTGGTCCTGGTTCCAAGCCCATCCCAACGGTTACGGGAACTGACGGTCAATCGCCGAACCACCGCGGCCGTTCGCGCAAAATTGTATCGCCGATCCACCGGGCTTCGCCTTCAGTGAGGTTGCCCAGGGCGCACAACTCATTGTTGTCGTGGTCGACCAGCGACAGCTTGAACGAGCCTCGGGTGTTGTCGGAAAAATCGCCCATGCTGGCCAGCTCGTCCGATTTTCCAAACAGGTTGAAGCGAGTGAGTCGACTCCCGGGGCCTGGGAGGACTTCCAACCGATCCAGGCTCACGACCAGCCAATTCCGACCGGGTCCGACGCCGAACCAGGTGCTGCGCGCTTCGACGTGACTTCGGCCGATCGTCCAGCGGCGGACATGAAACGGCTCGGCCAGGACGGCCAGCAGGCCGAGGAAAATGACCGCGCCGATCGCCTCGAACGGGATGAGAAACACAAACAGGCCCCACCACATCATACCTGGCGGCACGGGGGCTTGGCCGATTCCCAACAAGCCGCAGACGAAGACTGAGACAATGCCGTTCCAAAAGAGCGTGATAAACAGCGCGCCTCCGAAGGCGAGAGGATGGAACTTGCCTCGCCAGGAAAACACGATTTCGGAAAACGCGTCTTCTCGCCGCCAACGGCAATCGCTCGGCGGCTCGACCGCCTGATCGGCAAGCGTCAAGACCCTCCGGCCCCGGGCCGACTTGTGCTTCGGGCGAGCCGGCATAGTCTCGCCGTTCTCATCTTCGTGTGTCCAGGCGCTCTCGTCGTCGGGCGTCGACCGGTCCGCGACCAGAGGAGCCGAAGCGGCCTGAAGCGAGGCGAGGTGGTCGTTGAATTGACCGATCAGCCAGTTGCGCTCATTTGATTCCAGCCCCCGGGCCATGTGCAACGTCTTGCCCAGGGTCGTCATCTCGATACCAAAAATCGGCTGGTCGTTTTCCGTCACCGACGAACGGTACACCTGAAAATGCTTGACTTCGTCCAGCGGCACGTATCGCTGGCTGATCTGGACGAACACCTTCCGCCCGTGGGCCGCGCCGCGCCGGTCGAGCATGAAATACTCCCGCCCAAAGGTCGTGTAGAGAATCTGGCAGAACACGAACACCCAGGAGGCCCAGAAGGGGAGGGCAAACAAAATGTGAAACACGTTCGGGTCACGGATGACCAGTCCCGCCAGGAAGACGCACCCGACCGTCCAGCCGATCAGCCAAAAAACCAGAAAGCAACTCGCGCCCCGCCCTCGCGTGCGCAATTCGACGGCCAGCCGCTCCCCTTCCCGGGCGAACCGGAACGAAAGTCTTTCAGGCCTGGCCGATAGAGGGGCGGTTCGAGGGCTCATGATCTCATATTGTTCCATCAGTTGCCGACGAGGAAGCGGGAGCCGTCTGCCCGCGAACGCCAATCAGGACTGTCCACGTTGTATCAACCCTATTCTAGTCGACGGCTTATGCTCCTACTTCTCAGGTCATAAAAGGACTTAAGTCGAACTGGAGTGCGAAATTAGGACATGCCGGCTCGTTGGGCTTCAGCATGGGCATGTTACCCAGCAATGTCTCGCCGCAACCATGAGAATAGGATGAATCGGGGCACTCGCGTCTTCCGCGGTCACTCGTTATAGCCTGCAATATACTACGGTTGCCCATTACCATGCAGACTCATGAACTTGAAACCGTGCCGACGCCGAAGGACTGTGGGCTGTTCGCCTGGCCGTGCGCGTTCCGGCTGGACGGCCAACAGGCCCTGATCACCGGGGGCGGCTCGGGGCTCGGCCTGGCCATGGCCCGATGCATGGCCGCGGCTGGCGCTCGGGTTGTTCTGACCGGTCGGCGCGAGAAACCGCTGCGGGACGCGGTCGGCCAGATCGGGACCCAGGCCGAATTCGTGGTCCACGACGTGACGAAGCTGGACGAGGCCTCCGGGCTGGTCGAAACGGTCGACCGGCGGTTCGGCCCGATCACGATCCTGGTGAACAACGCCGGCATCCACCTGAAGAAATCGGTTGTCGACACGACCGAGCAAGAGTTCCTGGCCGTGTTGAACACGCATGTTCTTGGAGCCCACGCGCTGAGCCGGGCCGTCGCCCCGGGCATGATTGAGCGGCGGGCCGGGTCGATCCTGTTCATCGCCTCGATGGCCTCGTTGTTCGGCCTCCCCCAGGTCGTCGCCTACAGCGCGGCCAAGAGCGCCTACGTCGGCATGGTCCGGGCGATGGCCACCGAGTTGTCGGTCCACGGGGTTCGCGTCAACGCAATTGCCCCGGGCTGGTTCGACACCGAAATGGCTCGCCAGGCCCTAGAGACCGATTCCCAGCGAAAGGAGAAGATTCTCGGCCGCACTCCGATGGCCCGACTTGGCGAGCCCGAGGACGTTGGCATGGCGGCCGTCTACCTCTGCTCCCCGGCAGCCAAGTTCGTCACCGGGATCGTGCTTCCCGTAGATGGCGGTGCAAGTATCGGTTTTTGAAATCCCCAATCCCTCTCCTTTTGGGAGAGGGTGGCGGCACAGCCGCCGGGTGAGGGCGGTTTGTACAACTGCCCGTTCCCAAACAGGGGACTTACGTCCCCCGCTCGGTTCCAATCCCCAATCCCCAATCCCCAATCCCCCGCTTCTCCCATGCATCTCGGTCTTGGACTCTATCGCCACCAGCTCGATGACGAGCATTTTCGGTTCGCCCGGCAGTGCGGCTGTACGCATGTCGTGGCCCATCTGGTCGATTACTTTCGTTCATCGCGCGGCAACCGGCCGGGCGACCAGCCGGTGGGCGACGATGCGGGTTGGGGGCTGGCCGGCGATCCGGACCGGATGTGGACGCATGATGAACTGGCCCGACTGGTCGACCGGGTCGACGCGGCCGGGCTGAAACTCGAAGCGATCGAAAACCTCGATCCGGCCCATTGGCACGACGTGCTTCTCGACGGACCGAAGAAACGCCAACAGCTCGACGCCGTCGCCACACTGGTCCGAAACCTGGGTCGTGCCGGCATTCCGATCCTGGGCTATAACTTCTCGATCGCCGGCGTGGCGGGTCGGATCAAGGGGCCGTTCGCCCGGGGCGGCGCCGAGGCCGTCGGGATGAGCGGCCCGGTCGATACGCCGATTCCCCGTGGCATGGTCTGGAACATGGTCTACGACCGCGACGCCCCGCCCGGGGTTCTTCCCCCGGCCACGCACGAAGAGCTTTGGGCCCGGCTGGCCGACTTTCTCGAGGCGATCGTGCCCGTGGCCGAGGAGGCGGGCGTTACCCTGGCGGCCCATCCCGACGACCCGCCGCTTCCGACCGTGCGGGGACAGCCCCGCTTGGTTTATCAGCCGCATTTATATCAACGGTTGCTCGACTTGAAGCCCAGTCCTCGCAACCAGCTTGAATTCTGCGTCGGCACGCTGGCCGAGATGACCGAAGGCGACGTCTACGAAGCGGTCGACCAGTACAGCCGCCAGGGCAAGCTGGCCTACGTCCACTTGCGCAACGTCCGAGGTAAGGCGCCCTACTACAAGGAGACGTTTATCGACGAAGGAGACGTCGACGTCGCCCGGGTACTGGAGATCCTTGCCCGGAATGGTTTCGACGGCGTCGTGATCCCCGACCACGCCCCGCAGATGTCCTGCCCGGCCCCATGGCACGCCGGCATGGCGTTTGCCTTGGGCTTCCTTCGCGCGGCGATGTTGGGGCCAATGCCGGGAGAAGAATCGCACGCCAAGACACAAAGACGCAAAGGGAAAGACGAGTAGGGACGGCCGGCGCGCGGAATGAGCGTCGGAGGATTTTTGGCTTGTCTCGGGTCTTGGGCGACCGGGAGACTAACGCTTCGAGAACTGCGTCGCGCGTCGGGCGCCGCGGAGGCCGGGCTTCTTGCGCTCGACTTCGCGGCTGTCGCGGGTCAGGAGGTCGGAGTCGCGCAGGGCGTCTTCCAACTCGGGGTCGTAGTTCTTCAGCGCCCGGGCGATGCCCAGCTTGCAGGCGTCCGCCTGGCCAGTGGTGCCGCCGCCGTGGACGCGGATGAGGACGTCGACCTCGCCCTGCTTGCCCGTGTGAACCAGCGGGGCCAGCACGGCGTTGCGCTGCTGATCCAAGGGGAAGAAGTCTTCCAGGGGCCGCTCGTTGATGAGGATGCGTCCTTCGCCGGCACGAACGCGGACTCGCGCCACGGCCGTCTTGCGTCGTCCCGTGCCCAGTGCGTCGCCGGTTCCCTTCGGTTTGGCCGTTGCGGTGGCTTCTGACATCGCGGTCCTGCTTGACTCTCGGTCGAAATGGTCTGTGGACGGGGGAAGGACGATAGGACTTCTACTTCTTCGCGCCGAAATCGGCCGGCTCGGGGTTTTGTGCCTGGTGCGGATGCTCGTCGCCGACGTAGACCTTCAGCTTCGAGAGCATCTTGGTGGCCAGCTTGTTCTTGGGCAGCATCCGCCGGACCGCTTCCTGGAGGATCATCTCCGGCTTGCGCTTCAGTCGGTCTTCGGCCGACTCGCTGCGAAGGCCCGTGTAACCGGTGTACCAGGTGTAGCGCTTCTGTTGCCATTTCTGGCCGGTCAGGACGACCTTCTCGGCGTTGACGACGACGACGAAATCGCCCGTGTCGACGTGGGGCGTGTATTCCGGCCGGTGTTTGCCCATCAGGACCACCGCAATGTCACTGGCCAGCCGGCCGAGCACCTTGTCCGAGGCGTCGACCAGCCACCACTTGCGCTGGACTTCGTTGGGTTTGGCCACGTAGGTCTTCATCGGATAACTACCTTCGCGCGGGCACAAATCGAGCCGCACACTCCCGTCCGGTCCGCCCGGGCTGGGTGTGGGGTAACCGTTCACGGCCAGCGGAAAAGGTGACAGTCACCTTTTGCCGGAACGGCCCTTCGGGTGCTTTGCACAAAAGGTGACTGTCACCTTTTCCGCTGCGTTGTCCCGGGGTTGTGAACAGTTACGTGTGGGGAAACACATAGTTTAGCAACTGGCCGTCGGGCCGGCAAGGGTGCCCTGGCGGGACCAGGGCGGGAAAACGCTCGGATTCCCATGCCGAACTCACCCTTCCCTGGGGGGGCTTTCCTTGCAGGGGCCGGGCGTAATAATCAAGAGTTTAATGACCCCTAAAAATGGGGCAGAAAAGTAGAAGCGGCGTCCCGCCGCTTTTGGAACGCGGCGGGACGCCGCGTCTACTAACAAAAACCTCCCTTGGCGAAAAACACAGAAAACAGGCCCATGATTGTCGCAGTTGCCAAAGAATCGAGTCCCGGAGAAAGACGCGTGGCCCTGGTGCCCGGCGCTGTGGCAGCGCTGGTCAAGGCGGGCATGGAGGTAGTGGTCCAGGCAGGGGCCGGCGAGGCGGCCGGGCTGCCCGACGCCCTGTTTGCCGAGAAGGGCGCCAAGATCGCCTCCAACCCGGGAGAGATCCACGCGGCCGACGTCCTGTTCCAAGTCCGGGCGGCCGGCGGCCAACTGGAGGGGGCCAGCGAAGAGCCCGGGCGGCTCCGCTCCGGCCAGGTCGTCATCGGCATGTGCGACCCGTTGGGCCAGCCCCAGGCGGTCGTGCCGGTGGCCGAGTCGGGCGCGACGCTCTTCGCCCTGGAACTGCTGCCGCGAATCACCCGGGCACAGAGCATGGACGTGCTG